>JBGTIC010000330.1:0-7094 GCA_041745895.1 Gammaproteobacteria bacterium
AGCGACTGGTGCTCATGCTGACCATGGATGTCGACGACCTGTTCGCCCAGCGTGCGCAGGCTGGTCAGCGGCACCTGCTGGCCGTTGATGAAAGCGCGCGAGCGACCCTCCGCACTGATCACCCTGCGAATCAGGCATTCATCATCCTCGTCGATCATCTGTTCGGCGAGCCATGCGCGCAGCTCGGGCAGGCCACGGACATCGATGCCCAGCGTGATTTCGGCGCGTGCTTCGCCGTGGCGAACCGCGCCTGCGTCGGCCCGGTCGCCCAGCGCGAGGCCCAGCGCATCGACGACGATGGACTTGCCGGCACCGGTCTCGCCGGTGAGTACGGTCAGGCCATCACCAAGCTCCAGTTCGACTTCGTCGATGATGGCGAAATTGCGGATGTGGATGTGGGTGAGCATCACGCGACCTGCGGTATCTGTGCGATGTCAGCTACGCCGCCAGCGGCCGTCGTGGCCCCAGTGCAGCTTCGAGCGAAGAATCTCGTAGAAGTTGTAATCTTCAGGATGCAGCAGCGTGGCATGTTCGGCGGCGGCGCGAACATGCAGCCGATCACCTGCGTTGAGATCGCCGAGCAGTTCGCCATCGCAGATCACCTGCGCGCGGGTGTCCAGACGCTGTTCGATGCAGGTCTCGATCCGGCTGCTGGAGGGCAGCACCAGCGGCCGGTCGCTGAGCGTATGCGGGCAGATCGGCACCATCAGCAGCGCATCGACGTCGGGTTGCATGATGGGTCCGCCACACGACAACGCATAGGCCGTGGAGCCGGTGGGGGTGGCGATGATCAGTCCGTCCCCGCCATGGGTGTTGAGGTAGCTGCCGTTGATCCAGGTGACGACATCGAGCATGTGGCCGGTGAGATGCTTGGTGAGCACCACCTCGTTGAGGGCCAGCGCCGGGCCGATCTGCCGTCCCTCGGCGGTGGTGATGCTGGCTTCCAGCAGCAGCCTGGGTTCGGCTACGAAGCGTCCTGCAAGGATTGCCTCGAGGTGCCCGGCCATGTCTTCCGGAGAGATATCCGTGAGGAAACCCAGGCGACCGCGGTTGATGCCGATCAGGGGCACGCCATGGCGGGCGACGATGCGCAGCGCATACAGCATGGTGCCGTCACCCCCCACGGCAATGATCAGATCGCAGGCCGTGGCGAGCTCGGCTTCCGGCACCACTTCCGCCGCAGCCATCGCAGCGGGCACGGCATCCTCGCGCGCGACCAGTACGCGCCGGCCGTCGCGCTGAAGTTGCGCCAGCACGGCGGTGGCCGGCTCGAGGACCTGGGGGTCCTTGAAGCGGCCGACAAGGCCAATCGTGCGGAATGCAGGTGGGGTCATGCTCGCGGTTCGCCGGGGCGCAGCGTTTTCAGGCATTCTTGACACTCGGGGGCAGCGATTGCTAGCTTCATTTCAGGTCGGTTGTCGGATTAATTACTTCAAGCCTTTTCAGGAACTTAAAACACGGAGTCGAGCGATGCAGGGCACCACCTATCCGGATCTGCCCTCCGAGCGTGCCCAGCACGTGCTGCGCGTACTCGTCGAGAAGTATATCCGCGACGGCGAACCGGTGGGGTCCCGAACGCTGTCCCGCGGTACGGGGCTCGATCTCTCCCCGGCCAGCATCCGTAACGTGATGTCCGATCTCGAGGAGCTCGGCTTCATCGCCGCACCGCATACCTCAGCCGGTCGTGTGCCCACCGATCTGGGCTACCGGTTCTTCGTCGATACCCTGCTCAGGCTCCAGCCGCCGGATGCGCGCGAGATCCGCAGCATCGAGCAGGAGCTGCGTCAGTATGCCGACGACCCGGAGGTGCTGCTCGAGCAGGCCTCCAACATGCTTTCCAAGATCACCCGCCTGGCCGGCGTGGTTACGGTGCCCAAGCAGCCGCAGGCGGCGCTGCGCCAGATCGAATTCATGGCACTGTCGGATCGGCGCGTGCTCGCCATCCTTGTCGTCAATGACCGTGAGGTGCAGAACCGAATCCTGCACCTGGATCGTGCGTTCAGCGCTGATGAACTCAAGGCGGCGGCGAACTACCTCAACGACAAGTTTGCCGGCCGGGACCTGGGCACCGTGCGCAAGCAGTTGCTCGATGAACTTCAGCGCACCCGTGAGAGCGTCAACCAGATGATGCTCGATGCCGTCGAGATTGCGCGCATGGCCTTCGAGGAACCTGCGCGGCCTCGCGCCGAGTACATCATGGCCGGCCAGACCAACCTGATGGAGTTTCGCGAACTCTCCGATGTCGACAAGCTGCGGCGGCTGTTCGATGCCTTCTCCCGCCAGCGCGACCTGCTGCATATCCTGGATCGCTGCCTGTCGGCCGAAGGTGTCCAGCTGTTCATCGGCAAGGAGTCCGGCTACAGCGTCCTGGACGACTGCAGTGTCGTGACTTCCCCTTATTCGCTGGACGACGACGTGGTCGGGGTCCTGGGCGTGATCGGGCCTACCCGCATGGCCTATGACCGGATCATCCCGATCGTCGATGTCACGGCCCGTCTGCTGGGCCTGAGCCTCAAGCCGCGCAATTAGCTGGCAGTGCCATGCCACTGCCGGGGTCGCAGGCAGATCGCAGCCGCCCTTGAAACGCCTGAGACCGCCCCAACGTTTTCCATGAGGTGAGTCACTACGCCGGCACTGCGGTGCCTGCGTTCGCACGTGTCTGGAGGACGCATGACCGAGTCGAAGCGGCCGCAGGGGCCACAGGGTGTGGACGAATATGCCGAAACCCAGGTGCTGGGCAAGGATCAGCGCCCCGATGCGGGCAGCGGCGGCTCGGCGCAAGAATGCGACCCGGAGGTCGACTGGGACGTAGAGCAGCTGCGAGAGGCGCTGGAAAACGCCGAGGCTCAGGTACAGGAGCAGCGCGAGCAGGTGCTGCGCACCGCGGCAGAACTCGACAACCTGCGCAAGCGCGCGGCCCGTGAAGTCGAGCACGCCCGGCGCTTCGGTGCCGAGCAACTGGCTGGTGAACTGCTGGGCGTGGTCGACAGTCTCGAGCTGGGTCTGGAGGCGGCGCGCAACGAAGGCGCCGGTGGGGCGCTGCTCGAGGGCCAGCAGGCAACCTTGAAACTGCTGTCCGCCGCGCTCGAGAAATTCGGTGTCACCCCGGTCGTGCCGCTGGGCGAGGCCTTCAACCCCGAGTATCACGAGGCCATGAGCATGGTGCCGGCGCCGCAGGCCGAGCCGGGCTCGGTCATCGTCGTGGTGCAGACGGGCTACCTGCTGCACGGGCGCCTGCTGCGTCCGGCACGGGTGGTGGTGGCCGCCGAATTTCCCGCCGCAGGGCAGTGAAGGGGTGCGGGCTTGGGCTGCGGCCTTGAATTTGCCGGCATCTCCCCCATTTAGCGGGTAACGAATCGATTATTTTCCGCGGGCCTCGCGCGCTGCGGCAGACACGGAGAGACATCATGGGACGCATCATCGGTATCGACCTGGGCACGACGAACTCCTGCGTGGCCATCATGGACGGCGGCAAGCCCAAGGTCATCGAGAACAGCGAGGGCGATCGTACGACCCCCTCGATCATCGCCTTCACCAAGGACGGCGAGGTGCTGGTCGGCCAGTCCGCCAAGCGCCAGGCCGTGACCAATCCGCACAACACGCTGTTCGCGATCAAGCGACTCATCGGTCGACGCTTCGAGGACAAGATCGTGCAGAAGGACATCGACATGGTGCCCTACAAGCTGATCAAGGCCGACAACGGCGATGCCTGGGTGCAGGTCAACGACAAGAAGATGGCCCCGCCCGAGATCTCCGCGCGCGTGCTCATGAAAATGAAGAAGACCGCCGAGGACTATCTCGGCGAGCCGGTCACCGAAGCGGTGATCACGGTGCCGGCCTACTTCAACGACTCGCAGCGCCAGGCCACCAAGGACGCAGGCAAGATCGCCGGTCTCGAGGTCAAGCGCATCATCAACGAGCCCACTGCGGCCGCACTGGCCTATGGCCTGGACAAGCAGCGTGGCGATCGCAAGGTCGCGGTGTATGACCTGGGTGGCGGTACGTTCGACATCTCCATCATCGAGATCGCCGAGGTCGATGGCGAGCATCAGTTCGAGGTGCTGGCCACCAACGGCGATACCTTCCTCGGTGGTGAGGATTTCGATCTGCGCGTCATCGACTACCTGGCCAAGGAGTTCAACAAGGAAAGCGGCATCGACATCCGCAAGGATCCGCTGGCCATGCAGCGCCTGAAGGAAGCGGCCGAGAAGGCCAAGATCGAGCTGTCCACCGCCTCGCAGACGGACGTCAACCTGCCCTACATTACCGCCGATGCCAGCGGGCCGAAGCACCTGAACATCAAGCTCACGCGAGCCAAGCTCGAGTCGCTGGTCGAAGACCTGGTGGCGCGTACGATCGAGCCGTGCAAGATCGCGGTCAAGGATGCCGGCATCAAGGTCTCCGAGATCGACGACGTGATCCTGGTCGGCGGACAGACCCGCATGCCCAAGGTGCAGGAGGCGGTCAAGAACTTCTTTGGCCAGGAGCCGCGCAAGGACGTCAATCCCGATGAGGCCGTGGCTGTCGGCGCGGCGATCCAGGGTGGCGTGCTGGCCGGTGAGGTCAAGGACGTGCTGCTGCTCGACGTGACACCGCTGTCACTGGGCATCGAGACGCTTGGCGGCATCATGACCAAGCTCATCGAGAAGAACACGACTATTCCCACGCGCGCCCAGCAGGTGTTCTCTACTGCCGACGACAACCAGACGGCAGTGACGATTCACGTGCTGCAGGGCGAGCGCGATCGTGCCCTGGACAACAAGTCGCTGGGCCGCTTCGATCTGAGCGATCTGCCGGCAGCGCCGCGCGGTGTGCCGCAGGTCGAGGTGACTTTCGACATCGATGCCAACGGCATCCTCAACGTCTCGGCGAAGGACAAGGCCACCGGCAAGGAGCAGAAGATCGTCATCAAGGCCTCCAGTGGCTTGAGCGAGGATGAGATCGACAAGATGGTGCGCGATGCCGAAGCCCATGCCGACGAGGACCGCAAGTTCCGCGAAGTGGTCGAGGCGCGAAACCAGGCCGATGCGTTGCTGCATTCCACCGAGAAGTCGCTGAACGAGCTGGGTGACAAGGTCACGGCTGATGAGAAGAGCGCGATCGAGGGGGCGATGGAGGCCTTGCGCGAGGCGCTCAAGAGCGATGACAAGGACGCCATCGAGGCCAAGGCGCGTGCGCTGGGCGAGGCCTCTGCGGGCATGGCGCAGCGGGTCTACAGCGAGCAGGCCGAACAGCAGGGTGCGCCAGGCGCTGAGAGCGGCGGCGAGCAGGGCAGTACCGGTGGCAAGGATGATGATGTCGTGGATGCCGAGTTCGAAGAGGTCAAGGACAAGAAGTCCAACTGATCGGCGGCTGGGAACGTTCGCGGCGGCAGATGTCGCCGCGTGACCGCGGCACTTTGCAACGGATACCTGATTGATGGCGAAACGCGACTACTACGAGGTGCTGGGCCTGGCCAGGGGCGCCTCGGCGGACGAGATCAAGAAGGCCTATCGCAGGCTTGCGATGAAGAATCATCCCGACCGCAATCCCGACGATGCCGCAGCAGAGGCGCGCTTCAAGGACATCAAGGCGGCCTACGAAGTCCTCTCGGATGAGCGCAAACGGGCCACCTACGATCAGTTCGGTCATGACGGGCTCGATGCGTCAATGGGGCGCGGCGGTGCGGGTGCCGGCGCCGGCGATGCGTTCTCGGATATTTTCGGTGACGTATTCGGCGACATCTTCGGCGGCGGGCGGCGTGGCGGTCGCAACGGTGTGTACCGCGGCGCAGACTTGCGCTATGAACTGCCGCTGGAGCTCGAGAAGGCGGTCTTTGGCGACTCCGTGGAACTTCGCATCCCCACCCAGGAGGAATGCGATCGCTGCCATGGCAGCGGCGCCGAGCCGGGCACCGAACCGGTTACCTGTCCGACCTGCAACGGGGCCGGGCAGGTGCGCATGCAGCAGGGATTTTTCTCGGTACAGCAGAGTTGCCCGAGCTGCCGCGGCAGTGGCCGGATCATCAAGGAACCCTGTACGGCCTGCAGCGGCCGCGGTCGCGTGCGCCGCGAAAAGAACCTTTCGGTGAAGGTACCGCCGGGCGTGGATACCGGCGATCGGATTCGCCTGGCAGGCGAAGGCGAGGCGGGTCGAAACGGTGGACCGCCAGGCGACCTGTACGTCGACATCATGGTGCAGCCGCACCCGATCTTCACGCGCGAAGGCGCGGATCTGCACTGCGAGGTGCCGGTGGCCTTCACGGTCGCAGCCCTTGGCGGCAGTCTGGAGGTGCCGACGCTGGAAGGTTCGGTGACGCTGAAAATCCCCGCGGAGACCCAGTCGGGCCGGGCCTTTCGCCTGCGCGGCAAGGGTGTCCGACCGGTGCGCGGTGGCGCGCAGGGGGACCTGTACTGCCGCGTCACGGTGGAGACACCGGTCAATCTGACCAACGAGCAGAAGGACATGCTCAGGCGCTTCGATGCCGCACTCAACGGCGGCACCGACGCGGGGGAGCGTCACAGTCCCCGGTCGAGTTCATGGATGGATGGCGTCAAGCGCTTTTTTGAAAGCATCGGCAGCTGACATGCAGGCCCTTCCCATTGCAATCCTCGGCGCTGCCGGGCGCATGGGCACGACGCTGGTGCGGCTGATTCAGGCTGACCCCGAGCGTTATCGCCTCAGTGGCGCGCTGAGCATTGCGGAGGATCCCCGGTTGGGGGATGACGCCGGCGTCGTCGCGGGCATGCAGCCGTGCGGTGTAGCCCTGTCTGCGAACCTCGAGGAGGTGCTGGGGGGCGCTCGCCTGGCCATCGATTTTACCCTGCCCAGCGCCACCTCGGCGCACCTGACAGCCTGCCAGGCGCGCGGCGTTGCGCTGGTGCTCGGCACCACCGGGATTGATGAGGCCACCTTGCGCCTGGTGGTCGACACGGCGCGCACGCTGCCGATCGTCTATGCACGTAATTTCAGTGTCGGCGTAACCCTGCTGACGGCCTTGACGCGGCAGGCCGCGGAGCGACTGGGCAGCGAGTACGACGCCGAGATCATCGAGGCGCATCACCGCGGTAAACGCGATGCGCCCTCGGGCACCGCACTGGCCCTGGGC
The DNA here is from genome assembly GCA_041745895.1 of Gammaproteobacteria bacterium. Taxonomy (GTDB): domain Bacteria; phylum Pseudomonadota; class Gammaproteobacteria; order Steroidobacterales; family PWYM01; genus PWYM01. Next base: position 7,088 of record JBGTIC010000330.1, read on the forward strand.
GAGGCCG
>JBGTIC010000331.1:0-4808 GCA_041745895.1 Gammaproteobacteria bacterium
GTTTGGGAACCCATGCGTCAGGCCGGCGCGGTGGCCCGGGCAATGCTCGTCGAGGCCGCCGCACAGCGCTGGGAGATTCCCGCCCGCGAGCTGCGCACGCGCGACAGCCATGTCATCGATGCCAGCGGCGAACGTCGCATCAGCTACATGGCCCTGGCCGAGGATGCTGCGCGTCTGCCGGTCCCCGATGCCGCGCAGGTGACGCTGAAATCTCGTGAGGACTTCCGGCTGATCGGCCAGCACATCACCGGGGTGGACAACCACGCGCTGGTCACAGGCCAACCGCTGTTCGGCATCGATCACCAGGCACCCGACCTGCTCCTTGCCCTGTTCGTCAAGTGCCCCGCCATCGGCGGCAAGGTACGCACGGCCAACCTCGATGACATCCGCGCGATGCCCGGCGTCCATGATGCCTTCGTCATCGACGGCAACGGCGAGGTCACAGAACTGATGTCGGGCGTGGCCATTGTCGCGAAGGACACCTGGGCGGCATTGAGCGCACGCGGCCAGCTTCGCGTGGAGTGGGACGAAACTGACGCTGCGCGCGACACCTGGACGCAAAGTCTGTCGCGTGCCGATGAACTTGCCGGCGCCGACGGCGCAGAAACGCTGGCAGACAACGGCGATGTCGACGCTGCCATGGTGCGCGCGGCGCATACGGTCGAATCGGTCTACAGCTACGCATTCGCTGCACACGCTCAGCTCGAACCGCAGAACTGCACGGCCTGGTACAAGTCCGACGGCTCGCTGGAGATCTGGGCACCCAGCCAGACGCCGCAGCGCGCGGTCGACAATGTCGCCAGCGCACTGGGGATCGACGCGGACGCGATCACGCTGCATCAGGTGCGCATGGGCGGCGGCTTCGGCCGTCGGCTCGTCAATGATCCGGTGTGCGAGGCGGCAGCCATCTCACGACAGGTCGGTCGACCCGTCAAGCTGATGTGGACACGCGAAGACGACATGTCGCACGACTTCCTGCGCGCGGGTGGCTTCCATGCCCTGAAGGGTGGTGTCGATGAGGCGGGCCGCGCGATCGCCTGGCAGAACCACTTCATCACCTTCAGCGCTGACGGCAAGACGCCGGTGTTTGGCGGCAACCTCGCCCCGACCGAGGACCTGGGACATCTGATCGGGAATTTCCGACTCACGCGCACACAACTGCCCTGGACCTCGCCCTGCGGCTTCTGGCGCGCGCCGGGTGCCAGCGTCTTCGGCTTTGCGTTGCAGAGTTTCCTGCATGAACTTTCCGTTGCAGGGAATCGCGACCATCTGGAATTTCTTCTGGAGATACTCGGCGAACCCCGCTGGCTGGAGCCCGGCAATACCTGGGCGCTGCACACGGGTCGCGCGGCTGACGTGCTGAAGCTGGCTGCCGAGAAAGCCGGCTGGGGTCGCGCGATGCCTGCAGGGCGTGCGCTGGGCCTGGCGTTCTACTTCAGTCATGCAGCCCACGTGGCTGAAGTGGCCGAGGTCAGCGTCGATGACAGCAAGCGTATTCGCGTACACGAGGTGACCGTAGTCAGCGACGTCGGCCCGGTCATCAACCGCAGTGGTGCTGCGAACCAGTGCGAAGGCTCGGTCATCGATGGACTGAGCGCGATGCTCGGCCAGAAGCTCACCCACGAGCAGGGCCGCGTCCGCGAGACCAACTTCGATCGCTACCCGCTGCTGCGTATGCCCCAGGCACCGAAGGTCAGCGTGCATTTCATCGAAAGCGACAATCCACCCACCGGACTGGGTGAACCGGTGCTGCCACCCGTGGCGCCCGCCGTGTGCAATGCAGTGTTCAGCGCCAGCGGTCATCGTATCCGCACATTGCCGATCAGCGAGGAAGGTTTCTCCATCTGACCTCCGGATAGATGAGCGCTACCCAAGCCACCCGACCGGATCGACTGCAACAACTTCAACCGCGCTCACTCAAGCGTCTGAGCGCAACGCTTGCGGTGCTGGTGCGCACTCACCTGTGGGCGCAGATTCTCGTTGGCATGCTCCTTGGCGTGCTGGTCGGCGTCGGGATTTCGCCTCGCACCGGATTTGTGCCCGACCAGGCCACCGCCGATGTCATTGGTAACTGGCTTGCGCTGCCCGGTCTGCTGTTTTTGCAGCTGATCTCGATGATCGTGCTGCCGCTGGTGTTCTGCTCTATCGTGCTGGGGCTGGCGGCCGGCGAGAGCACGGCAGAGCTCAAGCGCGTCGGCGGCCGCGCGGTGCCCTTCTTCCTGATCACAACGGTGCTGGCCTGCGTCATCGGCCTGGGCGCGGCGATGTTGCTGCAGCCAGGTGACTACATTCCCGAGGAGCTGCGCCTGGAGGCGCGCGCCACCAGTCAGAACGAAGTGCCCATGGATGTCGAGGCGGCGCCGGCGCGCCCCGCGTTGGGCGACGCACCTCGGGCGCTGGTCGACCTGCTGCCGGCCTCGCCGCTGGAAGCTGCAGCGAACCGCGCGATGCTGCAGTGGGTGATCTTCTCGCTGGTCATCGGCATTGCGCTGGTCCAGATGGCGCCACGGATCTCCCGGCCCATGATCGAGCTGCTCGGCGCCGTGCAGGAGATCTGCATGATCGTCATCAAGTGGGCGATGTTCATAGCACCCGCGGCCGTGTTCGGGCTGATCGCACAGGTCACGATCCGCATCGGACTGGAGGCACTGCTGGGCATGTCGGCCTACGTGGGTACGGTGCTGCTGGCGCTGCTCATCCTCATGCTGATGTATACGCTGATCGCCTGGCTGCTTGCAGGCGTCGGACCGGTGCGTTTTCTACGCGCATCGCGCGAGGTGCTGCTGCTGGCGTTTGCCACCAGTTCGAGTGCGGCGGTGATGCCACTGTCGATCAAGGTCGCCGAGGAGAAACTCGGCGTGCGGGCAGCCATCGCACGCTTCCTGATTCCGCTGGGCGCCACGGTCAATATGGCGGGCACGGCCGCCTACCAGTGTGTGGCAACGATATTCCTGGTGCAGGTATTTGCCATCGACCTGACCACCGGACAGCTCATCACCGTGGTGCTTACGACTGTGGGTGCCTCCATCGGTGCGCCGGCCAGCCCCGGCGTGGGCATCGTCATCCTGTCGATGATCCTGGCCAGCGTGGGAGTGCCGCCGGCCGGCATCGCACTGATCATTGGCGTGGATCGCATCCTCGACATGTGCCGCACCGCCGTCAATGTAGCGGGCGATCTGGTGGCCTGCGTGCTGGTGGATCGCTCACTGGGGGATGCGTGAGCGCTCGACGCAAGGCGCATGCCAGCGACGGACCTCGTGTAGCCCGGCGGTGCGCGCCCAGGCATGCTGCCCTCCTGGCCCTGTTCTGTTGCATTATGGGCAGCATGGCTATCGCTGAACCGCTGTTGCTCGACGATTTTTCCAATACCGATGGCGTTTCGGTGTTCGGCACCCGCTGGCAGGGCTTCACTGATCGCGTCATGGGAGGGCGTTCGGAGATCCAGGTCGGTTATCGCGAGCATGACGGTGGACACGCGCTGTACATGCAAGGCCCGGTCCGGCTGGAGAACAATGGCGGCTTCATCCAGGTCCGCCTGCCGCTTGGCGCAAACCGCGAGGACTTCGATGCCGGCGCCTATGCCGGCGTTGCCATCACGCTGCGCGGCCGCCCCGGCCCCTACTTCCTGCACATCCGCAACCACGAGACCCAGCGGGTCTGGCAGTACTATCGCGCCGTACTCGAGGTCGATGAGCACTGGCAGCGGCTGGTCGTGGACTTCTCCGAGTTCGACTCGGCGCACCGCTCCGGTCCGCTGGATACCCGCCAGCTGCGCTCGCTTGCCATCGTGGCCTATGGTGAGGCCTTCGAGGCGGAGCTGGAAATCGCACGGCTTGAATTTCTCCCCACCGCGACGCAATAGCGCGCCTTGCGCCAGCGCGTCAGTCATCGGCAGCGGCACGGGCCTTGAGTCTTGCCGTGATCAAGCTGCCGACACCCAGAAACACCGTCAGCAGCACCAGCGGGATCAGCGCACCAGCCCCCGGGCCCTGCTGTTCCAGATCCCGCGCCAGTCCCTGCTCGAACAGCGCATGGATCGACCAGCAGTACACCGCCCACTTCGCGGCAAGCCCAAGCACGGCGGCGCACAGAAACCCGCTCCAGGGCAGGCGCAGCAGGCCGGCACTGTAGTTGATGATGCCGTGCGGAAAGCCCGGCAGCGCGCGCAGTGCGGTTTGCGTGAAGAAGTCGCTGCGCGCTGAGAGGATACGGTAGGTGCGCTGGTGTTCGAGCCGGTGGCGCACGCCATCGCCAAGATATTTTGCAACAATGTAGGCGCCGACAGCGCCGAGCACACTGCCGACAAGCATCAGCAAGGTCGCGATCAGCGGCGGATAGAACGGCGCGATCACCCAGACCACGAGGCTGCCCGGCAGGCCCAGCGCGAACAGCACGACCTGAATGGCGACCAGCAGCGGTGCCGTCCAGGGCGTCTCGGCCAGTGTCTCACCCCAGGCCAGCGCGCCGGCACGATCGACCGGCTCCGTGAGCGCGAAGGTGACCCCCGCAACGACCAGCAACGCCACCAGCGCCAGTCGCCATCGACGACTGCGCGGGGATTGCCGGGGCGGCGTGACCGGAGTCGTCCGGCGTCAGGGCGCTGCGTCGCCGGCGGCGCCGTCGGACCGGACGGCTGAACGAACCTGACCCGCCTGTCGAACCGCCACCACCTCGATCTCGACCAGCCAGCCCGGATTGACCAGGGCTGCCACTTCCATCACCGAGCGTGCCGGGAGGTTCGGCTGTTCCTCGGTACCGAAGAACTCGCTGTAGCCCTGCATGAAGCCGCGGAAGTCCATGCGCCCCTC
>JBGTIC010000332.1:0-6581 GCA_041745895.1 Gammaproteobacteria bacterium
GCGTGGCGAACCGCCGGCGGGCTCCGTGCAGAAGCTGGCGGAACTCGGCCCTGCAGGTTTCGCACGCTGGATGCTGGAGCAGCCCCAGGTACTGCTCACCGACACCACCATGCGTGATGCTCACCAGTCGCTGCTGGCCACGCGCATGCGCAGCCACGACATGCTGGCGATCGCGCCTGCGTACGCGCAGCTGCTGCCGCAGCTGCTGTCGCTGGAGTGCTGGGGCGGGGCGACTTTCGATGTCGCGATGCGCTTTCTGAAGGAGGATCCGTGGGAGCGTTTGCGGGCGTTGAAGGCGCGCGTGCCCAATATCCTGCTGCAGATGCTGCTGCGCTCGGCCAATGCCGTGGGCTACACCAATTATCCCGACAATGTCGTGAAGTTCTTCGTACAGCAGGCGGCCAGCAACGGTGTGGACCTGTTCCGGGTATTCGATTCGCTGAACTGGGTCGAGAACATGCGCGTCGCGATGGATGCTGTGCTCGAATCCGGCAAGCTTTGCGAAGGCACGATCTGTTACACCGGCGATCTCACGGCAAAGGACCCGGGCAAGTACGATCTGGAGTACTACGTGCGCATGGCGCGCGAGCTGGAAGCCGCAGGCGCGCATATCCTGGGCATCAAGGACATGGCAGGCGTCGCCAAGCCGTCCGCAGCGACGTTGCTGGTGACCACGTTGAAACGCGAGATCCGCCTGCCCATCCACTTCCACACCCACGATACCAGCGGTCTGGCGGCCGCCACGGTGCTGGCCGCCGTCGCGGCAGGTGCCGATGCCGTGGATGGCGCCATGGATGCCATGAGCGGCCTGACCTCTCAGCCCAACCTGGGCTCGCTCGTCGAGGCGCTGCGCAACTCCGAGCGCGACCCGGGGCTGCCGCGCCAGGCGATGCGCGACATCAGCCGCTACTGGGAGGTGGTGCGCGAGTACTACGTCGCCTTCGAAAGCGACATCCGCTCCGGTACGGCGGATGTCTACCGTCACGCCATGCCAGGCGGCCAGTACACCAACCTGCGTGAGCAGGCGCGTTCGTTAGGGATAGAGCGCCACTGGCCGCAGATCGCCGAGCGTTATGCCCAGGTGAACGAGATGTTTGGCGACATCGTCAAGGTCACCCCCACCTCCAAGGTCGTCGGCGACATGGCCTTGTATATGGTCACCAGCGGCCTGACACCCGAGCAGGTGGCCGATCCCGACCATGACATCGACTTTCCGGAATCCGTCGTCCAGCTGTTCCACGGCGACCTCGGGCAACCGCCCGGCGGCTGGCCGCCGGCTCTGCAGGCCAAGGTGCTCAATGGCGCGGCAGCGCTCACGGAGCGTCCGGGAGCGACGCTGCCGGCCGCCGACCTGGATGCGACCCGCGAAGAGGTCCAGAAAAAGATCGGTCGCAAGGTCGATGACTGCGATCTCGCCTCCTATCTGATGTACCCGAAGGTGTTCACCGACTTCGCGGCGCACCGTCGTCATTACGGTGATGTCTCCATCCTGCCCACGCCGGTGTTTTTCCATGGCTTCATGAGCGAAGAAGAAATCGCCGTGGACATCGAGCCGGGCAAGACGCTGATCGTGCGCATGCTCGCGATGGGGGATCCGGACTCGGAGGGCAAGCGCAAGCTGTTCTACGAACTCAACGGCCAGCCGCGCACGGTCAATATAGATGACAACGCGGTCACGGCCACGGCGGTGGCCAATCGCAAGGCCGAGGAGGGCAACGAGGCCCACGTCCCTGCCCCCATGCCGGGCCTGGTCGTGTCGGTGTCGGTCAAGGCGGGGCAGAAGGTCACGCGCGGTGATGCGCTCGTGTCGATCGAGGCGATGAAGATGGAGACGGTGCTGCGGGCTGAGCGGGATGCGACGGTGAAGGCGGTTGTGGCGCCCGTCGGGACCCAGGTGGCGGCGCACGATCTGCTGGTGGAGTTCGACGGCTGAGCCCGCCGGGAAAGCTTCAATTCCCCTGTCCGCAGCGTCAGCCGATGTGTGCTTTTCACTACATGCATACCCGCGGCATCCAGCCGGTCGCAGCGGCACTCCATCAACGTCCAGGACTGTGGTGACGAAACAACGCTCCTCAGGTTCCCTTTTGCCGGCGCAGCAACTATAGTTCGGTTACAGCTGTAACGAGAGGACTGACCGCAACAGGCTTTCGGCGCGTATCCGGCAGCGGAACGCCAGCGTCACGAACATCGTTACGAGTCGAATCGTGGTGGAACTACAACATAGAGATGGCGATGACCTTCTGGTCATCGTTCGTCATAAGCAATCGCACACCTTCAGGAGGATGTCAGCAATGGCAAACAGCAAACTCGCGAATGCAGTCCGCATCGCCTTGATCTCTGCCGGTGCCGCCGGTGCCGGGGCCTACAGCCTCGGCGCGGCCGCCCAGCAGACGGAAACGCAGCAGCGTTCCCTCGAAGAGATCGTGGTCACGGGTACCCGTATCCGCTCCCCCGGCCTCGTCGCCAACAGCCCGATCTCATCGGTGGACCAGACCGAGCTGCAGTTCCGCCAGCCGGCGTCTGCGGAAGACTTCATCCGCGAGCTGCCCTCGGCAATTCCCGCGCTCGGCCCCGGCACCAACAATGGCACGGGTGGCGGTTCGACCGTCAACCTGCGCGGCCTGGGCTCCAACCGCAATCTGCTGCTGTTCAACGGCCGTCGCATCGTGCCGTTCAATCTGGACGGTGTCGTCGATACCAACTTCGTGCCCATCGCACTGCTGGATCGTACCGACCTGGTCACCGGTGGTGCCTCGGCGGTGTACGGCGCAGACGCCATCTCCGGTGTCATCAACTTCATCAGCCGTCAGGATTTTGAAGGCGTCGAGTTCTCGGGGCGCTACGGCACCTCCGAGCGCGGCGATGCCGATCGCACCACTGCCGACATCATCTTCGGTGCCAACACCTCCGACGGCCGCGGCAACATCACCATGAGCTTCGGCTACACGGACACCGAGTCGCTGCGTATGGGCGAACGCAATTTCGGCGTGTCCTCCCTGTCCTCGGCCACGGGTAACCCGAGCGGGTCGTCGGCCGGTGTGCCGACCTTTTCCGTGCTGCGTGTCGGTGCGGTCGATCCCGAGACCGGCATTCCCGCAACGGTGCTGGCGCAGTACGATCCGGCGCTCGGCGCGTTCTCACCGAACTTCACGCTGTTCAACTTCAACCCGTTGAACTTCTACCAGGGGCCGCTGGAACGCACGCAGGGCACTGCCATGGCGCGCTACGAGGTTGCGCCCTTTGCTGAGGCCTACGGTGAGTTCCTGTTCATGAACAACACCCGCAAGGCCCAGCTGGCACCCAGCGGTTCGTTCTTCAACAACTGGAATATCTCCGTCGACAACCCGTTCCTGAATGACGTTACGCGCCAGCAGCTCTGCCTGAGCGGCACGCGGCAAGTTGGCGTGGACGGCGACGGCGACCCGATCATCGTCCCAGGTCAGATCGCCCCGGCGGACTGCGTTGCCGGCAGTGACGAGATCATCCAGGGTGTGCAGCTGCGCCGCCGCTTTACCGAACTCGGCCCGCGCCTGAATGATTTCGACAACCAGATATTCCAGTACACCGCCGGTATCCGCGGTGACATCACTTCGAGCTGGGATTACGACGTTTACTGGTCGCGTGGCCAGGCCGACCAAAGCCAGGTGCGGGGTAACTGGGGTTCCAACTCGCGCGTCCAGCAGGCGCTGCTGGCGACCACCGATCCCGTCACGGGCGCTCCCGTGTGTATCGACCCGTCTAACGGGTGCGTGCCACTCAACCTTTTCGGGCCGGAGGGTTCCATCACCGACGAGATGATCGATTTCTTCAACCTCTCCTCGCTGCTAGCGCAGGAGGTGGTGCAGGAAATCGGCTCAGCCTCCGTGTCGGGCGATCTTGGCGATATTCGCAGCCCGTGGGCGGATTCTCCGATCGGCGTAGCCTTGGGCGTCGAGCATCGTCGGGTCAGCGCCTCAACGCGGTCTGACCAGGCCTCGCAGGTTCAGGCCGAGGTGCTCGGTACCGGTGCGCCGACACCCGATCGTTCGGGCTCTTACAAACTCAACGAAGTCTTCGTCGAAATGCTCGCCCCGGTCCTGCCGGGCGTCATCTTCGAGGGTGGCTATCGTCACAGCCAGTTCACGGTCGAAGACAGTCAGAACTACGGTTCGTGGAAGGCGGGTCTGGCCTGGGAGCCGATCGACAGCCTGCGCCTGCGTACGATGTTCCAGCGCGCCACGCGCTCGCCGAACGTCAACGAGCTGTTTGCCCCCCAGGTCTCGGGCCTGTCCAACCTGGACACCGACCCCTGCCAGGGTGCAGCGATCAGCTCAGGTGACGCCAGCACGGCAGGGACGCTGTCGAACCTGTGTCGCCTGACCGGTGTGCCGGTCGGCATCATCGGTAGCCTTCCGGCCCCGGCCGCAGGACAGATCAACGTCCTGACCGGTGGTAACCCGGCGCTCAACCCGGAGGAGGCCAACACCTGGACGGTGGGTTTCGTGTGGCAGCCGACGATGGTGGATGATCTGACGCTGACGGTCGACTACTACCGCATCAAGCTGACCGACCAGGTGTCTTCACCGAGCAGCACGGACATCCTGGACCAGTGCTATAGCACCACGTTCAATCCCAGCCGGGAGTTCAACGCGGCCTGTGCGCTGGTGCAGCGCAGCCCGATCGGCGGTGACCTGAATGCCAGCGATTCCCCGGGCGTGGTTACGGCGCTGTCGAACTCGGGCAGGTCAACCACGGATGGCATCGATCTGGGCGCGGTGTACGGTCTGGAGCTGCCCAACGGCAGAGGTGGGCTTACGTTCTCAATCAACGTGACTCATGTGCTGAACTGGGATTTCCAGGCGAACCCGACCGCCACGGATCGTGACTGCGTCGGCTTCTACAGCGTGGCATGTAACGACGCCACCGGCTCGGGCATGGTGCACAAGACGCGCTTCAATCAGCGTACGACCTGGTCGCTCAACGCGTTTGACGTGTCTGTGAACTGGCGTTACATGAGCGGCATGTCGGTCGAGCCGGGTGCGGGTAACTTCCTGCCGGCGTTCTCGAGCATCAGTGCCACCAGCTACTTTGACCTCTCGGGTGCCTGGCGTGCGACAGACAACGTCCGCGTCCTCCTCACGGTCAACAACGCGCTCGACAAGAAGCCGCCGGTCGTGGGTGACACCATCGGCTCCACGGCGGTCAACAGCGGCAACACCTTCCCGCAGTACTACGATGTGCTGGGTCGGTTCTACAACCTGGGTGTGAACATTTCGTTCTAAGCCCAGTCGCCGACTGTAAGAAAAAAAACTGGGGCGGACCTTCGGGTCCGCCCTTTTTTCGTTCAGGGACGGTTCAGTCGGGATTTCATAGAGTCCGGGACGGGGAATCCACCGGGCGATCCTTGTGGTACTGTAATTCCAAAGGGGCCGCATACACGCGGGAGGAACATTGGCATGTCACACACGCTGCGTTTCGGCGTTATCCAAGTTGCCATGCTGGTCGGCCTGGCGGTGATCTGTCTCCCCGGCTATGCCGCACCCACTCAGCGGGCAGCGCTCGAGCCTGCCCCAGGCGATGGCGGCGAGCTTTCTTCGCAGCGCATGCAGGCTCTGGACATGCTGATCGGGCAGTGGTCCCTGACCAGCACCGAGCGCACCCCGGACGGCGAAGCGCTGCAGGCGCGCGGCACCCGCACCTGTCGCTGGGCCCTCAACGGCACCGCGATCCGCTGCGACGACCGCTTCGACCTGTTTGGCAGCGTCGATGGCGCCGCACGGGCGGTGAGCGTTGCAGATTCTCTTTTCTACCTGTCCTTCAATGGCCGCACGGGGCTGTACGAATACACCTATTACTCTCCGGAATTGCCGGAGATCCACACCGTGCCGGCGACCTACGACGCCTCCCTGCGTACGCTCACAGGCTCGGCGTGGATCAGCGATGAATTCGGCGAACCGCGCCTGGCCATGAACGAAAGCCGGCTTCTGGGCAGCGACAGGATCGAAGAAACGGTATCAGTGCATGTGCCCGGCGAGGCCGCACGGCTCGAACTGCTGGAAATAAGCCTGGTGCGACGCGCCGATCGTCCGGCACCGATCATTCACTTCTAGCGCTTTCCCGGCGCGCGCGGTCTCCATGATGGCTGTTCCCCGAACGGCTGCGGCCGGAACGCCGGCCTGCGCTTCGGGGTCAAATCTTTCATGATCTGGCTCATCCTCATCGGCGGGCTGCTGGTACTGCTCTTCTGGCCTGCATTCTGGGTCAAGCGCGTCATGAGCAGGTATGCCTCCCCGGAAGACCGCTACCCCATGAGCGGTGCACAGCTCGCCCGACGGCTCCTCGATGGGCTGGGTCTGGCTTCGGTGCGCGTGGAAGTCACCGAGGCGGGCGATCACTACGACCCTGAAGCCAAGGCCGTGCGGCTCAGCCAGGTCAACTATCGTGCGAAGAGTCTCACGGCCATCACCGTGGCTGCCCACGAGGTCGGGCACGCCCTGCAGGATCATCGTGGCTTCGTGCCGCTGCGGTTGCGCGGATCGCTGGTGCGCGTGGCGATGGGTGCACAGAAGGCCGCACCCATGCTGCTGCTGGCCGCGCCTGTG
>JBGTIC010000333.1:0-2172 GCA_041745895.1 Gammaproteobacteria bacterium
CCTCGCAACTTCGCTGGCAGATCGAACATGAGCTCGATCTGAGCGAACGCCGTGATGCCGAGCGCAAACGCGAACAGACGAGGAAATCTGCTGACGACAGCGGGGCCACAACGAAAGACGGCCATGCGGACCAGGGCCATCATGGCGGGCCTGCCTCGGATGCCGATGAACCTGCGAGCGCGGCCGATGCGGCCCCTGCGACACCTGCGACACCTGCGACACCTGCGACACCTGCGGCCCCTGCGGACTCTGCTGCCCCCGAAGAGGCCGCAGAAGCCGGGACCAACGCCGCCGATGCAGGCGCGCCAACGGCTGATCCGCGCAAAGACGTAACGCGCAGCGCCTGATGTTCAAGCGTCGGAAAAAAGCCGCCAGCGAGCCTGCGCCGGGGGTAACGGCCGAGGAGGAACAGCTCGCCGAGGGCACGCTGATCTCCCACCTGGTGGAGCTGCGCGATCGGCTGCTCAGGGCGGTGCTGGCCGTACTTGTGGCCTTTCTTGCGATGGTGCCTTTCTCCGAAAGGCTGTTTACGATGGTGGCTCGCCCGCTCATGGGGCAGCTTCCGGAAGGTGCCAGCATGGTGGCCATCGGCGTGGCCTCACCGTTCCTCACGCCCTTCAAGCTGACGTTTTTCCTTGCACTGTTCGTTGCCATGCCGGTGGTGATCTACCAGATATGGGCGTTCGTGGCCCCCGGACTCTATCGGCGCGAAAAGCGGCTTGGCATACCGCTGCTGGTCTCCAGCATCGCGTTGTTCTATCTGGGCGTGGCATTCGCCTACTACGTCGTGTTTCCGCTGATGTTCGCGTTTTTCACGGCGGTGGCGCCGGAGGGCGTCACGGTGTCCACCGACATCGGCATGTACCTGGATTTCGTGCTGACGCTGTTCTTTGCGTTCGGCATCGCCTTCGAGGTGCCCATTGCCACCGTGCTGCTGGTGTGGACGGGGTTCACCACGGTCGAACGGCTGCGCTCCTATCGCGCCTACGTTTTTCTGGGCTGTTTCGTCATTGGCATGGTGCTGACGCCGCCTGATGTCATCTCGCAGACTCTGCTCGCGGTACCTGTGTACATCCTCTACGAACTTGGGCTGGTGATGGCGCAGCTCTTCGGTCCGGAGAAGGAAACCGCCGACAGCAGCGAGGCGGATGCAGGCACCTGATACGTGAAAAGGCCGCATCAGCGGCACGGCTGATGCTGTTCAAGGAGGATCGAGCATGATGCTGGAAGGCCGGGTGACACTGGTCACGGGTGCGGGCAGCGGTATCGGCCGCGAAATCGCGCTGGCGTTCGCCCGTGAAGGCGCGCGCGTCGGCGTGGGCGACATCGATGTCGCCTCCGCGCAGGACACCGTCGCTGCGATGGCCGGCATGCCGGGCAGCGGCATCGCCCTGGATATGGATGTAACCTCCGAGTCGCAGGTCGACAAGGGCGTGGCGCGGCTGGATGACACCTGGGGCGGGCTCGATGTACTGGTCAGCAATGCCGGTATCCAGCACATCGCCCCGATCGTCGAGCTAGACTACGCTGCCTGGCAGCGGGTCGTGAAAATTCATCTTGATGGCGCATTTCTCACCACCCGTGCGTGCATGCGCGTGATGCAGCGCCGTGCCCGCGGTGGCGCGATCATTCTGATGGGCTCGGTGCACTCCAAGGTGGCCTCGCCACTGAAGGCCCCCTATGTCGCCGCCAAGCACGGACTGCTTGGACTGGCCCGGGTGATTGCGCGTGAAGGTGCCATCGACGGTATCCGCGCGAACGTCATCTGCCCTGGTTTCGTGCGCACCCCCCTGGTCGACCGCCAGATTCCCGAGCAGGCCATCGAACTTGGCATCAGCGAGGAGGACGTCGTCAGCAACGTGATGCTCAAGGACACCGTCAACGGTGAATTCACCACGCTCGATGATGTCGCGCGCACGGCAGTGTTCCTGGCCGCTTTCCCGACCGCTGCGCTGACCGGCCAGTCGCTGGTGGTGAGCAACGGCTGGGTCATGGAGTAATCGTTCGCATGGCTGAGGCCCCGCCACGCAACATCACCCTCGCGCTGCAGGGCGGCGGTGCCCATGGCGCCTTTACCTGGGGCGTGCTCGATCGGCTGCTGGAAGACCCGCGGCTGCGAATTACCGCGATCAGCGGGACGAGCGCCGGTGCACTCAATGGTGCCGTCCTCGC
>JBGTIC010000334.1:0-4331 GCA_041745895.1 Gammaproteobacteria bacterium
GGCTTTCGGTGCATCACGGCACGCGGATGAAAGCAGCCAGGGCTGTCGCGCCTCGGCTCACCAGGCCAGCGCGTCGCCGTTGTAGCGCGTGAATGCGCCGCTGGTATCGGGCGACAGCGTCGCGATCAGCTGGCGAAGGCCCGCGACGCTGTCGGCGGCCTTGAGCGTAGCGCCGCGACCGCCCATGTCGGTGGCCACCCAGCCGGGACAGAACAGGCCAACCGAAATCCCCTGTGCCTTGAGTTCCAGCGCGAGCGTGGCCATCGCCATGTTCAGCGCGGCCTTGCTGCTGCGATAGAAATAATTGCCTGGCTCGGTGCCGGCAACCGAGGCCAGCGCACTGGAGATCGCCACGATGCGCCGTTGCTCACTGGCGGCAACATGCGTGACAAACGCCTCGCTGAGTTTCATCGGTGCGAGCAGATTGACCGCCAGCACGCGTTGCCAGGTGTCGTAGTCGAAATGCCCGAAGCACTGCCGCCAGTCGTGCTCGGCCTGGACGCGCGGACCGAAGATGCCAGCATTGTTCAGCAGCACATCGATGGCGATACCCTCGAGTTTCGCTGCCAGTGCATCCACGGCGGCCGGATCGGTGACGTCGAGTGCTTCGATACGCACCCCGCCGGCTTCATCGGCAATCGCATGCAGCCGGTCGGCATCCGCCGGTTCGCGGCAGCAGGCGATCACATCCCAGCCGTCACCCTCGTACTGGCGCACGAATTCAAGGCCCAGGCCGCGATTCGCACCGGTAATCAGTACAGTTGCCATGTCACGTGCCCCCGCGTGCGCCGCTGCAGTGACAGGTATATTAGGCGAGCAACGAGGCTGTGACGAGGTGGATCGTGGGACCATTGCAGGGCACGAAGATCATCGAGTTTGCCGGCATCGGCCCGGGGCCGTTCTGCGCCATGCTGCTGGCAGACATGGGCGCGGAGGTGGTGCGCATCGATCGCCCCGGTGGCAGCGCCGAGAAGGCACCGGCGGAAATTCTCAATCGTGGCCGACGCTCGATCGCCATCGACCTGAAGCTCGATGCGGGACGCAAGACCTGCCTGGCGCTGATCGGCCAGGCTGATGGGCTCGTCGAAGGCTTTCGCCCCGGCGTGATGGAACGCCTGGGCCTGGGTCCGCAGGACTGTCATGCTGTCAACGCGCGACTCGTGTACGGGCGCATGACCGGCTGGGGACAACAGGGGCCGCTGGCGTCCACGGCCGGTCACGACATCGACTACATTGCACTGTCCGGTGCCTTGCATGCGATCGGCGAGCCTGGTCGCGGACCGGTCGTGCCGCTCAATCTGGTTGGCGATTTCGGCGGCGGTGCGATGCTGCTGGCGTTCGGTATGGTCTGCGGCCTGCTCGAGTCCAGCCGTTCAGGCACAGGTCAGGTCATCGACGCGGCGATGACCGATGGTGCTGCGCTGCTGATGACGATGATGTATGGCTGGCATGCACGGGGCCGGTGGTCGGATACGCGTGGCAGCAATCTGCTCGACGGCGGTGCGCCCTTCTACGGCACCTATCGCTGCGCTGATGATCGCTGGCTTGCGATTGGCGCGATCGAACCGCAGTTCTACGCGCAGTTCAGGAAGCTCGCCGGACTGGCTGAAGAACAGCTCTTCGAAACGCAGCACGACGCTTGCGCGTGGCCCGCGCAGCGCCAGCGCCTGGTCGACGTGATTCGCGGCCGCAGCCGCGATGAATGGTGTGCCATCTTCGCGGGCAGCGATGCCTGTGTCGCCCCGGTGCTGGACATGCGCGAGGCCCCGCAGCATCCGCATAATCGTGCGCGTGAGACCTTCATCGACATCCACGGCACGCTGCAACCGGCGCCTGCGCCGCGCTTTTCGCGTACGCCCGGGGTTATCGCAAGCCCCCCGCCTCTGCCCGGCGAACATACGCGCGAGGTGCTGGGCGACTGGGGCTTCGACGCTGCCAGTGTCGGGCAGCTTCTGGCGGACCGCGTTGTGGAGCAGGCCGCCGACACCTGAATCAGAAACGATGCCAGCGTCGCCGTCGCTTGCTGGGATTACGCGCGACCATGTGGGTCACGGTTGGCAGCCCAGGCCCGCGATGGAAGCTCTCGGCAAGTTCCTTGATGCCGCGATCCTCGACGGTGAGGCGATGATGCTGGCGCAGATGGGTCAACCAGGTCTCATCGACGAACACCTCGAGCCAGCGGTCATGATCGGCCGCATCCTGGAAAAGATTCCAGCTCAGCGCACCGTTGCGCAGGCGCATGCGCCGCAGGTCGCGCATCGCGCGCTGGAACTCGCGCACCCTGCCAGAATCGATACGATAATCGATCTGCACCATGACCGGGCCGCGATCGAAAGCCACCGGTGCATCGAGCATGGGGTCAGGCGTCGGATCCGTGGGTGAGCGGTCCTGATCGGCATAGCGCGCAAGTGTCATGCGTGCGGTCAGCATCCAGGCCACCAGCCCGAATGCACAGGACGACAGCAGGGCGGTGGACACGCTGGTCATCGATGCAAGCTTGCCCCAACTCGCCGCGCCCAGGGCCATCGAACCCATGAACACGCTCAGATACAACGCCAGACCGCGCGCACGGATCCAGTGCGGCAGCGACAGCTGCGCTGAGACCTGCAGCGTCGAGACCACACAGATCCACGCTGCCCCCGCGAGCATCATGGCCAGTCCCATGGTCAGCGCAGTGGGCAGAAGCGCAAGCCCGACCAGGCCTGCAATCATGGCCATGGTCGCAGCGCCCACAATGGCATCGCCGCTGAAGCGCCGCCGCAACCCTGCAAGGTTGAGACCGCCGATGACCGCGCCCAACCCGGCGGCACCCACCAGCGCGCCGTAGGTCTGCGGACCGCCACCGAGTTGCTGTTTGACGATCAGCGGCAGAAACGCCCACAGCGTGCTGGCCATGATGACGAATGCCGCGGCCTTGAGCAGCACGACCTTGAGTGCAGGCGATTGTGCGGCGAACTTCAGGCCGGTGCGCATCGCACCAACGAATCGCTCGCCGGGCAGGGCGCTGCGTGGCTGGGTATTGCGCCACTGGATCAGCACGGCCATCAGCGCGAGGTAACTCACCGAGTTGAAAAGAAACACCACGGCGGGCCCGGAGAGGGCGATGAGGATACCGGCCAGCACGGGGCCCAGCGCACGGGTGGCGTTCATCGCGATGCTGTTGAGCGTCAGTGCGGCGGTGAGCTCGTGACGCGGCACGAGGTCGGGGATGACCGCATTGAAGGCCGGCATCATCATTGCCGAGCCCACGCCCATCGCGAAGCTCAGCGCCAGCAACGTCCACGCATCGGTAAGTCCCATCAGTGTCAGTACGCCGAGCGTACCGGTCACCAGAATCAGCCAGATCATCGCGAAGATCAGGTAGATGCGCCGATCGATGATGTCTGCCAGCGCGCCGGCCGGCAGCGCCAGAAAGAATCCGGGCAGTACGACGGCGGCCTGAACCAGTGCGACCATGAACGGATCGGGCGCAAGCGAGGCCATCAGCCAGCCGGCACCCACGTCGTGCATCCAGGTGCCGAGCGTTGAGATGAAGATTGCGATCCACAGCGCGCGGAACACGGGTCGGCGCAGTGGTGCCAGCGCGGAGGAACCGGCGCCGGCCTGGGAGGGTAGCGGGATTTCGGGACTGCGTTGCACGTAGAAAAAGAGGTCCTGGCGGGTAGGTCAGCGACCGGTCGATCGGGTCTCGGGTCGTCATTCTACGCGGTTATGTTCGCACTGCGGCACGCGCGCGCGGCGGGCGCTTAGTTTCCCGGGCGACGGATCACCAGGCTGCGATGGTATTGTGGCCGCATGACACTGCCCCTGTACCTGCGTTCGGCCAGCAACTGGCTGGGCATGCTCGAGCGTGGCGAAACCTCCAGCCGCGATCTCGTCGAGCTTTGTCTGCAGCGCATCGAGCAGCGCAACCCGCAGCTCAACGCCATCGTTGCACTCGACGCCGAATCCGCGCGTGCCCAGGCTGATCGCGCCGACCTGGCGCGCGCCCACAACAGCGATTCAGGTCTGCTGCACGGCCTGCCGATGACCATCAAGGACACCCTTGAAGTCGCAGGATTCCCGTGCACCTCGGGTGCCGAGAAGTACCGGAATTACCGACCGGTAACGCATGCCCCGGCCGTGCAGCGCCTGGTCGATGCCGGGGCGATCATCCTGGGCAAGACGAACGCGCCGCAGTTCGGCGGCGACATCCAGACGGACAATCTGCTTTTCGGTGCCACCCAGACGCCGTGCCGGGAAGGCTATAACGCAGGCGGTTCGAGCGGCGGGGCGGCGGCCGCCGTTGCCGCGGGCCTTGTGCCGCTGGAGTTGGGCACGGACCTCGCGGG
>JBGTIC010000335.1:0-2824 GCA_041745895.1 Gammaproteobacteria bacterium
AGCGCGGCGAGCGTCAACGCAACAGGCACCAGTGCGATGTTGAGAATCTTCAGTCGCGTGCCCAGCGCCTCGATGCTGGCCTCGCGGTCGCGTTGCACCTGCCGCAGTTCCTGTCGCAGCTGGACCTGGCGCGCCCGGAAACGCTCGATCTCCGCCTCCTGCGCCGGGCTCAATAGCAGCGAGCCGGCATCCTCTCGCGCCGACTGAAGCTCAGCCAGGCGCTGCTCGGTATCGCGCAGCTCTGCCTCCAGGCTCGCCAGTGTCTCGCTGACTCGGGCGTCGGCCTCGCGGCGCAGGGTCTCGACACGCGTAAACGGCCGCTGGAAGGGCGCGCGACCCCGCAGACCCATCAACTCCTCACTGCCGCCGAGATAATCCAGCGCATTGATGAGGAAGTCGCCGTTGCTGGCGAACGCACTGGGCAGGCGCTGGCCAAAAAAGCTCTGCACCTGGACCCACATGCGGTCGCTGGCGATATCGGTGTCGGCGATCAGCAGCAGGTTGATGTCACCGACCGAGCGCGCCAGATGCTCGCCCACAGGCACTTCGGCGGCGAGGCCGCCATTCCCGACATCATCATCGCCGGGCGTGGGCGGGCCGTCCGGGAAGCTGCTGGGCACGCTGCCGCTGAGTCTGGCTGCCAGCGTCAGGCGTCGGCCCTCCGGCTCGAAGCGCTCGCGCAGCGACTCCGGGTCGGGATTCGTGCGTGCGGCGAAGGCCGGCACCACTGCAGCCTGCTCACTGCTCGAGATCAGCGCTTCTAGTGTCAGCGGACTGTCCTCATCGCGCAGAATGTGGCCGCTGAAGGCGAAGTTGATCTGCTCGAGGGCGGCGGTCGTCACAGCAGCATCGTTGAGTCCGTCGCGACGGATGCCGATGAGGCCGAGATGACGCACCGGACGCTGGTCCATGCCGCTGACGGTCAGCGCGCTGACATCGTCGAGTACCAGCTCCTGTTCCGGCACCCGCACCCCCCACGCCAAGAGCAACCGGTTGAGTGACGAGGCCGGTTCATGTTCCATGCCGCCCGTGGGGTCCATCGGATCGGGCTGATCGAGCTGGGCAAACGGGTCGACCAGCGCCAGGACCCGGCCACCACGCAGCAGGAACTGGTCGATCGCATACAGCGCGGACTCGGTCAGGTCTTTGGGGTGCAGCAGCCAGAGGATGTCGATGTCTTCGTCGATCTGCGGCAGCGCGGGAGCGAGACTGCGTAGGTCAAAGAGCTGTCGGGCCTGCTCGAGCACGATCCATGGACTGCCCATCTGGCGACTCATCGGATCGAAGCCTCCCTCGACCGGCAGGCCGGAAAGCAGCCCCACCACCGGGCGCTGTGCATCCAGCAGCTCAAGCACCAGGCGGGCCAGCTCATACTCCAGGAAAGCTTCCTGCTGGGGGTCGAAGAATCCGATCAGCGCCTGGTCGCCGACCGCGTTGCTGCCGGCCAGTCCAAAGTACACGCTTTCGCCCAGCGGCCCGATGCTCGCACCCTGCAGCCCGAAGCCGGTGGCTCGGTCCTCTGCCTCAGAAAAGGGTGCCGGGTCGAGAATCTGCAGGCGCAGCCGACCATCGGCCGCGGCGCTCATCTCCTCGAGCAGCTCACGGACACGCTGGGCATAGGTGCGCAGCGCGGGGAAGTCGCGCGTCGCGCGTTCGGAGAAAAAGAAATACAGGTTGATCGGCTCATCGATGCGCCCCAGCAGTGCTCGGGTGCCTGGGGAGAGCGTGTACAAACGGTTCTCGGTAAGGTCCAGGCGTGCGCCGGTGAGCAGCTGCTGACTGGTCACGACCGCCGCGACCAGTACGACGGCAAGCACGACCAGCATGCCGGCACCCAAGGTTCCTGGCGCCCGACCGCGCATGTCAGTGCGCCTTTTTCATGTCGAGCACGATGGTG
Source organism: Gammaproteobacteria bacterium (assembly GCA_041745895.1). Taxonomy (GTDB): domain Bacteria; phylum Pseudomonadota; class Gammaproteobacteria; order Steroidobacterales; family PWYM01; genus PWYM01. The sequence continues at coordinate 1,898 of JBGTIC010000335.1, forward strand.
TTGGCGTACAGGAACGCCGCGATCACCAGCGCGAAGAACAGGACATCCCGCAGATCGATGACCCCGCGGGACAGCGCATTGAAGTGGGTCAGGAAGCTCAGCGAGGCCACTGCATCGACCAGCCCCTGCGGTGCCCACCCGGAGAAGACGTCCAGCACCAGCGGAAACCCTGCGAGCAGGAAGACGAAGCACACGACCACGGTCATGATGAAGGCGATGACCTGGTTTTTCGTCGTCGCCGAGATGCACGCGCCGATGGCCAGGAAGCCACCAGCCATCAGCAGGCTGCCCAGGTAGGCGGTGAAGATGGCTGCGTTATCCGGATCGCCCAGGTAGTTCACCGTCAGCCACATGGGGAAGGTCAGTGCCAGTGCCAGCGCCGTGAAGGCCCAGGCGGCCAGAAATTTGCCCAGCACGGCTTGCCAGAGGGTCACCGGCAGCGTCATCAGCAGCTCGATACTGCCGCTCTTGCGTTCCTCGGCCCACAGGCGCATTGAAAGCGCCGGAACAAGGATCAGATACAGCCACGGGTGAAAGCTGAAGAACGGTGCGAGATCGGCCTGGCCGCGCTCGTAGAAGCCGCCCAGGTAGAACGCAAACGTCGCGGCGAGCACCAGGAAGATGACGATGAACACGTAGGCCACCGGAGTGGCGAAGTAACCGGCAAGCTCCCGGCGCAGGATGATCATCATCGTAGTCATGACGCCGCCTGCGTGGTGATGCTGCGAAACACCTCGTCGAGGCGTCCGGACTCCAGGTGCAGCTCCGAGAGCGGCCAGCCCTGTTCGCGGGCCAGCGCCGCCACCGCGGGCAGGATGTGTTCGCCGGCCTTCGGCAGAGCCGTGACGCGGTCTTCGGTCTGCTCAACGCTTGCGACCTGAGGCAGGCTGCGCAGCGACTCGCAGGCGGCCGACTGCAGGCCGGGTT
>JBGTIC010000336.1:0-5324 GCA_041745895.1 Gammaproteobacteria bacterium
AGCTGCGAGCTCGCCGCGACGGCGACCCTCATGCGCCAGTCAAGGCCGCATGATGAAACTCGAGATGCTCGCCAATAAACGTGGAGACGAAATAGTAGCCGTGTTCGTAACCCTGCTGACGGCGCAGCTCCAGCGGCTGGCCGGAGCTCGCGCAGGCCTCCTCGAGGACCTCCGGGAGCAGCTGCTCGTCGAGCCACGGATCGGCTGTGCCCTGATCGATCAGCAGTGTCTGCGCGATCGGCTGGTGCGCCGCCAGCCAGCTGGCGTCGTACTGCCGCCACTGCGTCTCGTCGTCGCCCAGATATCCGCTCAAGGCCTTGCGACCCCATGGGCTGCGCATCGGTGCACAGATCGGTGCGAATGCCGAGACCGAGCGATAGCGATCGGGGTGTTTCAGGCCAATGGTCAGCGCCCCGTGGCCACCCATCGAATGACCGCTGATGGCGCGCAGTCCCGGTTGTAGCGGCAGCTGCGCCTCGATCAGCGCCGGCAGCTCCTCGACGACGTAGCCATACATGTCGTAGTGACCGGCCCAGGGCGCCTGGGTAGCGGTGACATAGAAGCCGGCACCGCTGCCGAAGTCCCAGTCATCATCTTCTCCAGCCAGTTCGAGTCCGCGCGGTGAGGTGTCCGGCATGATCAGCGCGATGCCCAGAGCTGCCGCGTAGCGTTGCGCGCCAGCCTTGGTGCTGAAGTTGTCTTCGGTGCAGGTCAGCCCCGAGAGCCAGTAGAGCGCTGCCACGGGTGCGTGCTCCGCCGCCGGCGGCAGGTAGACAGCAAAGCGCATGTCACAGTCGCAGCGCTCGGAGCGGTGCCTGTAGCTGCGTTGCCAGCCGCCAAAGCAGCGCGCCTCGCTGATCAGTTCCAGGGCCTGCGACATGCCGTTCTCCGTGATCGTCCAGTGCACGTAATGCGCAGCGGAGATGTTAGCAGGCCCTCCTAGCCCATGGCGGGTCGTGACCGGCCCACGCGCCGCCGCCCGACGGAATCGCCTGCCGATAACGCTACAATCCGCTCAGCGGGCCTGACCGCGACTTGATGGAGGGAACATTTTGAGCCTCGAGGACCTGCGCGAGCGCCTGTCGGCGGTGGACCGTCAGATCATTGAGCTGGCGGCCGAACGCCAGTCGATCGTCGCCGAGATCGGTCGCGACAAGCTCAGGAGCGGGCGGGCGACCCGGGATTTCCAGCGCGAGAAGCAGGTACTCGACAATGCGCGTGCGATCGCCCGAGCCAGCGGCCTGCCGCCGGATCTGGCTGAGGAAATCCTTCATGCGCTGATCCGTTCTTCCCTGACCAGTCAGGAGCAGGCTCGTGTCGCAGCGTCCGGCCGCGGCGGCGGTCAGCGAGCTCTGGTGATCGGTGGTGCCGGCAAGATGGGCCGCTGGTTTGCAGACTTTCTCGAATCTCAGGGCTTTGCCGTGGACATCGCCGATCCTGCCGGTCCGGTAGAGGGCTTCGGTTTCGTGGCCGACTGGCATGATCCGGTGCCCGATCACGACTTGATCATCGTCTCGGCACCGTTGGCGGTCAGTGGCAGGATTCTCGAAGCGCTTGCCGAACTGCGGCCTGCTGGTACGGTGTTCGATATCGGCTCACTGAAGTCGCCGTTGCGCCAGGGCTTGCAGCGGCTGGCCGAGGCGGGCTGCGCGGTCACCTCCGTGCACCCGATGTTCGGGCCCGATACACGCCTGCTGTCGGGGCGCCACGTAATCTTCATGGATGTCGGTTCTCCCCAGGCCACCGCGCGTGTGCGCGAGCTGTTCGACTCGACGATGGCCGAGCAGATCGACATGGACCTCGAGGACCACGACCGTCTCGTCGCCTACGTTCTTGGCCTGTCGCATGCGCTGAATATCGCGTTTTTCACCGCGCTGGCCGAAAGTGGCGAGGCGGCTCCGAAACTCGCCAAGCTCTCCAGCACGACCTTCGACGCGCAGCTGGCCGTGGCCTCCCGGGTGGCACAGGAGAACCCCCATCTGTACTTCGAGATCCAGGCCCTTAACGATTACAACGATGCCGCCCTGACGGCGCTTTCGGCTGCAGTCGAGCGCGTGGTCGGGCTGGTTCGCAGCGGCGATGAGGCGGGCTTTGTCGCGCTGATGCAGGGCGGAATGCGCTATCTTGCCACCCGGGGGTGAGTGAATGGACGCCGATGTTCGCGACCACAGCAGCGGGGAGCTCGCCGAGTTGCGCGTCAGCCTCGCGGAGATCACCCGGCAGGCCGAGGCGCGCAACATCGCCCTGCAGCGATCACGCACGCGTGAACTGGCGCTGCTCCAGGCCGAAAATCTGCCCGAGCTGCTCGAACATCTCGTCGTTTACCTGCGCGACAGTTACGGCCTGTATGTCGTCTCGCTGCTGCTCAGCGATCCCCAGCATGAGATCAGGCACCTGCTGCTGGATGCCGGGCGGATGCCGGCAGATTTTCCGAATGTGCTGTTCGTCGACAGCCTCTTCGGCGTGGCGCCACAGCTTGGCACGCTGCGCACGCCGTGGCTGGGCCCCTACCGCGCCGCGGATCACCAGCTGCTGTTTCAGGCCGGTAGTGGCCTGGAGAGCATTGCCGTCCTGCCGTTGCTGCGGCAGAGCCGGCTGATCGGCAGCCTGAATTTCGGCAGTACCGATGCGGAATGTTTCACCCGTCACGAGGATGCGGAGTTTCTTGCGCATCTTGCGGTGATCGCGTCGTACTGTTTGGAGAACACCATCAACCGGGGCCGTCTGCTGCGCAGCGGTCTGACCGATGTGCTCACCGGCTGGCACAACCGACGTTACCTGCAGACGCGCATGCGCGAGGAGCTGGCGCGTGCACGCCGCGACGGTACGACGCTTACCTGCCTGATGCTCGACGTCGATCACTTCAAGACGATCAACGACAACTTCGGACACCTGGTCGGGGATCAGGTGCTGCGTGAGATTGCCCAGCGCGTCGAGGCCCAGGTACGCGCCAGCGACGTCACGGCACGCTACGGCGGGGAGGAATTCGCCATCCTGCTGCCGCAGACATCGCGCGCGCATGGCGCCCTGCTGGCCGAGCGGATTCGCGCCGCCGTCGCGGATGAGCCCTTCGACGCCGGGGGAGAAGGCGTCACCATCACCGTGTCCATCGGTGTGGCCGAACTCAGTCCGGCCCTCGAGGAGGGCGATTTCAAGTCGCTGGGTGAAGCGCTGCTCGCGCGAGCCGACACCGGCCTGTATGCCGCCAAAGCAGCGGGCCGCAACCGGGTCATCGCCGGCTGAGCCGGCACCTTCATCACGTCGGAGGGCCCTGGGGTGGGCCGGGCTTGGCACGGACATCCGTCGTTGCGCTTGTGATTGCGATCGTGAATGATAATAATTATCGTTTCGAGGTCGTTGGCGGAGACTTGAAATCCATGTTGTCGACGGTGCGTACGTGCATGGCGAGGGTGGCCGGCCCGGCCCTGCTGGCCGCTTTGGTGGTGGGCGCGCGGCAGGCCTGCAGCCCCGGCGGGCCGTCGGCCGAAACCCGGCTGGTGGTCTACTCGTCGCGCGCAGAGCACCTTATCAAGCCCCTGTTCGATGCCTACAGCGAGCGCACCGGCGTACGCATCGACTTCATCACCGGCGAGGAACAGCCGCTGATCCAGCGCCTGCTCGCCGAAGGCGAAGCCACCACGGCGGATCTGCTGATCACCGTCGACGCCGGCAACCTGTGGAACGCTGCCAGCGAGGGGGTCCTGCGGCCGGTGAGCTCCGCGACGCTGGAAACAAGCATTCCGGCCCACCTTCGCGATCCCGAGGGCCACTGGTTCGGCCTGTCGGTAAGGGCGCGCACGCTGGTCTATGCGCCTGACCGCACCGGACCCGAGGAGCTCTCGACCTATGAGGCGCTGGCCGAGCCGCAATGGCGAGATCGTCTGTGTCTGCGCACCTCGCGCAAGGTCTACAACCAGTCGCTGGTGGCGATGCTGATTGCCGAGCATGGCGAGGCGCGCGCCGAGGAAATCGTGCGTGGCTGGGTCGGCAATCTGGCCATCGATGTGCACCCCAACGACACGCAGGTGATCGAAGCGGTCGCGGCCGGTCAATGCGATGTCGGTATCGTCAACACCTACTACTTTGGTCGCCTCAAGGCGCAGCGCCCCGAGCTTGCTGCGGCGCTGTTCTGGCCCAACCAGGACAGCACCGGGGTGCACGTCAACGTCTCGGGCGCCGGCGTGACCCGGCACGCGCCCAGGCCCCAGGCCGCAGTGGCCTTTCTGGAGTGGCTGGCGCAGCCGGAGGCGCAGGCCATGTTTGCGGGGCTGAACTACGAGTATCCCGCGGCCGCCGGAGTGGCGCTGGACCCGCTCGTCGCGGGCTGGGGCGAGTTTCGGCAGAATCTCATCAACGTCTCGCAGGCCGGCGAACTTCAGGCTGATGCCGTTCGCCTGATGACTCGCGCCGGCTATCGCTGAGGCGCGCCACGGGATGCTGTGAGCGAATTCGCCGAGCGTCTGCCTGCTCTCTCGTACGGCCGCTTGCAGCGTCGGGGCGGCAGCCGTGGCTGGCTGCTGATAGCCGGCTTGCTCGCGGCGATCACGCTGCTCCCGGTTATCGTCGTCGTCGCATCGTTTGCCCAGATCGACGCCGAATTGTGGCAGCACATGTCGCGCCACGTGCTGCCACGCGTCTCGGTCAATACCCTGTGGATGGTGCTGGGTGTGGCGCTCGGCAGCCTCGTGCTCGGCACGGCGCTGGGTTGGCTGACTGCCGTCTGTGATTTTCCCGGCCGGCGCTTTTTCAGCTGGGCGCTGTTGTTGCCCATGGCGATGCCCGGTTATGTGATGGCCACGGCCATGCTCGGCCTCGCCGACTTCAACGGGCCGCTCCACCAGTTGCTGCAGAGCCTGTTCGGCAGCCACGCGCCGGTGCCCCGCTTCCGCCATCTCGGCGGATTGGTGGTGGTGCTCACACTGACGCTTTATCCCTATGTCTATCTGCTGTCCCGCAATGCGTTCATGAGTCAGGGCGCGCGCAGTCTGGAGGTAGGGCAGAGCCTGGGCATGGGCCGGTTGCGCAGCTTCGTTCGCATCAGCCTGCCGCTGGCGCGGCCCTGGCTGGCGGCGGGCACCCTGCTCGTGGTGATGGAGGCACTGGCCGATTTCGGCACGGTCGCGGTATTCAATTACGACACCTTCACGCTGGCGATCTATCACGCCTGGTACGGCATGTTTTCGATTTCAAGCGCACTGCAGCTCTCCGGCGTGCTGATTCTTGCTGTGCTCGTTGTCATCACGATCGAACAGCGCCTGCGCGGGCGCAGCAGCTACACCGCGCAGTTCGCAGGAGTGCGCGACGAGGCGCTGCTGCGGCTGAGT
>JBGTIC010000337.1:0-2642 GCA_041745895.1 Gammaproteobacteria bacterium
GGTCACCCGCCAGGTTGCGCGTCAGGCGCTGGGCCCGGACGGGCTGGGGGATCTGCTGGATATCGGCACCGGTGCCGGTCGCATGCTGCGCCTGCTGGGACCGGACGCGCGCCGCGCCATTGGTGTGGACATCTCGCGACCGATGCGCCTGGCGGCGCGCAACACCCTGCGCGATGCCGGTCTGGTTCACTGCAGTGTGCGCGATGCGGACATGTATGCGCTGCCGTTCGCAGCCGCCAGCTTCGATACCGTAGTCCTGGCGCGCGTGCTCACCGGTGCGCAGCAGCCCTGGAATGCCACGCTGGAAGCCGCACGCGTGCTGCGTCCGGGAGGGCATCTGCTGGTTGTCGACCTGCTGCCCGACGGCATGCCCGTGGAGGCGTGGTGCCGATCCCTGCGCGACTGGCTGGCTGCGGCTGGCCTGATGCTGGAGACCGAACAACGCCTGGATCTGCCCCGCGGCATCGCCGTGATCGGCCTTACTCGCGGGCCGTTGGCCGAAAGTGCGGCGGCCTGAGCCGCCCTGTCATGACATCAACGCAAGGGGTTGCAATGAGCGCAGTAATGACGCGACCCGATAGGGCCGGGCGCGACGTGCGTGTGTCCTTCGAGTTCTTTCCACCGAAGACCGAGAAGATGGAGCAGACGCTGTGGCGTTCGGTCGAGCGGCTCAAGGGGCTCGCGCCGGATTTCGTCTCGGTGACCTACGGCGCCGACGGCTCGACGCGTGATCGCACCCACCGCGTGGTCAAGCGCATCCTCGATGAAACCCGGTTGCTGACCGCGCCGCACCTCACCTGCGTCGGGGCTTCGCGTGCCGAGATAAGCCAGATCGCTGAAACGTATTGGGCCGACGGCGTGCGCCACATCGTCGCGCTGCGCGGTGATCCTCCGCAGGGCAGTGAGTGCTATCGTGCGCATCCGGACGGGTACGCCTACGCGGTGGATCTTGTCGCAGGCCTCAAGGCCGCCGCGGACTTTGACATCTCGGTGGCCGCGTATCCGGAAACACACCCTGCAGCGCCCTCGGCGCAGTTCGATCTGGACTATCTGAAGGCAAAGATCGATGCGGGTGCTTCGCGCGCGATCACGCAGTTCTTTTTCGATGCCGAGGTCTTTCTGCGTTTCCGCGATCGCGCGCAGGCGTGCGGAATTGAGGTGCCCATCGTGCCGGGCATCCTGCCGATCACGAATTTTTCGCAGGCCGCGAAATTCGCCGGCATGTGTGGCGCCTCGGTGCCCACGTGGCTGGGCGCTCGCTTCGAGGGCCTGGACGATGACGCCGATACCCGCCAGATGATCGCCGCCAGCACCGCCATCGAGCTGGTCGAGGCGCTGCGCCGCGAGGGCGTCAGCGAGTTTCATTTTTATACGCTCAACCGCGCCGAACTCACCTATGCGATCTGTCACGCACTGGGCATTCGCCAGCGGGCAGCCTGAGCCCGACCCAGGTACTTATTCCATGACTACAACAGACCGCGCCGCACGTATCGCCTGGCTCAAGCGCGCCTTGAGCGAACGCATCCTGTGTCTGGATGGCGCCATGGGAACGATGATCCAGCGCGAGAAGCTCGAAGAGGCCGACTACCGCGGCGAGCGCTTTGCCGACTGGCCCAGTGATCTGAAGGGCAACAACGACCTGCTGGTGCTGACGCGTCCGCAGACCATTGCGAGCATCCATCGGGCCTTCCTGGAGGCCGGCTGCGACATCATCGAGACCAATACCTTCAACTCCACGGCACCTTCCCTGGCCGATTACGGCATGTCGGATCTGGTGGTGGAGCTCAACACCGAAGCTGCGCGCCTGGCCCGGCGCGTGGCTGATGAATGCGCCACCCCCGGGCGCCCGCGCCTCGTGGCAGGCGTGCTCGGCCCGACCAGCCGCACCGCCTCGATGTCGCCGGACGTCAATGATCCTGGCTTTCGCAACGTGCATTTCGACGAGCTTTTCGAGACCTACCGGGTCGCCGCGCGTGCGCTGATCGATGGCGGCGCGGACCTGCTGATGGTCGAAACGGTGTTCGACACGCTCAATGCCAAGGCAGCCCTCTACGCGATTCTCGATCTGTTCGAAGAGACTGGCGAAGAGATCCCCATCATGGTCTCCGGCACAATTACGGACGCCTCTGGCCGCACGCTCTCCGGCCAGGTCACCGAGGCGTTCTGGGCCTCGATCCGTCATGCGAAGCCCCTGCTGGTGGGTCTGAACTGCGCGTTGGGTGCGGCCGAGCTGCGACCCTACATTCGCGAGCTTGCCCGCGTTGCCGATACCTTCGTCTCGGCCCATCCCAACGCCGGTCTGCCGAACGCCTTCGGTGAGTACGACGATTCGCCCGAGAACATGGCCTCGGTGATCCGTGAGTTCGCAGACAGCGGCATCGTCAACCTGGTCGGCGGCTGTTGCGGTACCACTCCTGAGCACATCGCGCATATCCGCCGTGCCGTGGAGGGGCTTGCCCCCCGGCGATGGGAACCGCGCGCACCGGCGTGTCTGCTGTCCGGACTCGAGCCGCTGCGTATCGATGTCGACTCGCTGTTCGTCAACGTCGGCGAGCGCACCAATGTCACCGGCTCGGCGAAGTTTCGCAAGCTCATCGAATCCGACGATTACAACGCAGCCCTGGATGTCGCACGCCAGCAGG
>JBGTIC010000338.1:0-2820 GCA_041745895.1 Gammaproteobacteria bacterium
GGGCAGGCGTGCCCGGCAGGCGCGCAGCGAGACCATGCGCGAGTCGGTCAAGAAGCAGGAGACGCGCATCCCGCCGCGCATTGAGCCGGTGGTCAAGCGCGTCGAATCCAGCGTGCGCGTGGAGAAGGAACGCCAGGTGCCGCTGTTTGATCCGCCGCCGGCGCAGGGCCTGCCGGCGCTGTCGCTGCTCGATGATCCGCCGCCGCGAAAGGCCGGCTATTCAGATGACTCGCTGCAGGCGATGTCGCGCGTGGTGGAGCTGAAGCTGCGGGACTTCGGCGTCGAGGTGGAAGTCGTCTCAGTGCACCCGGGACCTGTGGTCACTCGCTTCGAACTGCAGCCGGCCGCCGGCGTGAAGGTCAGCCAGATCACCAATCTTGCCAAGGACCTGGCGCGGGCGCTCTCGGCGATCAGCGTGCGCGTGGTCGAGATCATTCCGGGCAAGAGTGTCGTGGGCCTGGAGATCCCCAACGAGATTCGCGAACTGGTCACGCTGGGCGAGATCCTGAAGTCGCGCGCCTACGATGACATGCGTTCGCCGCTGGCGCTCGCCCTGGGCAAGGACATCGGTGGCCAGGCAGTCGTGGCCGACCTGCAGCGCATGCCCCACCTGCTGATCGCCGGCACCACCGGTTCGGGCAAGTCGGTAGGCATCAACGCGATGGTGCTTTCGCTGCTGTTCAAGGCCACCGCCGATCAGGTGCGCATGATCATGATCGACCCGAAGATGCTGGAGCTCTCGGTCTACGAGGGCATTCCGCATCTGCTGGCACCGGTGGTCACGGATATGAACGATGCGGCCAATGCACTTCGCTGGTGCGTGGCCGAGATGGAGCGACGCTATCGGCTGATGGCAGCGCTTGGGGTGCGCAACATCGGCGGCTACAACCGCAAGCTCTCCGAGGCGGCCGCACGCGGCCAGGAGATTCCCGATCCGCTGTGGCAGGCTCCACCCACGGCCGATCCGGACGAGCCGCCGCCGCGTCCGGCCCTCGAGCCCCTGCCGATGATCGTGGTGATCATCGATGAGCTGGCCGACATGATGATGGTGGTCGGCAAGAAGGTCGAAGAACTTATCGCGCGCCTGGCACAGAAGGCGCGCGCCTCGGGTCTGCACATGATCATCGCCACCCAGCGGCCTTCGGTGGATGTGATCACCGGTCTGATCAAGGCCAATATCCCCACGCGCATCGCCTTCCAGGTCTCCGCGCGCGTGGATTCACGCACGATTCTCGACCAGATGGGCGCCGAGGCGTTGCTTGGTCATGGCGACATGCTCTACCTGCCACCGGGTACTGCGCTGCCCACCCGTGTGCACGGCGCCTTCGTCTCCGACGAGGAAGTCCACAAGGTCGTGGCCAGCCTGAAGAAGGGCGGGGGAGAACCCCGTTACATCGATGAAATCATTGAGGGCCCCAGTGGTCATATCCCTGGGATGCCCGGTGGCTTCGGCGAGGCTGACACGGGTGCAGATGCGGAAAGCGATCCGCTGTACGACGAGGCGGTGCGCATTGTTACCGATACGCGCAAGGCCTCGATCTCGGGTGTACAGCGGCGGTTGAAAATTGGCTATAACCGGGCGGCGCGCATGGTCGAGACCATGGAGGCGGCCGGTATCGTGGGTCCGTTGCAGTCCAACGGCAGCCGCGAGGTGCTGGCGCCCGGCGCGCCGGAGGATTGAGCGTGACGAGACACACAAGCGGTTTGGCGGGCCTGATCGTTGCCTTCACGGTAGCCATGTGCGGCATGGACGCGTGGGCGGGTGGTAACGGAGTCGAACCCGAAGCGGACCCTGAACCCGCAGCCCCGCCACTTTCACAGGCGCATACGGACACCGCCGCGGATACGCTGGAGCGCCTGCTCGAATCCACCGGCACGCTGCGTGCGGTCTTCGAGCAGGAAGTGCACGACGCCTCCGGGCGATTGCTCGAGCGCGCCAGCGGGCGTATGGAGATTTCGCGTCCCGGGCGCTTCCGCTGGGCCTACGAGCGGCCCTACGAGCAGCTCCTGATCACCGATGGCGAGCTGGTCTGGATGTACGACGCGGATCTCGAACAGGTGAGCATCTCGCGCGTCGAGCAGAGCATCGCGGGCTCTCCGGCCATGTTGCTGGGTGGCGGACGGCTCACCGACGGCTTCCAGGTGGTGGAGTCCTGGCAGCGCGCGGGTCTGGAGTGGCTGGCAATGGTGCCGCTGCAGGAGGACAGCGACTTTCGGCGCATCGTGCTGGCGCATGACGGTGAGGTCGTACGCCGGATGGAACTCACCGATGCGCTCGAGCAGGTCACAGCGGTAGTGTTCGCCGACGTCGAACGCGACGTGATTCTGAGCGAAGAGCGCTTTTCGTTCGTCGCACCCGAAGGCGTGGATGTCATCGGCCCGGACGGGCGTTGAGTGTGCGACCGCTGATTCTCGCGCCTCTGTGGCGCACGCTTGCATGGCTGCTTCTGGCGCTGGCCGTATTCCTGAGTCTCGGGCCCACCCAGGCGGTCGATGCGGCCTGGGTGCTGCCGTTTCCCTATCATGACAAGCTGGGACATTTTCTGGCGTACTTCTCGCTGATGTTGTTTTTCGCCGGCCTGTACCGGAAGGAGCATTACCTGCTGGTCGCGCAGTATCTGTTTCTGCTGGGCATGTTGATGGAACTCACGCAGGGCGGGCTTAGCTATCGCAGCGCGGAATTCGGTGATTTCGTCGCCAACACGGCAGGCATTGCCGCGGGCCTGACGCTGGCGATGCTGGGCGTGGGCAACTGGTGTCAGTGGGTGGAGCGCCGCGTCGGGTTGCAGCATGCCTGAGCGCGCGGGCGGCGTCGCACCC
>JBGTIC010000339.1:0-9067 GCA_041745895.1 Gammaproteobacteria bacterium
AGCGAGGCCAGCGCCACATCGCGCATGGGTGAGCCGGCGCCACCGCCACGCACACGCACGAGTTGCAGGCCCAGCAGGTAGCCCGAATAGGCCACCGCGGTGAGCAGGCCGAAGATGATGCCCAGGCGGTAATCCGGCGAAAGCATGGACCAGTCGAGGCCCACGATCATGACCAGTCCGACGATCGCCAGCGGAATGGCCACCAGCTGCCCACGATGTGGACGCTGGCGATAGAGTACGAAGCCCACGACGGTGAGGATGAACACCTGGAAGTTGGCCAGCAGCGTGGAAACACCGGCACCGACATACAGGATGCTGCGATGCCAGAAGAACAGGTCCATCGCAAAGCACACACCCGCGATGACCACGGCGCCGATCAATCCCGGGCGCACCCAGATACGCTCCCCGCGCGCGCGCACCAGTGCCAGCAGCAGCACACCCCCGATAGCCAAGCGGTAGAACGCGCTGTTGGTGGGCTCGACCGCCAGAAACGACACCCAGACCGGCGAGAAGCTGATCAGCGCCGCACCCAGAATCAGGCGCAGCATGGCGTGGCGTGGCCCGAGCATCAGTGCAGGGCGCGAAACGCGCGGCAGACGCAGGGTGGATTGGCAGGCCGTGTAGACATCGAGGCGCGATACCGCGTGGGAGCCAGCCCGCAGCGGGCTGGCGGCGGCGCCCATGGTAGCGCAACGTCGCGCGAAGCTATCAGTCGGCGTGTGCGGCACCGTTGCTGCGATCATCCGGCGACTGCAGGCGATAGCCGAAGCCGCGGATGGTCTGGATCATGCTCTCGAGCTGATGCGGCTCCAGCACCTGGCGCAGGCGGCGCACATGTACATCCACGGTGCGTGGGCTGACACCGTTCTCACGGCCCCACACGCGGTGCAGCAGATGCGAGCGGCTGTGCACCCGACCCGGGTGGGCGAGCAGGAACTCGAGCAGGCGGTACTCGGCAGGAGCGAGGCTGACTTCCTCTTCGCTGACGCGCACCCGGTGGGCCACCCTGTCCATGCGGATCTCACCGATGTGCAGGGTCTCCGACACCGGCAGCGCGGCAGGCCGACGCAGCGCTGCGCGCACACGCGCCATCAGCTCTGCGGCGCGAAACGGTTTGGTGATGTAGTCATCCACGCCGTTGTCCAGCGCGCGCACGATGTCGCGTACATCGTCGCGGTGCGAGACCATGATCATGCGCGGCGGTCGCAAGCCCTCGCGGGTGCGCAGCTGACCGACGTAATCGATGCCCGCCATGTCCGGCAAGGTCCATTCGAGCATCAGCAGGTCCGGACACTGCTCGCCCAGCAGATCGTCGGCGACGCGACAACTTGCCGCCTCGCGTACCTTGTGGCCCTGGCTGCGCAACTGACGTGCCACAGGCTCGCGTGCGGTGGTGTCGCCATCCACGATGAGAATCGATGCCATGTTCGCGCCCCTGGCAGGCAGATGTGCTGTTGGAGAGCCGATGGCGACGCTGCACGCCGGCAATCGGGGAAGGTGCAGTGAGCCACGACAGCTTTGCAGTGTGCTTACAGCGATGTTGTGGTTTTGTTACACGCGCGTGCCGGGCTGGCTGTCACGTGATGTTCACCGAACTGTAAGCCTGTGGCCACACAGACATTTCAGGCTATGGACATTCGGGCCACTGGAGAACACGCGGATGCGTCAGCCCACCAGACTGCGGCAGCATGACTACCGCAGTGTGTTCATCTCCGATGTGCACCTTGGATCCACCGCATGCAGCGCCGAGCTGCTGCTGGATTTCCTCAAAACCGTACGCTGCGAGCAGCTCTATCTGGTCGGTGACATCATCGATGTGTGGAGCATGCGCAAGCACTTCTACTGGCCGGCCTCGCACAACGAGGTCGTACGTCGCGTGCTGAAGATGGCCAAGAAGGGCACGCGGGTGATCTACATCCCCGGTAACCATGACGAGATGTTCCGAGCCCACGTGGGGCTCGATGTCGGCGGGGTCGAGATCCACCAGGACTGCATCCACGAGACCGCGGATGGCCGGCGCCTGCTGGTGCTGCACGGCGATGAATTCGACCAGGTCGTGAAATTCAGCCCGTTGCTGGCCAATCTCGGCGCCCATGCCTACGAGAAGCTGATCCGGCTCAACGCCTGGGTCAACCGCTTCCGGCGCGTGTTCGGCGCACCCTACTGGTCGCTTGCGAAATACTTAAAGCACCGGGTCAAGAACGCGGTGCAGTACATCGGCGAGTTCGAACGTGCCGTGGTCACCGCAGCGCGGCAACGCGGCGTGGATGGCCTGGTGTGCGGCCATATCCACCATGCCGAGATCACCACCGTGGAAGGCGTGACCTACTGCAACGACGGCGACTGGGTGGAAACCTGCAGTGCGCTGGTCGAGCACGCCGATGGCAGACTCGAGATCCTGCGCTGGGCCGAGCACGTCGCCGCGCGGGAACAAGCCACACTCCAGCCCGTGCCGGTGCCCCGCGACCAGGCGGCCTGAGTGTAGCCTTGCTTCGCGGCTAAACGCGTAGCCGCGCCGGCGCGGCTCGGTACCGCCCTATCGCGCCTCGGTAAGCTTGAGCGTCAGGCATTTCGCCGAGCCACCGGCTTTCAGAAACTCCGAGAGATCCACCTCATGCACGCTGAAACCCGCGCTGGTCAGCGCCGACTTCAGCGGTGCCGAGGCACGGTTCAGGAACACATGGCGATCGATGTTCACGGCATTGCAGGCAAACTGCCCTGCATCGATGGTATCGACAACGATACGCCGATCGGCGGGCACGCGAGTCTCGATGGCGATGCGCGAGTCACAGTCGAAAGCCGGCGGGTGATACATCAGGTAGCCGCCCGTGAGCGGGCACATGCAGGTGTCGATGTGGTAGAAGCGTGAGTCGGTCAGGCGCACTGACACCAATTCGCGATCGCCGAACCAGTCTTTGAGGAATCCGTGCGCCTCGATCTCCGTGCGAAATCCGTAGCCGGTCCACATCCACGGTCCGCCACGATCCAGCAGGCAGTCGCCGGCGCCCTCGAAGCCGATGTTGTCGGGCAGCACCCGCAGCACGAAACCCTGCTCGCGGAACCACTCCTTGAAATAGGCCTCCTCGGGACGACGCTCCATCGGCATGAAGTGACTGGGCACGGCATCCTCACCGAACACCATGCCGGCATTGGCGGTGAACACCATGTCGGGCAGCTTGGCACGAGGCTTCATCGTTACGATGTCGGCATGCTCGGCGAGCATGTCGCGAAGCCGCGCCCACTGCTTCTGTGCCAGCGCAATATCCAGGGCGCCCTCCTCGCCGGCCATCCACGGGTTGATTACGTAGTCGACGCGGAAATGATCAGGCGGACACATCAGGATGGCGGGTCTCGACGGGCTCATGCAAACACCTCCGCCAGCATGCAGCGCACGCTGCCCCCACCCGCCTTTTCGATATCCGGAATGGGTGCGCTGACGATGCGTCCGTGCGCCGCCAGACGTGCGCGCTGTGACGGGGTCAGTGCGGCCTCAGCTGCCGCCGACATTGCGATCACCGCGGATCCGTCGGCCGCGCGCAGCTCCAGCATGTTGCCGACGAAGCAGCCGATCTGCGCCAGGCTCACCAGGATCACTTCGCGACCGCCAGCCTCGAGTTCGGCGAGCACGTCCCGACGCTCATCGGCATTGGCGATGGCCTCGGCACACACCAGCGCAAAACCGCTGCCCACCGACATCATCACGTTGGTGTGGTAGATCGGCACGCGCGCGCCATCGACGGCATCGAACATCACCAGCCGATAGCCAAGGCGCTGCGCCCAGTCGGCGGCCACCTGTCCATCGGTGCGCGGTGCACGACAGGCGAAGGCAACGTGGTTGAGGCGATCGAGCACCAGGCTGCCCGTGCCTTCCAGGAAACGGCCGGCGGCCTCATAGGCACTCAGATCGATCAGGCGACGCAGTCTGAATCCCGCCTCGCGTTCGAGCTGGGCGAACACATCGTCACGTCGCTCCGCACGCCGGCTCGGCGCCTGCATCGGATAGAGCACCGCGGTGCCATCGGCATGCAGCGTCAGCCAGTTGTTGGGAAACACCTGGTCGGGCAGCCAGGGTTGGGGTCTGCCTTCGACGACAATCACCGTGACGCCAGCCTCGCGAAGCGCATTGGCGAGCCCCTCGAACTGAGCGGCGGCACGTGTTGCCAGCGCCTGTGTCGTCGGCACCTGCTGCTGAAAAGCATTGCTCGCAGCCGTTTCGGGGTTTGCGCCGAAACCGACCGGCTGGACCATCATCACCGCATGGCTGCACTGTCGGAGGGGCGGCGAATTCATCGGCGGATTCTACACCCGAAAAGGCGAAGCTCCGCACGCAGGCGGGCGTAACCTCAGTGCTGTACTCAGCCGGCGCCAGCTAGTTGACCGACGCCACCAGCATCAGCTCTTCACGGCTCGACACCACGACGCCACCGCTTCTCTCGCGCGTAATGGCAAACAGAGTGGCCTCGCGTACTGGTACACCGGCGCTGATCGGCACGACCACCTCAGCGGCATCGACGGGCATGTCGAAAACGCCACCATCGACAGGGAAGCTGTCATCCCGTGTGGCATCGAAAATCCACAGCTGATACTGGTTCTGCGCAGGGTCGTTGGCGGGCAGGCCGCGAAACACCATGTAGCCTTCCTGAAGCTGCGGACTCCATACGACATTGCCGGCCACGGACAACCCGGCATAGCCCTCGGTGAGCTGCCAGTTCGAACGCACGAGCTCAATCGCCTGCGATTCGAGGCTGGCCAGCCGCAGTTCGGGCGGAGGCAGCTGCGGCGCGACCTCAACGATGCGCTCGATCTCGACGGGCACCTCGCGAATCTCCGGTCCGCGCATCCACAACGCGAAGGCAATGACCAGACTTGCCGCAGCAGCCAGCCATGCGGGTGCAGCACTGCTTCGCGTCGCCCGACGCGCATCCATCGCAATCACTGTGCTACCGCGTGAGGTTTCATCCCTCGCCGCTGCCGTCAGCGAGGCGACCGCCTGTTCGGCAATTCGCGTCTGCAAGGCCGCCGGCATTTCTGTCTGCGTCTTCAGACAGGCGAGGTCCACCCACGCGGCGGCCTCGTCGAACTGGTCAGCATCGACGTGCGGGTGTGATTTGAGCAACACGCGCAGCTCGCCTGTTTCACCCGGGCTCAGGCCCTCGATGGCCCGTTGGCACAACAGCTCGACAAGGCGTTCTTCGGTGTCCCGTGAAGGCATCATGGGTTCACCCCATGGGCTTCTGCATTGACATCCTCGCCACCGGCCAGTTGCGCACGAATCCGGATCAGGCCACGGCGCATCTGTGTCTTGACGGTGCCCAGCGGTTTGCCGGTTTCGCGCGCAATCTCGCTGTGCGTCATCCCCTGCACGACCCCCATGAGCACGACCTGGCGCTGCTCGGCGTCCAGCGTGTCGATCACTGCCATGGCTTCGTCGAGCTCGACGCTGGTCTGCTGCGGCGCCTCGGACTGCTGCTCCAGGAATGCCTCGCTGTCCTCGATGGGCTCGGTCTCAAGGCGTCGCGAGCGGCTGCGCCAGCGATCGATCAGGCGCCGGCGTGCGATCATCGCGATGAAGACTTTCTCGGGGCTCTTGGCCGGATCGTAGGCAGCGGCGTTGCGCCACAGATCCATGAAGACTTCCTGGACGGCGTCTTCGGCATCGGCACGCCCCGGCGACATGCGCAGAGCCAGCGACCATACCAGGCCACCGTAGCTCGTCATGCATTCCTGGACTGCGGCGGCCTCGCCTCTGGCGATCCGTTCCAACACGGTCAATGTCATGGCCGGGGAGATATTTCCATTGCTAAGGGCGGCGGCACGGGCGCGCATGGGCGCGGGTTCGCGCACACGCACCGCCCTGCCGGGCAGTTTGCTTGCAAGGTTATCACCCTCGACCGCGCCCGCCCAGCAGGGCGCAAGCGGCGAGGCGGTCGGCATCGGAAATGTCCGTATCATGTCGGCTGATTCGCAGCCGCCCCGCCTGCGGATTCAGACGCGCGTCACGGATCTGCAACCCGACCACCGGGCGGTCTGGCGTGCGCCGAACCATGCGCCCTGCCCGCAGGCTAGGCCGACGCACTTGGCCTGGCAGACACCGAGCGATGCCAGCGGCCGAGGTACTTGCGCTCGCCGATCCCAAGCTTGATCCAGCCGGCAAAGTCCACCGCAACCATCGCGGTAATGTCAGCCAGACTGTAGTGCCCACCTGCCACATAGGGCGTGTCGGCGAGATGGGCATCCAGGCTGTCGAAAAACTGCTGCGCCCGCTGGCGACCGCGCTCGACGAGTTGCGGCAACTGGGCATAGCGCTGCGGGCCGGTCAGTGCCCGATCCTGGAAGCCGCGCGAACGATTGCGAAATGCTTCGGCAATTGCCTGCAGGCCGTCTGCCTCGATACGGGCATTCCATTGCAGGATCATCGCGCTGCGCTTCGCATCCTGGCCGAGCAGTGCCGGCGAGGGGAATACCGACTCGAGGTAGCTGCAGATCGCCAGCGTCTCGGTAAGGCAGGTGCCATCATCGAGCTGCAGCACCGGCACCGTACAGGCCGGATTGACCGCCTGGAACGCCTCGCCGTATTGCTCGCCATTGGCCAGGTCGACCTGCACCGTGGGCAGCTCGATGCCCTTCTCGGCACAGAATACGCGCACGCGCCGCGGACTGGGCGCAGACGCACAGTCAAAAAACTTCATGGCGAACTCTGGCCCTTCTGGCCGAACAGGATGCGCCGTGCTTCCTCATCCACCGTCCCGGGTTTGGCCCAGTCCTTGCCCACTTCGATGCCGCGCCCTACCGCCGGGCGCTGCCTGATGGCATCAAACCAGCGCTTCACCGACGGATAGGGCTCCAGCGACTGGCCGAACGCCTCGTGGGGCTTCACCCAGGGCCACGCTGCCATGTCTGCGATCGAATAGGCCCCGGCGAGGTACTCGGCGTGCTTGAGACGCCGTTCCATGACCGAGATCAGACGGTCGTACTCATTGGCGTAGCGCTCGAGTGCGTAGGCGATCTTCTCGGGCGCATAGTTCGTGAAGTGCGATAGCTGGCCCGCCATGGGCCCCAGTCCGCCGACCTGCCAGAACAGCCACTCCAGCGCTGCAGTGCGCTCGGCACCCTCGGCTGCCAGAAACTGCCCGGTCTTCTCGGCCAGGCGCAGTAGAATCGCACCCGACTCGAATACGGACTCGCCACTGTCGGTGTCGACGATCGCGGGCATGCGGTGATTCGGGCTGATCTTCAGAAATTCTTCCTTGAACTGATCGCCACGGCCAATGTTCACGGGCACAACGCGGTAAGGCACGCCTGCCTCTTCGAGGAAGATGGTGACTTTGAAGCCATTCGGCGTCGGCCAGTAATAAAGATCGATCACAAGTGAAAATACCATGGCTGCCGGTAGGCGATCATGGTAGCGCAGGTTCAGTGTTCGCGTTCAGCGAGCTCCGCCTTGAGGCAATCGATTTCGCCCTTAAGGTGCTTTACAAGTGACCAGTACGCCCAACCGGCAAAGATGAGCGAAGGCCAGACGATGACTCTCCGCAGCCACGCTGACTGGCGGGGTCTGGGTGCTGAGGGTATCGTGACATGACGACCTTCCCACCCCAAGGCCCCTGATGAACCCACAGGAACCCACGCCAGCGATGACGCGCAAGCGATTCCTCCAGGTACTTGCGGCGAGCGCAGCCCTGGGAAGCCTGCCTGCGGCACTGCGCGCAGACCTGACGGGGGCCACAGCGCCCGCGGAATTGATACTCACCGACGCCATGGTCCTGACAATGGATGGCTCTCGGCGCGCGTTCGAGTCGGGCTTCGTGTGGCTGCGCGAGGAGCGCATACACCGTGTCGGCGAGGCCTCACAACTTGGCACACTACCACCCGGCATCACCGTGCGTTCGCTCGAAGGACGGGTGATCATGCCCGGCCTCGTCAACTGCCATACCCATCTGTCCAACGGCATCCTGCGCGGGCTCTACGACGAGATGCCGCTGGAGGTCTGGTTCAGCCGTGGCATGTGGCCAGTGCTCGACGCACTCGATGCCGACGCCGCCAACGCCGGTGCGCAGCTTGCACTGCTGGAGCTCATGGCCTCCGGGGTCACCACCATCGCCGGCGGTGATTTCGGCACACCGCATGCCGATCTTCTGGACGGCGTACTGGAGGCAACGCACGATGCGGGCATCCGCGCCATCGTCTCGCGCATCACAGTGGACAATGCCGACGAAACCAGCCCCTCACAGTTCATCCCCGAGGCCTATCGCGAGACGCCATCACGTGCGGCCGACGAGGTGCGCAGGCTGCAGCGCAAGTACGACTCCGAGCGCATCACGGTGGCACCCGAAGCGCTGGGCGTGCTGCGCTGCACGCCCGAGATGGTCCAGGCGATGCACGAGGTGGCCGTGGATTCCGGTGCACCCTACCTGATGCACGCGGCCAGCTCACCGGAAGAGCGCACGGAAGCACTTCGTCGGTTCGGCCACGGTCCGATCAGCGAGCTGGACCGCCTGGGCGTGCTGGGTCCGCGCACGCTATTGGCACATGCCGTGTGGCTCGATGACGCAGAGATAAAGCTGCTTGCCCGCCACGGCACCGGGATCTCGCACAATCCGGTGGCCAATGCCTATTACGCATCGGGCGTCGCCCGACTGGCAGAGCTGCTGGAGGCCGGCGTGCCCGTGGGACTGGGCACGGACGGTGCCTCGACGAACAATGGTCAGAACGTCTGGGAAACGATGAAGATGGCGCTGCTGTTCCAGAAGCAGCGCCTGGAGCGCGCGAGTTTTGGTTCAGCAGAACTGGCGCTGGAGCTGATGACCCGCGGCGGTGCAGCCGCGCTGCATATGGACACGCGCATCGGCTCACTGGAGCCCGGCAAGGCCGCCGACCTGATCGTCATCGATGCACGCCGCGCAGCACTGTCCCCGCCGCAGACATTGATCTCCAACCTGGTCTACGCCAATGACCGCCACGCCGTGCGCGACGTGTATGTCGGCGGTCAGCCCGTCGTCCTGGATGGCGAGCATCAGCTGCTGGATCGCGAGCGCGTGCTGGCCCGCGCGCAGGCCGCCGCACAACG
>JBGTIC010000340.1:0-5519 GCA_041745895.1 Gammaproteobacteria bacterium
GCGCGCCGCGTGGCCTCGTCGAGTTCGATGAGTGCCTCGCCGGCCACCACGCGCTCGCCCTCATCCACATGCACGGCCAGCACCGTGCCCACCAGCTCGCTGCCCACCTGGACCCGGTGCCGGGTGATCACCCGCCCGGTCGTGACGACGTTCTGCAGCAGGCGGCCGCTTTGCACCTCGAGCGCAACGACGGAGGGCCCGAGCACGCGAGTGACCAGCAGGGGTGGGATTACCGCAATTATGACGGCGGCAAGCACGACGCGCGGCCAGGTCAGGAATCTGTTTTTCATTGTCTCGCAAGCTTACTCAAAAGCCCGGGCGCTCGGGCGTGCGTGCCCATCCTGACCGACTGGTGAGCCGATGCACAATGGGTGGCCTCACGGATGGTTTCGTCCCAATCGGCCGAAGCGATTCACGCCACCATCGTCTTGCCGTCGCGACAGACGTTTCAATTTGTGCCGAAGCTTGGGAAAATTGCGGATTGACCCGTGACGGACGCATCCATGGCACAGCCCCTCGGAAAGACCCTGGCAGAGAGAATCTGGGCGCAGCACACGATCACCCAACTCGACGGCGGCGCGACCCTGCTGTACATCGACCGCGTGTTCCTGCATGAGCGCACCGGCAGTATCGCGCTGAAGGGCCTCGAGGCGGCGGGTCGCAAGGTACGTGAACCCGGCCAGGTGTTCTGCACCATGGACCATATCGTCGATACGTTTCCCGGCCGCGGCGACGATACGCGCATGCCCGGCGGACGGGAATTCATCGTCACCACGCGCGCGGCTGCACGCGCAGCGGGTATCCATCTGTTCGACATCGGCGATCCCAACCAGGGCATCGTCCACGTGGTCTCGCCCGAGCAGGGCATCGCGCTGCCGGGTGTGACGCTGGTCTGTCCGGACAGCCACACCGGCACTGTCGGCGCACTCGGTGCGCTTGCGTGGGGGATCGGCTCCACGGAAGCCGAACATGCCATGGCGACCAAGACGCTTGCGGTAAACCCCCAGAAGCAGATGCGCGTGCGCTTCACGGGGCAGCTGCCCTTCGGCGTCACCGCCAAGGACATGGTGCTGGCGCTGATCGGTCGTCACGGCGCCGCCGGGGGCGTCGGCTATATCGTCGAATTCGCAGGCCTGGCAGTGGAGGCCCTTGAGATCGAGGCGCGCTTCACGCTGTGCAACATGGCGATTGAATTCGGTGCGTTCACCGGTCTGATCGCACCCGATGAGAAGACCTTCGCTTACGTCGAAGGCCGCCCGTTTGCGCCCAAGGGCGCGCAGTGGGACGCAGCCCTTGCGCACTGGCGCACGTTGTACAGTGATGCCGACGCGCAATTCGACGAGGAAATCGTCATCGACGCGACCGGCATCGCACCGCAGATCACCTGGGGCACAAGCCCCCAGCACGAGATCGGGGTGGATGGGCTCATTCCGGATCCGGCCGCGGAGGCTGACGGCAATCGCCGCACGGCCATGGAACGTGCCCTGAGCTACATGGATCTTGAGGCCGGCAAGCCCCTCGCCGGCACGCCCATCGACGCGGCGTTCATCGGCTCGTGCACCAACAGCCGGCTCAGCGATCTGCGCGCAGCGGCGGAGATCCTGCGCGGAAGGAAGGTTGCTGAAGGCGTGAAGGCCATCTGCGTGCCCGGATCGAGTCGCGTCAAGGCGGCGGCAGAGGCGGAAGGACTGGACCGCGTGTTCACACAAGCGGGTTTCGAGTGGCGCGAATCGGGTTGCTCGATGTGTTTCTTTGCCGGCGGCGAGAGTTTCGGACGCGAGGAGCGTGTCATCACCAGCACCAACCGCAACTTCGAAAACCGCCAGGGTCCGGGGACCCGCTCGCACCTGGCCAGCCCCACCAGCGTGGCGGCCTCAGCCGTCATGGGTCAGATCACCGACGTGCGCACGCTGGCACGCAAGGACGCATGAGCATGGAACCCTTCACGACGCACAGCGGGATTGCAGCGCCGCTGATCCGCATCAACATCGATACCGATGCGATCATCCCCAGCCGCGAAATGAAGCGTGTCTCCAAGGACGGTCTCGGTGAAGGCATGTTTGCGAACTGGCGCTACAGCAATGTCGCCACGCGCGAAGAAAACCCGGATTTCGTGCTCAACCGGGCGCCGTTCCGCGGTGCGACCATTCTGCTCACCGGTGTAAACTTCGGCTGCGGCTCCTCTCGCGAGCACGCCGTGTGGGCGCTCAAGGACTTCGGCATCCGCGCGATCATCGCACCCAGCTTCGGCTCGATCTTCTATGGCAACTGCGTGCGCAATGGCATCCTGCCGATCCGCCTTGCCGAAGAAACCGTGGCAGGGCTTGCCGACATGCACGAGAAAAATCCCGAGGCGCGGCTTGCCATCGACCTGCCGGCCCAGCGCCTGCGCGATGCGCAGGGCGGCGAGTGGTCATTCGACATCGCCGCTGCCGACAAGGAGATGCTGCTCGAGGGGCTCGACCAGATCGCGATGACCCTCAAGCACGACGACAGCATCCGCGCCTTCATGGCGCGCGATCGTGAAACCCGCCCGTGGATTTACGCCTAGGCGCCCAGCCCCCTTATCCACTGCCACCTATTCTCCAGCGACGCATCCTGCTTTCAGCATCGCGACGATCTGCGCCTCGGAGTATCCCAGTTCCGCCAGCACCTCTGCGCTGTGCTGCCCCTCGCGCGGCACGTCGTGATGCAGGCCGAAACGCTGGTCAGCCATCTCCAGCGGCAGCGCCGGCAGCTTGGCCTTGTCACCCGCATGCTCGCCGTTGGGCACGGTGATCTCGACCAGACCGCCGCCTGCGTTCAGGTGGGGGTCGTCGAACAGGTCTTCAGGCTTCGTGATCGGGGCGAACGGCAGGCCGGTCTTCTCGAGCTTTGCCATCAGCTCGGCCTTTGTGTAGCCGCGGAAAGTCTCCTTGATGACCGGGATGATGCGCTCGCGCTGGCGCACGCGATTACCGTTGGCGGCAAGGGTCTCGTCGCGGCCGAACTCGATGAGTTCGAAGGCTTCGCAGAACAGCCGCCATTGGGTATCGCTGACCACGCCGACGAAAACCTGTTTATCATCGCCCGTCTCGAACACCTCGTAAATTGCCCACGCCGAGATGCGCGCCGGCATGGGTGCGGCCGGCTTGCCGGTAACTGCGTACTGCGCCATGTGCTGACCAACCAAAAACACGGTGTTTTCGTACAGCGAGCTGACCACTTTCTGGCCGCGCCCCGTGCGGTGACGCTGCTCGAGTGCGGCCAGTACACCCATGGCACCGAACATTCCCCCCTGTACATCGATGACACTGGCGCCGGCGCGCAGGGGGCGTCCCGGCGGGCCGGTCATATAGGCCAGACCGCCCATCATCTGCGCGACTTCGTCGAGTGCGGTGCGATGCTCGTAGGGTCCGCCAAGGAAGCCCTTCTCGGAGCAGTAGATCAGGCGCGGATTGAGCTCGCTCATCGCCTCATAGCCGAAGCCAAGCTTGTCCATCGCGCCGGGCCTGAAGTTCTCGATCAGTACGTCAGCACGCTCGATGAGCTTCAGCGCGGCTTCGCGACCTTCGTCGGACTTCAGATCCAGACAGATGGAGCGCTTGTTGCGGTTGTACATCGGGAAATAGCCTGATCCCGAGCCGATCAGGCGGCGCGTATTGTCACCTTTGAGCGGCTCGATCTTGACCACGTCGGCGCCCATATCGGCAAGGATCAGGCCGCAGGCGGGCCCCATGACCATGTGGGTGAACTCGGCGACCTTCAGGCCACTCAATGGAAGATCAGTGCTGCTTGTCATCTGGCGGGATCCCGTTGCTGTGCAGGTTCGATCGGAATGGTTGACGAGTGTTCTCATGGGCTAAAATGGGCGCCTGGCAGGCAATTCTACCGGAGGCAGCCCTGATCATGCCCAGTAAACGCACCTCGATCCTCGTCAGCGAAGTCGGCCCGCGTGACGGATTGCAGAGCATCAGCGCCATCATGCCGACCGAAGCCAAGAAGGCCTGGATCGCGGCAGAAGCGGCAGCTGGCGTGCCGGAAATCGAAGTCGGCTCCTTCGTGCCGCCGAAGCTGCTGCCCCAGCTCGCCGATACGGCGGAGATCGTGGCTTACGCCCGCACCATTCCCGGCCTGACCGTGGCGGCACTGGTACCCAACTTCAAGGGCGCACAGAACGCCATTGCCGCCGGCGCACACAAGATCACCTTACCGCTGTCGGTCAGCGAGACCCACAGCCTGAAGAATCTGAAAAAGACCCACGATCAGGTTTTCGAGGAAGTCCGTGCCATTGTCGAACTGATCGACACGCTGCCCAAGGCGCAACGCCCGCACTTTGAGGGCGGCCTGTCGACGGCGTTCGGTTGTACGCTGGAAGGGCGTGTCGACGAACGCAAGGTCGTCGAACTGGCGGCGAAGTTGATGACACTGGGCTGCGATGAGGTGGGTCTGTCGGACACCACGGGCTATGCCAATCCTGCACAGTTGCAGCGGCTGATCCGGCTGGTGCGCGCCGAGGTGGGTGACGACGCACTCACCGGCGTCCACCTGCACAACACGCGCGGGCTGGGACTGGCCAATGCCCTGGCAGCGCTGGAGGCCGGCATCACGACGCTGGATGCCTCGCTGGGGGGTCTCGGTGGCTGCCCGTTCGCCCCCGGCGCCAGCGGTAACATCGTCACCGAAGATCTGGTGTTCATGCTCGATGCCATGGGCTGCGAGACCGGTATCGACCTCGACAAGCTGCTGGTGGTGCGCGACATCGTCATTGCAGCCCTTCCGGGCGAGGAGATGTATGGCTTCACACCGGATGCCGGACTGCCGAAGGGCTACCACGGACCCTGGGGCCTGCCCGCCCACGCCGCCTGAGCGGTGAGCACGTCGCGGGGCTGGCGGCGCATGGGACTTGCCGCGCTGGCGGTGGCTTACCTCTTTACGGCTGGCTATCACGCAGGCAAACCGCTGCCGGAAGGACTCTCCGCGGCAAGTGCGGCGCTGCCGGTCAGCGATGTCGCCTTTCTCGCCGATACGAGTTACACCGACGCCCAGGGCCGCAGCGGCGTCGAACAGCAGATTTTTGATGCCGCATTCTCGATGATTCGCGACGCGCGACGACTTGTCGTGCTGGACATGTTTCTGTTCAACGATTTCGCCGGGAAGGCCGGTGAAGAGCATCGCGCATTGTCGGCCGAGCTTACCGACACCCTGCTGGCCCAGCGCAGCAGGTATCCCGATCTGCAGATCGTGTTGATCACCGATCCGATCAACACCTTTTACGCAAGCCTGCGTCCGGATCACCTGCAGGCGCTGGAGCGTGCGGGGGTCGCTGTCGTGGTCACCGATCTGGACCCGTTGCGCGACTCCAATCCGGGCTGGTCGGGCCTGTGGCGGCTGTGCTGCCGCTGGCTGGGCGACTCGGGAGGGTCAGGCTGGCTGCCACAGCCCCTTGGCGAGGGCCGTGCGTCACTGCGAAGCTACCTGCGCGTGCTGAATTTCAAGGCCAACCACCGCAAGGTGCTCGTCGCCGATGCCAACGAAGA
>JBGTIC010000341.1:0-3664 GCA_041745895.1 Gammaproteobacteria bacterium
GAGCGGCTGCGGCACGATGGCCTGATTGCGGCGTTGCGCGAGGCGCTTGACGATCGCCGGGCCCGCGCCGGCCAGCCACAGGGTGGGGGTGCGGCAAAAATGCCGGTCATGAAAGGCTGGCGGCTTGTGCGCGAACTGCACGCCAGTGCGCTGTCCAGGGTCAGTCTGGCATGCAGTGAGGCGTCGGGCGAACAGCGTGTCTTCAAGATTTTCAATATGGCTGGCGCGGATGTTGCCGGCGACGTGCTGTTCGACCGCTTCCTCCGTGAATACCAGAGTATCGCTGGTCTCTCCCACGCCAACGTCGTGCGGATCTTCGATTTTGGCGTGGCCGATGATCATGCCTGGATCGCGATGGAGTTCCTGGTCGGCGGCACACTGGCCAGCCGCATCAGCCGCGGCCGCCTCAGTCCGGGAGAAGCGCTGAGCGCGGTGCGCGGATTGGCCCGCGGACTGGCTGCAGTGCATGCCATCGGTATTCTGCATCGTGACCTCAAGCCCGCGAATGTAATGCTGCGCGAGGACGAAAGTCTCGTCCTGATCGATTTCGGGTTGGCGCGCGAGATGCAGGGTCGCGGGATGACGAGCCCGGGCATGATCTTCGGTACCCCCTGGTACATGAGCCCGGAGCAGGGGCATGGCGGCGCGGTCGATGAGCGTTCGGACTGCTACAGTCTCGGCGTGATGTTCTACGAGATGCTGACAGGCGAGCGGCCGTTCTCGGCGCCCACGCCCATGGCGCTGATCTATCAGCATCGCAATGCGGTGCGCCCGCCGCTGCCGCCGGAGCTGGCCGACTTTCAGCCGCTGGTTCACCGCATGATGGCGGCCGACCCTGCCGAGCGCTTCGAGTCGGCCGCACACGTACTCGCGGCTTTGGGAGAATGAACGCCAAGGGGACCCATGCGCGCGCAATGGCGGCGGTGCCGCCGCAGATCGCAGCTTTTCTGCCCGTGCCGACGCCTGATGCATGGTGTGCGCGTGCGCTGCTGGAGCAGCGCACACTGCTGATCGATCATGCGAACTGTGAGCGCAAGGCGGCGGCCGCGGCGTTGGTAACCCTGCAGCGCTACCCGCTCGATGATCTCCTGGTGGAGCGGATGTCGCGGCTCGCGCGGGAGGAGCTGCGCCATTTCGAGCAGGTCCGCGCGCTGATGCGACGACTGGGTATCGCCCGGAAGACACTGGGTGCGTCACGGTATGCGGCCGGGCTGCATGCGCACGTGCGCCGTGAGGAACCCGGACGTCTGCTCGACACGCTGATCGTCGGTGCGTTGATCGAGGCGCGCTCGGCCGAGCGCTTTGCACTGCTGGCACCGGATCTGCCCGGCCAGATCGGCCGCTTCTACGCCGGCCTGCTGGCCTCGGAGGCGCGGCATTTCGAAAATTATCTCGAGCTTGCCCGCCGCGTTGCCGGACCCGACGATATCCAGGCCAGATTGGCGGCGCTGCGTGCCGTAGAAGCAGACCTGGTCAGCTCACCGGATCGGCAGTTTCGCTTCCATTCAGGGACGCCTGCAGCCTGACCAGGCTCTTGAGGCGATAGCCGCCGGCATCCCACTCGAGCACGCTGCCCTGGGTGTACCAGTCGCCCAGCACGATGCGCTCGGCGGCCTGGCCGTCGATTTCGAGCACATGCACCGCCGGGCGGTGCGTATGTCCATGCAACAGACAGTTCACGTCATGGGCGCGCAAGGTTGCCACCACGGCATCGTCGTTGACATCGGTGATTTCGGGCGGCTTGTCGCGTGTGTCGATGTGGCTGCGCGTGCGCAGCCACGTTCCCATACGCGCGCGCAGGTGGCGGGGCAGCGCAAGGAAGCCTCGCTGTACGCTGCGGCGGCGGAAAAGCCGGCGCATGCGCTGGTAAGCCAGATCGTCGGTACACAGCTGATCGCCGTGGCTGATGAGTACCTGCCGGCCGTGAATCGTCAGCACCTTCGGGTCATCCAGCAATGTGGCGCAGCAGGCGCTGGCAAAGCGCTCACCAAGCAGGAAATCGCGATTGCCGTGCATCAGCGCAAGCTCGCTGCCACCCGCCTGGAATCGCCTGAGCACCTTGGCGATATGTGCGCCGAACTCACCGGCCATGTCATCGCCCAGCCACACCTCGAACAGATCACCGAGAATGTAGAGGTGCTGCGCGCGGCCGCGCCAGCTTTCCAGGAAACGCTCGAGCTGGCAGGTGATGTCCGGCCGCTCTGGCGACAGGTGCAGGTCGGAGATGAACAGCCAGGTCACCGCGGTGGCGCGCGCATCATGACGTTGCGTCATCGTCGAGCAGGCGTGCGCCTTGAATCACCACGGGGGCCTGGGGCACATCGCGATCGAACGGGCCGGCGGCACCGGTGGCGACGTGACCGATCGCATCGACCACCTCCATGCCACTGATTACCGAGCCGAATACCGCGTAGCCCCAACGGGAGGGATTGGGATCCAGCGACGCGTTGTCGACGAGGTTGATGTAGAACTGCGCATCGGCCGAATGCGGGTCAGGGGTGCGGGCCATGGCAATGGTGCCACGGCGATTGGACAGTCCGTTGCCCGCTTCGTTGGCGACCATGTGGGTCGTGGGTTTGAGTTCGAATTGTGTCGTGTAGCCACCGCCCTGGACCACAAAGCCCTGGATGACGCGATGAAATACCGTGCCTCCGTAGTGACCGCTGGCCACATGGCCGAGAAAATGGCGGGCCGTCAGCGGCGCACGCCGTGCGTCGAGCTCGACGATGATGCTGCCCAGCGAGGTCTCGATTTCCACCCGTGGGAAGTTCGGCAGCGTGGTATCGGCCATCGCGAGGCTGGAGAACAGCCACACGCCGCAGGTGATGATGGCAAAGCGCTTGATCATGGGCGTCTCCACGAAGGCCGGTCGGGTAGGGCGCGAGTATAACGGTCGGCCTGCGTCATGCTGTAGCGCCTGCGCTCAGGGCTCAGCGTGCATATCTCCATTGGCCACGCCCAGCGTGTTGTGCATGAGCATGGCCACGGTCATCGGTCCGACGCCGCCGGGCACCGGGGTGATCCAGCTGGCGCGCTCTCGTGCCACCGCGAAATCGATGTCGCCGACCAGTCGTCCGTCAGCCTGGCGGTTGATGCCGACATCCAGCACTACGGCGCCAGGTTTGATCCACTCGCCAGGCACAAGCCCCGCCCGTCCGACCGCCACGGCCAGGATATCGGCCATCTCCACATGGCTGCGCAGATCGCGGGTGAAGCGATGGCACACGGTTGTCGTAGCACCCGCGAGCAGGAATTCCAGCGCCAGCGGACGACCGACATGGTTGGAGGCACCGACTACCACGGCGTGCTGGCCACGCACGGGAATATTGCAGCGCGACAGCAGCGTCATGATGCCGAAGGGCGTACACGGGCGCAGCACCGGGATGCGTTGAGCGAGCCGCCCGACGGTGTAGGGATGGAAACCGTCGACATCCTTGGCCGGCAGGATGCGCTCGATGACGGCGACTTCATCGATATGCGCCGGCAGCGGCAACTGCACCAGAATCCCGTCGACGCTGTCGTTGCTGTTCAGTGCATCGATCAATGCAAGCAACTCGGCTTCTGTGGTGGTCTCAGGCAGGTCATGATCGAAGGCACGGATTCCGGTTTCCTCGCAGGCCAGGCGCTTGTTTCGCACGTACACTCGCGAGGCCGGATCGGCGCC
>JBGTIC010000342.1:0-2208 GCA_041745895.1 Gammaproteobacteria bacterium
AGATCGCGCTGGACGTGATGCGCCAGGGCGGCAGCGCCATGGACGCGGCCATCGCCGCCAACGCCGCGCTGGGCCTGATGGAGCCGACCGGCAATGGCATCGGCGGCGACCTGTTCGCCATCGTCTGGGATCCTAAGACGAAGAAGCTGCACGGCTACAACGGCTCCGGCCGCTCGCCCAAGGCGTTGAGCCTGGCGTGGTTCCAGGACAACGGGTATTCGACCGTGCCCTCGCACGGCCCGCTGCCGGTGACGGTGCCGGGCACGGTGGACGGCTGGTTCGCTCTGCATGGCCGCTTCGGCAAGCTGCCGATGGCGCAGGTGCTCAAGCCGACCGTGGACTACGCGCGCAAGGGCCATCCGGTGCACGAGGTGATCGCCTACTACTGGAACCGCAGCGTGCCCATCCTTTCGAAGTGGCCGGGTTTCACCGAGCAGTTCACCGTCGAAGGACGCGCGCCGCGCAAGGGCGAGATGTGGCGCAGCCCGAACCTGGCCAATACGCTCGAAACCCTAGGCCGCGACGGACGTGACGCGTTCTACAAGGGCGACATCGCCCGCACCATTGATGCGTACTTCCGCGAACACGATGGCTTTCTGCGCTACGAGGACCTCGCGGCGCACCAGGGCGAGTGGGTCGAGCCGGTCAGCACCAACTACCGCGGCGTGGACGTGTGGGAACTGCCGCCCAGCGGCCAGGGTATCGCGGCGCTGCAGATCCTCAACCTGCTGGAGGCCTACGACTTCTCGAAGATTCCGTTCGGCAGCGCCGAGCACGTGCACCTTTTCGTGGAGGCCAAGAAGCTGGCCTTCGCAGACCGCGCGCGCTGGTATGCCGACCCCGCGTTCGCAAAGTTGCCGGTGCAGAAGCTGATCAGCAAGGACTACGCCGCCCAGCGCGGCAAGCTGATCTCGATGGACCGCGCCGCCAGCGAAGTGCAGCCGGGCACGCCGAAACAGCTCGACGAGGGGGACACGATCTACATGGCCGTTGCCGACGCCGACGGCATGATGGTGTCGCTGATCCAGTCCAACTACCGCGGCATGGGCAGCGGCATGGCGCCGCCGGGGCTGGGCTTCATCTTCCAGGACCGCGGCGAGCAGTTCGTGCTCAAGGCTGGTCATCCCAACAGCTTCGAGCCCAACAAGCGACCGTTCCACACCATCATCCCCGCCTTCGTGACCAGGGACGGCAAGCCTTGGCTGTCCTACGGCGTGATGGGCGGCGCGATGCAACCGCAGGGCCACGCCCAGATCATCATGAACCTGGTGGATTTCGGCATGAACCTGCAGGAAGCCGGCGATGCGCCGCGCATCCAGCATGCCGGCAGCACCGAGCCGGCCGGGCAGGTCGTGGAGATGAGCACGGGTGGCGTCGTGAACCTGGAGACTGGCTTCCCCTACGAAACCATCCGGGCCCTGATGCGCAAAGGCCACAAGATCGAGTTCGCCGACGGCCGCTACGGCGGCTACCAGGCGATCATGCGCGACCACGTCAACAGCGTGTACGTCGGTGCCAGCGAAAGCCGCAAGGACGGCCACGCGGCGGGCTACTGACCGGCTTGGCTCAGGGGCGTATAGGAAGTTCAAACGCCCTTTTCAGGCGGCCCGCCGCGTAGGCGGCGGTCGCGTAAGTGCCCGTTTGGGGCTCGGATCGGAGGTCCGCGCGTGGGATTTCGGCTTCGCGGGGCCGAGTAGCGGCGCAGCGCGTGGCCATTTCTCACCGATTCTCGACAGCGGGCCGAGCGCCGCGCCGTATCCGGCGCAGGTGACATCAATGGCGACGGCATCGACGACTTGATCATCGGTGCCTGGGCCGCAGGTTCGAGTGGTGACTACTCAGGCAGCGCCTACGTGATGTTCGGCGAAGGCGCAGCGACTGACGCCACCCTGTCTGCCCTGCAACCCTCAATATGCACGCTTAGCCCGACTTTCATGGCGGACCTAGCCCATCTTCGCCACCACAAGAATAATCTATCTTTTTATCAATAGGTTATGGCTGCTCGGTCTTGCGTAAGGCACTACACGGAGATCGGATCGCCTACAAATCGCGCTCTGGGCGGGAATTTCGCTTGGTCACCTTGCCGGGTTTGTGGGGAAGTCCGAGGGCGTCGTAGATGGCAGCGGCGGCGGCGCTGGGGGTGGCGGATTTGCGCACGTGCAAGGTTCCGCCTTGGGCGGTGTTGAAGCTGACGGTCACGCGCTGGTG
>JBGTIC010000343.1:0-7684 GCA_041745895.1 Gammaproteobacteria bacterium
GGCCTGCAGGCGCGCTGCGCGGCTGATGGCTGCAGCCGACGGCGAAGCCCACTGCGGCCGCGAGAAGCGCAACGGCTGCGATGATCCTCACGATGCGTCTGCCCTTGCCTCAGTGGCTGCCCTGTCAGCGAAGCCGCGGCGGATCTCCTCACTGAGCTGGTAGACGGCCAGCGCATACATGAGGCTGCGGTTGTAGCGGGTGATTACGCGAAAGTTGTGATACCCAACCCACAACTCGTCGCCGTCCACACCGTCGAGACGCACCATCATCGCCGGCGCACTCTCCGGCGCGGTGGTGGGAAACATGTATCCGCTGCCCGCGAGCTCGCCGACGGTTGAAGTCAGCTCCAGCGAATTCTGCGGATGAGTGCCAGGCCATCGATCCCCGGTGGTCGCCTGGTCGGCAACTGGTTCATTCGCACGCCAGCCGTGGACCTTGAAGTAGTTGGCCACGCTGGCCAGCACATCACTCCAGTCATGGAACAGGTCGCGGCGTCCGTTGTCGCTGCCATCGACCGCATAGGCCCGGTAACTCGAGGGTATGAACTGGGGTGGCCCCATGGCGCCCGCGTAGGATCCCAGCGTGGCGCGGGGCTCTATGCGCTCCTCGCGCGCGAGCAGCAGGAATTCTTCGAGTTCGCGACGGAAGAACGCTGCGCGCGGTGGATAAGCGAAGGCCAGCGTCGACAGCGCGTCGAGCACTCGCCAGCGACCGGTGATGCGACCGTACATGGTTTCCACCCCGATGATCGCAACGATGATCTGCGCGTCGACGCCGAGCTCGCGCGAAACTCGCTTTAGTTCCTCGGCGTGCTCACGCCAGAACTCGATACCTCCGTCGATCCGCCGCTCGGTCAGGAAAATTTCGCGGTACTCATGCCAGGGGCGCACGCGTTCGGCCGGACGGCTGATCGCATCCAGGATGGCCTGCTGCTGCTCGACTTCAGCAAACCACAAGTCCAGTGTGGTAGCCGCAAACCCGTGGCGTTCGGACATATCCTGCTTGAATGCATGGATGGCGTCGCGAAACGCTGCATCGTCGATGGCTTCAGCGGAATGCAAGGGCGTTGCCAGAAAAATCAGCAGTGCGACGAGGATGAATCTGCTCAAGCGATACTCCGGGAATCAGGTGGGCAGCAGTTTGCGGCGGGTGTGTATCGACATCAGAATACCGAAACCGCCCATGAGCGTCACCATCGATGTGCCACCGAAACTGACCAGCGGCAATGGCACGCCGACCACCGGCAGCAGGCCTGAGACCATGCCGGCGTTGACGATGACATAAATGAAAAAGGTCAGGCTGATGCTTCCCGCCAGCAGACGGCTGAACGTGTCCTGCGCATTGGCCGCAATGAACAGGCCACGGCCCACTATGATCAGGTAAAGCGCCAGCAGCGCCAGCAGACCCGGCAAGCCGAACTCCTCGCCGATCACCGCGAAGATGAAATCCGTTGCGCGTTCCGGCAAAAACTCCAGATGCGCCTGTGTGCCGTTAAGCCAGCCCTTGCCGAACACGCCACCCGAGCCGATCGCGATCTTGGACTGGATGATGTTGTAGCCGGCACCCAGCGGATCATTTTCCGGATTGAGGAAGGTCAGCACGCGGCGACGCTGGTAGTCGAGCATGAAATGCCACATTACGGGGGCCGCAGCGATCGCAAGCACAACAGCGGCCATGATGTAGCGCAAGCGCAGTCCTGCGAGCAGCAGCACCAGCATGCCGGCGCACACGACAAGCACGGCCGTGCCGAGGTCTGGCTGCACCGCAATCAGTGCCGCCGGTGCAAATACGGCCAGCAGAATGAGTACGACATGGTGCAGGGCCGGCGGCAGCGCCCGATCATGAAGATACCAGGCGGCCAGCATCGGCACGGCGAGCTTCATGATTTCCGATGGCTGGAAGCGGATGAAGCCCAGGTCGAGCCAGCGCTGCGCGCCCTTGCCCATATCGCCGAAAAACAGCACCGCCATCAGCAGGCCCAGCCCGGCAAGGAACAACCATGGCGTCCAGCTGCGCAGGCTCGACGGCGGCACCTGGGCCAGAATCAGCATCGCCCCGAAAGCCACACCGATGCGCATGCCCTGGCCGATCACGGGATCGGCATTCTGTCCCAGCGCACTGTAAAGCACGAACAGGCCAAGCGCACAGACCGCCATCAGTGCCAGCAGCAGCGGCGGGTCGAGATGCAGCGCCCGCATGAGCTGACCCGGCAGGCTCAGCGGTCGTCGCGCCTCGAACGACTGCGTCGGCTCGAAGATCACGGTTCCCGACCCTCGAAATACCGGTCCATGATTTTGCGTGCGATGGGCGCTGCGACCCTGGCTCCGCTGCTGCCGTTCTCGACAATCACGGCAACGCTGATCTCCGGCGCTTCGGCCGGCGCAAAAGCCACAAACAGGGCGTGATCGCGCAGCCGCTCGTCGATCTCGTCCTCGTCGTATTTCTCGTCCTGGCCGATTGTGAACACCTGTGCAGTACCGGTCTTGCCGGCAACCACATACGAGGTACCCTGCATCGAGTTGCGCGCGGTCCCGCGCAGGCCTCGGGTGACCGCCACCATGGAGTCGCGGATCAGGTCCCAGTGATGTTCATCCCGAAGTTCCAGACGGGAGAGCGTGGTGCTGGGAACTTCCAGCAGTCCGCCGTTGAGCGGGTCAGTGCTGGCCACCACCAGGCGCGGCTGCATGCGCGCACCGCGTGCAGCGAGGACGGCTGTTGAATGTGCAAGCTGCAGGACGGTTGCGTTCATGTAGCCTTGACCGATCGCAGCGATGACAGTTTCGCCGGGGAACCACGCCTGGTCCTCGCGTCGGCGAAAAGCGCCGCGTTTCCATTCCCGCGAGGGCACCAACCCCGGTCGCTCGCCCAGTATATCCACACCGGTCACCTGGCCCAGCCCGATGGCGATCATGAACTCGTGCATGCGATCCACGCCAAGCTCGTTGCCGTTGGCGTAGAAATACACATCGCAGGATTGCGCCATCGCCTCGATCAGGTCGACGTTGCCGTGACCCTGTGGCCGCCAGTCTCGAAACCGGTGCGAGCTGCCAGGCAGTCGAAAATGTCCCGGACAAAAACGCCGATCGCCAGGCCTGACGATATCGTGGTGGAGGAACGCCAGGGCCATCTGCGGCTTGATCGTGGATCCAGGCGGGTAGGTGCCGCGCAACGCACGATCGAACAGCGGATTATCGGGATCGTTGAGCAGCGCCTGATAATCCCGCTGCGACAGGCCTTCACTGAATCGGTTCGGATCAAAGGCCGGCGTCGAGAGCATCGCCAGGATATCCCCGGAGTTCGGATCGATTGCGACC
This sequence comes from Gammaproteobacteria bacterium, assembly GCA_041745895.1. Lineage (GTDB taxonomy): Bacteria > Pseudomonadota > Gammaproteobacteria > Steroidobacterales > PWYM01 > PWYM01. The sequence goes on from JBGTIC010000343.1 coordinate 3,316, forward strand.
ACCGCGCCGCGCCAGCCCTGCATGGCTTCCTGTGCAGCCAGTTGCAGGCGAATGTCCAGACCCAGCACGATGTCCTGACCCGGCACGCTCGCGCGCCCTGCACGTCGCGGGCTGGTCTGCGCCACGCCGTTTGAGGATGGCGGCTCGTCATCACCGGCTTCGAGATACTGCAGCGCACGCCCGCGCGCATTGACCACGACCTGACGGTAACCGACCCGGCCGTGCAGCAGATCCTCGTAGGCGCGTTCCACGCCTACTTTGCCGACCTGCGCCGTACCTGCGTAATTGGCGCGATCAAGTCGCTCAAGATCCTGCGCACTCAGGCCCCCCACGTAGCCGACCGTATGTGCCGTGGTGCCATCGAATGGATAGTGGCGCCGGAGTCGCGCGCGAATATCCACGCCCGGAAAGTGCTGGCGCCTTACAGCAAAGGTCGCCACCTGCTCGTCGTCCATGCGGAAATTCAGTGTGACCGGCTCGAAACGCCGCTGGCGTCTCGCCAGCGCCAGGGTACGCTCGATCTCATCGACGTCGATCAGCTGCAGTTCCGCCAGCGCCTGCAGCGTGGCGGGCATGTCGTCGACCTGCTCCGGGATCATCTCCAGCCGGTAGGCCGGCAGGTTTTCTGCCAGCACCATGCCGTTGCGGTCGTAGATCAGTCCACGGGTGGGGGGTACCGGTTCGATCCTGATGCGATTGTCCTGCGAGAGATCGGCAAAGTGGACGTGATTGATCACCTGCAGGTGTACCAGTCGCGCGACCAGTATGCCCACCAGCAACAGCACGATGACGATGGCCGCGATCAGTCGACCGAAAAACAGGCGCTGCTCGCCCCAGGGGTCCTTGAAGCGGATCGCAGGTGCCATGTCTACAGCCTCGCCGGCTGCTGCTCGGACTCACGCAGCGCGCGCTGTCCGATCCAGTAAACCAGCGGCCAGGCGAGTGTGCCGGTGATCACGGGCAGCCAGCGCTCCCGGATGGGCACGCTGCGCGCGGCCACGCCGTCGATCCAGAACAGCGTGAACTGGTAGATCACCAGCAGCACCAGCACGGCGATCATCAGCTGCGCCAGCGGAAACACGCGCAGCCGCAAGCGGAATTTCAGCGTGAGATAGATTACCAGCAGCAACGCCAGCGCATGTTGACCGAGCAGGGCGCCGCTCAACGTGTCGAGCAGCAGCCCCAGCCCGAAGGCCCAGGCCAGGCCGAAGCGGTGGGGCGCGGCCAGGCACCAGAAGACCAGTGCGAGCAATACCCAGTCCGGGCGCATACCCGTCACCGGCTGCGGCAGAGGTACGATCGCCAGCATCAGCGCGAACACGATGGAGACCGTGCCGACCGCCAGTGAGGAGCGTTCAGCGGTCATGGCCTTTCCTGTTGAGCCGCCTCGGCGATGGCCGTGTCATCGCCATCGGCCGGGGTCGTATCCTCGTCCTCGCGCGGGTCCCGGCTGCTCCACACCAGCAGCACCTCGCGAGCACGCTGCAGGGCTGCCGCCGGTTCGGCGCTGATCTCCGCGAAGGCGGCACCCGGGCGACGCTCCACGCGGCTCACGCGAGCCACCGGGTAGCCACTGGGGAAGGCGCCGCCGAGTCCCGAGGACACCAGCAGATCACCTTCCTCGATATCGGCGCTGTTGGGCAGGAAAGGCAGCGACAGCCGATCGGTATCGCCGGTGCCCATCGCGATGGTGCGCAGTCCGTTGCGGTTTACAATCACGGGCAGCGCATGATCGGCGTCACTGATCAGAATGGCCTCGGCCGTGAACGGCTGCACGCGCACGATCTGGCCGAGCACCCCGTGAGCGTCGAGCAGCGCCTGGCCCACGTGCACCTCATGCCGATTGCCCTTGTTGACTGTGAAACGATGCCGGTACGGGTCGAGATCCACCGCGAGGATCTCCGCGACCAGTACCCGGTCGGCGGCCTGTCGGCTCGCGCCCATCATCGCGCGGAGCCTCGCGTTCTCGGCTTCCAGTGATGCGAGGCGCTGAAGCTGCACGCTGACATCCAGTCGGGCTTCACGCAGCTCACGCACCTCCTCGAGCAGGGCGCGGCGGGCCGCGGTGACATCGCGGCCCCAGTGCCAGGTGGCAAACGGCAGGTTCACCAGCGCCTGAACCGGGAAGAGCACAACCGACAGCGTATCGCGGATCGTGGCCAGATGCTGCTGGCGATGGTCGATGATCATCAGCGTCACCGCGACCAGCCCCAGCAGGAATAATCTGGGGCCCAGCGCCAGCCCGCGGGTCGGGCCTGCAGACTGCCGACGTCGTGTCATCTATTTGAATTAGAAGGCTTCATCGCCGGGCACTGTCACCGTCATGGTGAAACCCGGATGATAGCGCAAGCCAACGAAGCTGTTCAGATAATGTACAGCCTCGCGCGTCATTCGAGGCCGAACACCCCCGGGCCATACTGGTCCATGAGTTCCAGCACGCGGCCGCCGCCGCGAGCCACGCAGGTCAACGGTTCGTCGGCCACCACGACCGGCAAGCCCGTCTCTTCCATCAGCAGCTTGTCCAGATCGGTCAGCAAAGCCCCGCCGCCGGTCAGTACGATACCGCGCTCGGCCACATCGGAACCCAGTTCCGGCGGCGTCTGCTCGAGTGCTGCCTTGACCGCGCCGACGATACCGGCGAGCGGCTCCTGCAGGGCTTCGAGAATCTCGTTTGAATTCAGTGTGAACGCTCGCGGCACCCCCTCCGAGAGGTTGCGGCCCTTGACCGAGATTTCGCGCACCTGCTGACCGGGATAGGCCGAGCCGATCTCGTGCTTGATGCGCTCGGCGGTGGCCTCGCCGATGAGAATGCCGTAGTTGCGACGTACGTAATTGATGATGGCGTCATCGAAGCGATCGCCACCGACGCGCACTGAAGCCGCGTAAACGATACCGTTGAGCGAGATCACCGCGACCTCCGAGGTGCCGCCGCCGATGTCCAGCACCATGGAGCCGCGCGCCTCGTGCACCGGCATGCCCGCGCCGATGGCCGCCGCCATGGGCTCTTCGATCAGGTAGACCTTGCGCGCTCCGGCCCCTTCGGCGGATTCCCGGATCGCCCTGCGCTCTACCTGGGTGGAGCCGTAGGGCACGCACACCAGCACGCGCGGGCTGGGCCGAAAATACCGGCTGCCGTGCGCCTTTTTGATGAAGTGCTGGAGCATTTTCTCGGTGACCGTGAAGTCGGCGATGACGCCGTCCTTGAGTGGCCGGATGGCGGTGATGTTGCCCGGGGTGCGGCCGAGCATGTTCTTGGCCTCGGCGCCGACAGCTTCGAGCACTTTTCCGCCACGACCGGGTTCTTCGCGGATGGCCACGACCGAGGGTTCGTTGAGCACGATGCCCTTGCCGTGGACATAGATAAGTGTGTTGGCCGTGCCCAGATCGATCGACAGGTCGCTGGAAAAATACCCGCGGAATTTCTTGAACATCAGGAGGGCCATCTGGCGCGAAGCGAAGCCGGAGATGCTAGCAACGGCTGGATAGATCAGCAAGCGACGGGTTAGACTTGCCGGCTTATATTTTCCAGCCGTTTTCGGGGGCATGTGTGTCCTTAAACCGTGACGACGTTCGCAAGATCGCCCGCCTTGCGTGTCTGAAGGTCAGCGATGCGGAGTTGGCCGAGGTCGCCGACAAGCTCTCGAACATCCTCGCCATGGTCGACCAGTTGCAGGCCACGGATACCGCGGGCGTGGCCCCTATGGCCCATCCGCTGGACGCCGCCCAGCGGCTGCGGGCCGACGAGGTCACCGAAAGCGACTGCCGAGACGCCTTTCAGGGCAATGCGCCCCAGGTGGAAAACGGCCTGTATCTCGTGCCTCGGGTGATCGAGTGAACGCCGTGCACCAGGCCACCCTGGCCGAGCTGGGGGCCCTGCTCGCGCGCCGGGAGATCTCCTCGGTGGAGCTTGCGCGCCACTTCCTCGAGCGCATCGGCGCGCTGGATGCGCAGCTCAACAGCTTCATCAGCGTGCTGGCCGAGCGCGCACTGGGGCAGGCGAAGGCCGCGGACGCCCGCCTGTCACGCGGTGAGGGCGGTCCTCTGACGGGCCTGCCGATCGTCCACAAGGACATCTTCTGCGCCCGCGGCACGCGCACGACCTGCGCCTCGCGGATGCTCGAGCAGTTCGTGGCGCCCTATGACGCGACCGTGGTCGAGCGCCTGGATGCCGCCGGCATGGTCACGCTGGGCAAAAGCAATATGGATGAGTTCGCGATGGGCTCGTCGAACGAGACCAGCTATTTCGGTCCAGTACGCAATCCGTGGGATACCAGCCGGGTACCAGGCGGGTCCTCCGGCGGGTCGGCGGCCGCGGTGGCGGCAGGTCTGGCCCCCGCCGGCACTGGCACCGACACCGGAGGCTCGATCC
>JBGTIC010000344.1:0-3379 GCA_041745895.1 Gammaproteobacteria bacterium
GAGAACCTGGAGCCCGCATGCCCGATGGCGCACGCGTCAGGGGCAGCCTGATGTTTTTTTCTGGCATCAGGGACAAAAGGGCAGCTGCCGTCGATGCGATTGAGGCATGGACTCTATGGCTGGCTGACAACGGAATGGAGATGTTAGACCAGGCCTCATTCCGTTGCAGGATCCTCCGCGAGGAGGATCCTGTTCCAGCTGATGCCTGGTGCCACGTGTTCCCTATCCTCGGCCAATCGGTTGTCGAGCTTGGTCCTTTTATGCTCGACGCGTGTGGCAACAAGCATGGCCCTTTCATGCTCGACTTGTGGGGCGACGAGAACGAGATCTTCCGCAAGCTGCGGCTGCGGGCCGCGGTCGCCTGGTACTTGACAGCCAGCGAGGCCGAACAGCCAGTGGCAGAAGCGATGGTCGAAGCACTTTACAGCTCGCTAGTGGAGCGCCCACGCATCGCAAAGACGGCTATTGAGGAGGCGAGACCGCGCATTGCAACGGAGGCCCTCGCCCAGGTCAAGACCGCGGCGTCGGAAAGAGGCAAAAAGGCGGCTGCAGCGAGTAAGGCCGAGACAAACGAGATGAGAAAAGAGGTGGTCGATTGGCTGAAGAAAAACGCGCAGCAAGGCGAAAAACAGACCTCCCTCTGCACGCGGCTAGGAGAGGCCAAGCTAGTAGCCGTGAAACCTAGCACGCTGAAGTCTTGGGTCAGTCAATGGCACAAGGCAGGAAGGCCGAAGTAAGTGAGCGCCGCTGACTGCCTTTCGCGCGACAGGTAAACGCGCTGCAATGCACCTGAATTCACATGGATTCGGGTCATGCAATGAACAACTCTCACGCAACGCCAGTCGCACCGCCGCCCTATGGCCCGCTGGTGCCGCTATGTGCCTCGTACGGAATCGGCCGCACACGTTCATTCGCCCTCGCCAAAGAGGGCCTACTCGACGTTTTTAAGCTGGGCAGCACGACCATGGTGACGCGGGCCAGCCTAGATGCCCTGCCGGCGCGTTTGGCCGCGCGTGATTCCGGGAGCCCAGCCGGATGAACGCGTGTCCATACTGCAACGGGCGCGGGGTGCGCCCCGTGAAACAGCAAAGCAAACCGCGTGAGACACGCGGCAACGCTGCGCTGCGATGGCCCGCATACGGGGCGGCGGTCATGGCCGCTATCCGAGCCGGGACGCTCCCCGTGTCCCCTTACTTTGGTGGACCTGCCTATGATGTTGTTACCGGCTTCGCCCCGGCAAGCATGCACCCGCGGGGTGGGTTAGATGCGTGGGAACAGTCGCAACTCGTGTTCGATAGCACTGGCGTTCGCGGGATCGTGCTGCTGAATGACGACAACCCGGTGTGGCTTCGCTGGCCTCCCGCACATGGCGCTACGGTTTGGGCATTCGGACAGTCCAGGGAGCGACAAGATCGCATCGCAAAGGCGCTGATCGATTGTGGGGTTGAAGTCGTGCGGATGCTCGGAGGCATTGAGTGCCCGCGGCGATATGAAGCCGCATGAGTACGGTTCGTGTTCTACGCAATCAACCGATCGAGCCGCTCGAGCACTGGAGGCCCGCGGCCGACCCTTGCACTGACTTGGCGAACGCGTACCGCATCAAGAGCCGCAGTGAAGGCGTGCTGATTCACTCGACCGGGATCGGTTGGTGTGTGTTTGACCCTGAGCGCGGGTGGCGCTCCGATCAGGCCGCGGCAGTCCTCCTCGCAGCGAGGACAGGGGCTGAAGTGCTGAGCGAATCAGCTGCCATGCTGGTCTACGCTTCGCAATTGCCGATGGAGATGCGCCCGAAAGCGGAAGCGCGGGCGCTGGCGCTGATGAAGCACTCGCGCTCAAGCGAGAGTGCCAGGGCCATCCGGTCGGCGCTGGGCCTCGCAGAGGGCCTGCTTTCAGTGGAGGCCGACGCGCTCGATGCCAGACCGGATCTGCTCGGCCTGCCTGGCGGTGTGCTGGATCTCACTGATGGTTCGCACCGGCCGCACAGCCCTGGCGACTACATCACTCGCATCGCGGGCTGTAGCTACGATCCCTTTGCAACGTGCCCACGATGGGAAGAATTCATCAAGGAAGTGCTGCCCGATGAAGGCGCTCGCATATTCGTGCAAAAGGCGATGGGTTACAGCCTGAGCGCGCGGCGCGGCGAGCACATCGTGTTGATGTTCCTGGGGACCGGCTGCAACGGCAAGACTGTACTCTTGATCGTATGGGCATTGCTGCTCGGCGAACTCGCCGTGGCGGCGCCGCCTGACCTGCTCACGGCCAAACAGGGCGGCCACCCCGCCGAGCTGGCCATGTTGCGCGGGGCGCGGTTCGTACATCTGTCCGAGCCGCAGGACGGCCGGCTTGCCGTCGAACGGCTCAAGGCATTGAGCGGCGGCGACCGCATTTCAGCACGCCACATGAATCGCGACTTCTTTGAATTCTCGCCGGTCTGCCTGCTGGCGGTTGCGCTCAATCACCGGCTACGCACCAATGATGCGGGTATGGCACTGTGGCGCCGCATCCGGGAAGTCGACTTCCCGGTCACGATAGCCCCAGCGCGGCGAGATCCACTGCTACCCGAGCGGCTGCGGGCTGAGCTGCCAGGCATCCTGCTTTGGGCGCTCGAAGGCTGGCGCATGTATCAGGCCCATGGGCTGGAACCGCCGGACGCCGTGCGGGCGGCGACGGAAGCCTATCGCGAACAGTCGGACCCGCTGGGCGAGTTCCTGGACGATCGCTGCATCGTCCTGCCCAGCTGCCGTGTCACCGCAGCCGAGCTGCACAGGGCGTTTGCACGCTGGTCGCACGCCGCAGGGGAGCTGCCACTGTCGCGGCGCGTGTTCGGCGATCGCCTGGCACAGCGTGGCTTCGTGCGCCAACGGTTCACCGGCGGCGTCCGCGGTTGGCTGGGCCTGGATGTCAAGAGTGAAGCTGAATGATCCGACTTACGTCCCTCGCGCCACTACTTGAAGTCTACACGTCACTGCCTCAAAGCCGCGCCGGACAAGGGCTTCGGGGGCGCAGTGACGTTAGGGGCGTGACCGGTAGAACCTTTTCTCTATACGCACTCTCTTGCGTAAAGGTGATTGATTTCACGTCACTCAACGTCACTACCGCCACTGCGCCCCTGGCGATTGAAGCCGGACGCCAAGCCCGCGGGTCCTCCCCAGCGCTCGGGCATGCGGGTAATCGGAGGCGCAATCGCTGCATAAATAGAACAATGACGCATTACTTAACTTCATTGTTTCGTTGACGTGTTGACTGTGACGCCTAAAACCGCCCCTGGAAGGATCGGCGACATGCGGCCGTCAACCCTGCCCTTCGATCCCGCCGACCTCATGGCCATGCGGGTTCGCCCGGCAGATTTCGCCCGGATGTGCCAGGTCAGTCGGACCGC
>JBGTIC010000345.1:0-5160 GCA_041745895.1 Gammaproteobacteria bacterium
GGGTCCACCCGGGCCCGGCGCAGCGCGGCGGCTGGTCGCCGAAGCACTCACGCGGTCACCGGAATGCAGGACGTGCGGCGGGTGCGATAGCGCATTCAAATCCCGTGTGTGACCGGTACTCAGACTAGCCACGGAAGCGGCGGGTTATCTGTGCGAGACCGTACGTCCAGCGACCTTGAGTTGTTTATCCGGGGCCCCTGTGACTGTGGCGACGACCCGACAGAACTACTATTCTTTGGTGGAGATATGTACGCCATCTTCGGGTTCCTTGCGGTGCCAATCGCATACGATGAAACTCTCCATCCTTGATCTCGCCCATATACCGGCGGGCAGTGACGCGGGCACTGCTTTGCGCAATGCGCTGGACTACGCGCGCCACGCCGATGCGCTGGGCTATGAGCGCCTCTGGTATGCCGAGCACCACAACATGCCGGGTATCGCCAGCGCCGCGACCTCCATCGTCATCGGCCAGGCTGCTGCAGCGACCAACCGCATTCGTGTCGGGGCCGGCGGCATCATGCTGCCCAACCATTCTCCGCTGGTGATCGCCGAACAGTTCGGCACCCTGGAGTCGCTGTTTCCCGGTCGCATCGACCTGGGATTAGGACGTGCCCCAGGCGCGGATATGGCGACCTGGCGCGCGTTGCGGCGCGACCCGGGCGCGGCGGATCGCTTTTGGGAAGACGTGCTGGAGCTGCAGGCGCTGCTCGGCCCGGTCCAGCCAGGGCAGCGCATTCTGGCAGTGCCCGGCGCCGACACGAATGTACCTCTGTGGATCCTGGGCTCCAGCCTGTTCGGCGCGCAGCTGGCCGCGAAGCTTGGACTTCCCTATGCCTTCGCTTCCCACTTCGCGCCCGCGGCGCTGCATGATGCCTTGCCCCTGTACCGCAACATGTTTCGGCCCTCGGCCCAGCGGCAACAGCCCTACGCCATCGCCGGGGTAAACGTGATCTGCGCCGACACCGACACTCAGGCGCGCCGGCTGTTCACCTCGCTGCAGCAGGTCGTGATCGGGCTGGTCACCGGCAGTCCCGTACGCCTCGGCCCGCCGGTGGATCACATTGCGCCGTTGCCGCCGCATGTGCAGCAGCGCGTGGATGGCTTCCTGGGGTGCTCGTTCGTGGGGGCGCCCGCGACGGTGCGCGCGGAACTTGAAGCATTCATCGCATCGACCGGCGCTGATGAGTTGATCGTCGCAAGCGCCATCTTCGATCCGGTCGCGCGACAGAGATCCTGCGAGCTGCTGGCTGGCGCCTGCCTGTAGGTACGTCTCTCGAGTCTCCTTCCCGGCATCGTGGGCTATCGCACCGAATTTTCCACGAGGCGCCAGTAGGTTCAAATCTTTGTGCCTTTCCGCCCGTCGAGAAGGAGCATCCGATGCTCAGGATAGCCGTTATCATTGGCAGTACCCGTCCGGGTCGGGTTGGCGAAGCCGTTGCGCGCTGGGTGCTTGATCTGGCAAAACGGCGCAGCGATGCCGAGTTCGAGCTGGTGGATATTGCAGACTTCGACCTGCCTCTGCTCGATGAGCCGGTACCGCCGTCGATGGGGCAGTACTCCAAGCCACACACTCTCGCGTGGGCCGAAAAGGTCGCTGCCTTCGACGCATACGTATTCGTGACACCAGAATACAATCACGGGACCTCAGGCGCACTCAAGAACGCGCTCGATTTCTTGTACGGCGAATGGAACAACAAAGCGGCGGGATTCGTGAGTTACGGCAGCGCGGGTGGAGCCCGGGCGGTGGAGCAATTGCGGTTAGTCACCAGCGAGTTGCAGATTGCCCATGTGCGCAACCAGGTGATGTTGTCGCTGTTCACCGATTTCGAGAATTTCAGTGAGTTCAAGCCGCACCCCCGCAACGAAAAGTCGGTTGATGCCATGCTCGAGCAGCTCGTTGCCTGGGGCGGCGCGTTACAGACGATGCGAGCGAAGAAAACTTGATGCTTGAGGGCCGCATGCATCGAGCACTAAAAAAGGCCGTCCGAAGACGGCCTTGAAAGTATAAGTCGCTCACAGCAGCTAGGCTGACGCAGCTTCCTGCTGCACCAGGATCTAGATGGAGTTCCCGGCCGACGGGCGACGCGGCTCGGCGCCTCGCGGCGGCTGACCCATTTTCGCCGACTGCCCGGCTGAGTCCTCAGCGCCGCGTTGATAGCGCTCGAACTCCTCGGTGTACCGCTGAGCCAGCTTCTGCTGGAGCCTGCTGTCCGCTATCTCGTTGAGATCGAGGAACCAGTCGTTCTCCTCGTGGTAGACGTGATGGGCGACCGCGCCCCGGATATGCTCGAGCTTGTCAACGTAGTCCTCGCTCATCGGCTCCAGGTCTTCGAGTGCTGCCATCTGAATCTTGGCCGCACTTTGCTCGGTGTACGCCATGGTCGCGTGGCCCTTCTCGTGATGAAGCGCCAGAGCCGGGTAGAGCACCATTTCTTCGGCCAGCGAGTGCGCCGTAAGAATCGTGGCCAAACGTTGCTGCGCACTGCGACGCGATACTGCATCACCAGCCTGCTTCACTTCTGCAAACGCCGTCTCGATGGCGAGGTGGTGGTCCAGCACCATCCCCAGCCAGCCACCTTTCGTGGCTGCGGCTCGCGCTTTGCCCCGCGCCTCGGCGCGATCTTCTTCACTTTCGGGCGGTGTGACCGCTCCGACGACTTTGTCGACGATGGACATAATGTGTCTCCTGTACGTACGGGACGATTCGAAGGGTCATGCTCGAGAGCGAGCATGCATGCCGGATCTCGGGCGGCCTGAGGGATGCACGCAGCCGCCAATGAAATCCGCGGTCAGTATCGGCAGCCGAAAACACGATCACTGTTCGGGCCCGCACACACGTGCGGATACGCGCTCTTGGCCGAGCCGAGTGCTGCCGCGGCGCGCGCGGTGCTTCAAGAAGACGAAGGCTCTATGCGGGGCTTCGCACAGATCGCCATCACCGTCCCGCGCACAGTGGGGACGTCACGCTACCTCAACGGCGCGGCGGTCAATAACGCTATTTCACAGGTCTAAGGAGATACCAATGAGAAAATCGATTATTGTTTCGTCTCTGGTGCTCGCGGGCGTAATCGCCTCGCCAGCACTGGTGTACGCGCAGGGCAATCCCACCACCGGGACCACCGACACCACGACGATCACCGCTCGGGACGACGGCATGGACTGGGGCTGGATCGGGCTCCTCGGTCTTGCCGGCCTGTTAGGACTCAAGCGCTCGGACCGCGAGAAAGTGCACGAGCCGGGCAGAACACGGGCGTCGACTTAAGCCCAAAACGTTAAGCCTTGGGAAGGACCAACCCTGCCGCGGTGAATTGCTGCGAGCAGGGTTGGCTACCCTTTTACCTCTACACGGACTGTGCCGACGCCAATGCCTGTAAGGTGCCAGGAACATCGGCGCCTGCGCCCTCCTGCTTCAGCGTGCCCTCTCGGCATCCCGCAGGGCCTTGACCTGATCATGATTGCGCCGCACACCCTGATACTGACGTTCCACTACGGCCCGGATATCGGGCGGTAAGGCCTTATTGTTCAAGGCATCCTCGTAGCTCTCTTTCGCCACGTCCTCGCCCCGCTCGCACTCGGCGAGCACGGCCTGCTGGCTACTGCCGGTAACCATGGATTTCAAGTCGACCCAGCGCCGATGCAGGCTGCCCGTCGTACTCGCGCTATCCTCCGGCTTGCCACCCAGACGCTGAACGATCCCCTGCAATTCGCTGGCGGCCGTTCGGCACCCCTTGGCGCGGTCCATTAACAAGGTCTTCAGTTGCGAACCCTCAACATTCTCGGCGCACTCCTTGAACCCCTCTTCGCCGTCCTTGCTGGTCTCGATCAAGTCATTCAGAACGTTGATCACTTCTTTTGAAGTATTGTCGTTGGAAACCATATCTGTTACTCCTTATGTATGCGCTGCACTTGATCCAAAGGGAAATCCCGACACGCGGAGTTGGGGGCTCCAACACCGGGAGTTGCCCTGCGAAGATCGAGCGATGTGGATGACACTGGATGATGCGATGCGGGCGAGCCGGGGTTCTGTGCGTTGCCATACGTAGCACCTAGCTCGATGGTGAAGCGCGGCATCATCGGCAGCAACTCGAACAGCCGGTAGCTGGCGGAGCCGGCCTTGGGCGCTTCCAGCAGGCGCCGCTGATCCGCTGAGATCACGCTGGCGACAGAGACGATGCTGCGTTCAGCGTCACTGGCCGCGGTCGCTACGCCTTCCAGGAAGAACGCGACCCAGGACTCCCTGTCACCTTCGGCGCGGATGATCGAAAGGCGCCGGTAGTACTCGGCCTGATGCTGCTTCAGGTAGCCACTGAGGTACATCAGCGGTTCCGCCAGCAATCCGCTCTATTGTGCGCTCTCGTTGCTCGTCAGGTAAATCCTGCGCGCGGCGTTCGGCATCTACCCGCGGAAGCCGGGTGAGGTAAGGTGCCCAGCCGTCGTGATACGAACTCGGAAGGGAGGGGCTGTAGTACGAGGATCTGTATCCGGATCCTAAGTGAGTGTCAGGCCGCCAGTCGACATCCAGTCAGATACCGAGCACCTTGCGCAGGCGCTCCACCGCTTTTCCGTGGCTGCGAGTATTCATCAGCCCAATGTTGTGCAGCTTCCATTGGATCGCCGGCCATTTGTCCAGACCTTCGAACGGCATCAGCGCCCAATCCGGTTCGCCTTGCTTGATCGACAGCAGAAACCGGCGCTCGTTGTTAGTGAGGGCGCTCGCCGCCCACTCAAACAGCTGCGTCCGGGAGGCCTCGAGTTCCGCCAGTTCAACCGGCTCCTCGGTCATGCCAGCGAAATGGTTGGCGAACAGATCCTCGAGCGGTTTGCGATTCGGTTGCAGAAGCTCTGCAATCGGTCGCCGGTGACCCGCGAGGTAGGCGACAAATGCCTGGCGTATGGAATCCGGGATCGGCCCCGATGCTTGGAGATGCATGACGTCGAAGAGGTCGCGCGGGTGCTGTCGGTCCAGCGCCGCACAGAGCTTCCCTGCATAGAGGTCCGCTGAGTCGAGTCGCTGGATCTCGACGAAGAGCTCGTAAGCTTCCTGCGCGGCCGAGCACAGTTCGCTCGAGACCGGCGGCACCAGGCTTCCGCGGATCACGACGCTCGGCTCCACCTTGATACGCGCGCCCGACTTGTCCACGAGCAGCTTGGGCGCATCGC
>JBGTIC010000346.1:0-4614 GCA_041745895.1 Gammaproteobacteria bacterium
GTTGCGCAGACTCTACGCAGCGCGGGGCGTGCGAACTGCGCGGGAACTCGAGGCCGGGCTGGCCGGCCTGGTGCCGATCAGTCAGTTTGCCGGACTGGGCGCCGCGGTCGAACGGCTGCACCATGCGCACCGGCATGACGAGCGGATTGTCATCGTCGGTGACTTCGATGCCGATGGCGCAACCAGTTCCGCGTTGCTGATGCGCGGGCTGGCCGCACTTGGGTATCGGCACGTCAGCTTCCTCGTGCCGAACCGCTTCGAGTTTGGCTACGGGCTGGGTCCCGAGGTCGTCGCGCTGGCTGCGCAGCGCGCCCCGCAGTTGCTGATCACCGTGGACAACGGCATCTCCAGCGTGGCCGGCGTGGCCGAGGCGAATCGTCGCGGTATCGACGTCATCGTTACTGACCATCACCTGCCGGGGACCGAACTCCCCGAAGCCTGTGCGCTGGTCAATCCCAACCTCCCCGATGAGCCGTTTCCGCACAAAAACCTCGCCGGCGTCGGCGTGGCTTTCTATCTGCTGGCGGCGCTGACGCGCGCCCTCGTCGATGCCGGCGAAGTGCCGTCTGAATGTGCGAAGCGCCCGCCGGAATGGCTGGATCTGGTCGCGCTGGGGACGGTGGCCGATGTCGTGCCGCTGGACCACAACAATCGCATCCTGGTCGAGCAGGGGCTGCGTCGCATTCGAGCCGGCCGCTGCGCCCCGGGCATCACCGCACTGCTACGGGCCGGTCGTCGCGATCCCGCGCAGGCGATCTCGATGGATCTGGCATTTGCTGCCGGGCCACGGCTGAATGCCGCCGGGCGACTCACCGACATGAGTATCGGCATCGCCTGCCTGCTGGCTGATGACCAAGTCACCGCAATGCGCCTCGCCGGCGAGCTCGAGGCTTTGAATCTCGAGCGTAGAGCGCTTGAGGCGCGCATGCGCGATGAGGCACAGGCGCAGGTCGAGCGGCTGGCCGCCAGGTTGGCAGGAGAGCTTCCTGCAGCGCTGACGCTCTTCGAGCCCGACTGGCACCAGGGCGTCGTCGGGTTGATCGCCGCGCGTATCAAGGAACGCTATCACCGGCCGGTGATCGCCTTCGCACCGGGTGAGCAGGGTCTGCTGAAGGGCTCTGCGCGCTCTGTACCCGGGTTGCACGTGCGCGATGCGCTCGATCGCGTCGCCGTCATGAACCCCGGGCTCATCGAACGGTTCGGCGGTCATGCCATGGCCGCGGGCTTGAGTCTGCGGGCCGACCGGCTTGAGGCCTTCGCCGAGGCGTTCGCCCTGCAGGCCGCTGCACAACTTGATGCATCACTGCTGGCCGGGCGGATCGTCACGGACGGGGAACTCGATGGGCAGCTGCTCGATGTGGCGACCGCCGAGCTGCTACGTGCGGCCGGTCCCTGGGGACAGGCCTTCGAGGAGCCGAGCTTTCATGGCCGCTTTCGCGTGCTCGCAGCGCGTGAGGTGGGCACCGGGCACCTGCGCCTGCAGCTGGCTTCGAGCTGTGAGCGCGCGCGCATCAGCGCAATCGCCTTTGCACAGCCTCAACCCTGGCCCGAGCCAGGCGCCCAGGTCGAGCTGGTCTATCGTTTGCAGGTCAACGACTATGGTGGTCGGCGCGAGGCGCAGCTGCTGGTGGAGCACCTGCAGGCCCCGGCAGCCTGAAGTCACTTGATCTGCTAGACTTCGGCGCCTTCAAGGGCAGGCGCACGCGGCGAGGCTCAAAATTTTTTTCGTCCAGGCGATGCTTAAGTCATGGAAACCAACGAGATCCGCAACCTCATTACCGACCTCCAGGGACGCTCGGAATCCCTGAGGAGGTATCTTTGACTACGATGCCAAGCAGGAACGACTGACGGAAGTCGAACGCGAACTCGAGCAGCCTTCCGTCTGGGACGATCCGGAACGCGCCCAGGGCCTGGGCCGCGAGCGCGCGTCCCTGGATGACATCGTCTCGTTGCTCGGTGGTATCGGACAGCGCCTCAGCGATGCCCGGGAACTGCTGGCGATGGCCGTCGATGAAGCGGACGAGGCCACGGCCGACGAAGTGGCGCGTGACCTCGGCGGACTCGAGCAGGAAGTCGCGAAGCTCGAGTTCCGGCGCATGTTCGCAGGCGAACTGGATATCAACAACGCGTTTCTGGACATCCAGGCAGGCTCGGGTGGCACCGAGGCCCAGGACTGGGCCGAGATGCTGTTGCGCATGTACCTGAAGTGGGGTGAGAAAAGCGCGTTCACCACCGAACTGATCGAGGTATCCGCCGGCGAGGTTGCGGGCATCAAGAGCGCTACGGTCCAGTTCACGGGCGAATATGCCTACGGCTGGCTGCGCACCGAGACCGGTGTGCACCGACTGGTACGAAAGTCGCCGTTCGACTCCGGGAATCGTCGTCACACGTCCTTCGCCGCGGTGTTCGTGTCCCCGGAGGTCGACGATGAGGTCGACATCGAGATCAACCCGGCGGATCTGCGTATCGATGTCTACCGGGCCAGTGGTGCGGGTGGTCAGCACGTCAATCGCACCGAGTCGGCGGTGCGCATCACGCACAATCCGACGGGCATCGTCGTGCAGTGCCAGAATGATCGCTCGCAGCACAAGAACAAGGCCACGGCGATGTCACAGCTCAAGGCCAAACTCTACGAGTTCGAGATGCAGAAACGTCGTGCCAAGGCCGATGCGATCGAGGAGACCAAGGCGGATATCGGCTGGGGCAGCCAGATCCGCTCCTACGTGCTGGATCAATCGCGCATCAAGGATCTGCGCACCGGCATCGAGACCGGCAACCCGCAGGTCGTACTCGATGGCGATCTCGACATGTTCCTCGAGGCCAGTCTCAAGCAGGGGCTGTGAGTGGCGCTGACAGGGCAATGTAGAGGGTGACGATTTCGGCACCGATCCACAAGGGGGAGAATGCGATGATCAAAGCGAGCGCAGGGTGAGCGGGGAAGGCAAGACCGGCAGGCAGCTGCTCGACGAGCGCAGGCGCAAGCTGCGCGAATTGCGTGAGCACGGTCAGGCGTTTCCGAACGATTTTCGGCGCGACGCACTGGCCGGCGAACTGCATGCCAGTTTCAGCGAACGCAGCGACGAATCGCTCGCAGCTGAAGCCATCACGGTGCAGGTTGCCGGACGGATGCTCTCCAAGCGGGTCATGGGCAAGGCCAGTTTCGCCAAGCTGCAGGATCGCAGCGGCCAGATCCAGGTCCACCTGGAGCGCGATCGTTTGCCGCAAGGGCTATACCAGGCCTTCAAGGGCTGGGATCTCGGCGACATCATCGCGGTGACCGGCCCACTTTTTCGCACCCGCACCGGCGAGCTGACCGTGCGCGCCGACCAGGCGCGCCTGCTGGTCAAATCGCTACGACCGCTGCCCGAGAAGTATCACGGCCTCACTGATACGGAGCAGCGCTACCGCCAGCGTTACGTCGATCTGATCGTCAATGAAGAGGCGCGCCGAGTGTTTCGCCTGCGCACGGCGATCGTACAGCACATTCGGCGCTTCCTTGACGCGCTGGATTTCATGGAAGTCGAGACACCGATGATGCAGCCGATTCCGGGCGGTGCGAATGCGCGACCGTTCGTCACGCACCACAATGCGCTGGACATGCAGCTCTACCTGCGCATCGCGCCGGAGCTGTATCTGAAGCGCCTGGTCGTCGGCGGCTTCGAGCGCATCTACGAGATCAACCGGAATTTCAGAAACGAAGGATTGTCGACGCAGCACAACCCCGAGTTCACGATGCTCGAGCTCTACCAGGCCTATGCCGACTACGAAGATGTCATGGGCCTGACCGAGACGCTGATCCGCGAGTGTGCACGCGCAGTCGGTCCGGGACTGGCGTTCGAGTACCAGGGCGTGACCTATGACCTTGCGCCGGATTTCCTGCGCCTGCCAATCGAGGCCTCACTTGCGCAGTTCAACACGGGCCTCGAGCAGGCGCGTCTGCGGGATGTCGAATATCTGCGTGGCGTGTGCGAGCGACTACACATGCCCGTCAAGCCCGAGTATGGCGCCGGCAAATTGCAGATCGAGCTGTTCGAGAAAACCGTCGAGCACCAGCTCATCGCTCCGACCTTCATGACTGCCTATCCGGCGGAAGTCTCGCCGCTGGCGCGCTGCAGCGATGCCGATCCGTTCGTCACGGATCGCTTCGAGCTGTTTATCGGCGGCCGCGAGATTGCCAACGGCTTCTCCGAGCTCAACGACCCCGAGGAGCAGGCCGAGCGCTTTCGTACGCAGGCCCAGAGCAAGACAGCAGGCGATGAGGAGGCAATGTTCTTCGATGCCGATTACGTGCGCGCGCTGGAGTACGGCATGCCGCCCACTGCAGGTCTGGGCTTAGGTATAGACCGGCTGGTGATGTTCCTGGCCGATCAACCGTCGATTCGTGATGTGCTGCTGTTTCCGCAGATGCGCCCGGAAACCCGGTCCCACGTTGCAGCGACAAATGAAACCAGCGAAGACGAAAGCTGATGTGATGTCGGATCCAAGCCGTGAGCCCGTGGCGCTTCAGGACACCTGAAGTTCCGGCACCTCGTAGGGTAGCGGCAGGGGCGACAGCGCGACGCCTGCGGCAGTCGTCAGCGTGGCCTGCGCGTGGCGCAGGCTGACCACGGCCAG
>JBGTIC010000347.1:0-1989 GCA_041745895.1 Gammaproteobacteria bacterium
CGGCGCGCAACGGCTTTGGCGGTTCTGCCCCGTGGCTGCTCGACGAGGCGATGGCGGGACTCGACGCCGCGCGCCGGGCAGGGGTCGTCGCCGATTCGGCACCCCTGCAGTCCGGTGAGCTGCCGCCGCTGGGTTTTGCCATCGCTCAGCTGCATGGCATCTACATCCTCGCACAGAGCGCCGAAGGCCTCGTGGTGGTGGATATGCATGCGGCCCACGAGCGCATTACCTATGAGCGCCTCAAGCAGAGTCTGGCCGCCGGCGCGGTGCAGATGCAGCCCTTGCTGGTGCCCGAGACGCTGGCCGTGTCCAGCGCGCAGGCGGATCTGGCGGCCGAATTCGCGCACGAACTCCACGCCATGGGCCTGGAAGTCGACCGCCAGGGGCCCGAGCGGGTGGTCCTGCGTGCGGTGCCAGCGATGCTCGGGGGTTGTGACGGGGCCGCGCTGCTGCGCGATGTGCTGGCCGATCTGGCCGAGCTGGGTCACAGTGCGCGCATGGAAGCCGCGCAGAACGAGCTGCTCTCGACCATGGCCTGTCATGGCAGCGTGCGCGCCAACCGGCAGCTCAGTCGCGAAGAGATGAACGCGCTGTTGCGCGACATGGAGACGACCGAGCGGGCCGACCAGTGCAACCACGGGCGTCCGACCTGGACGGTGATCGGGCTGCGCCAGCTCGATGGTCTGTTCATGCGCGGCCGCTAGTCGTTTCATGACACAGCAGCCGCGGCTGGCGGTGTGCATCATGGGGCCCACCGCGAGCGGCAAGACGGGCCTTGCAATGGCGCTGGCCGAGCGCATGAATGCCGAGATCATCAGCGTGGATTCGGCATTGGTCTACCGCGGTATGGACATCGGCACCGCGAAACCGACACCGGCGGAGCGCGCGCGCGTGGTCCACCACCTGATCGATGTCGCAGAGGTGGGCGAAAGTTACTCTGCCGCGCGATTTCGCCACGAGGCCCTCGCTGCGATGGAGGCGGTCGTCGAACGCGGCCGCCTGCCGCTGCTCGTGGGTGGCACGATGCTGTATTTTCGCGCGCTGCTGCAGGGCTTGAGCCCGCTGCCCGGGCGCGACGAGGCGCTGCGGGCAAGGCTTGATGCGCAGGCTGCGATCGTCGGGTGGCCTGCATTGCACCGGCAGCTTGCCGAGCATGATCCCGAATCGGCCGGAAGAATCCAAAGCCGGGACGGGCAGCGAATACAAAGGGCACTGGAAGTACTGATGCTGACAGGCCAGCCGCTGAGTCGCCTGCAGGCACGGGGCACGCCCCGGGCGCCGGAAGGCTGGCGTTTCCTGCGCATAGGTCTCGTGCCTGAGGACCGCGAGGCGCTTGCCGGGCGAATTGCCGCAAGATTCCTGCAGATGATGGAACAGGGATTGCTCGCGGAGGTCGAAGGCCTCTTCACCAGGTCTGAGCCGGCCGCGCAGACCCCGGCGCTGCGGGCCGTGGGCTATCGGCAGCTGTGGGGCCATATCGCCGGCGGAATGCCGCTCGATGTGGCCTGCGAGCAGGCCGTCGCTGCGACCCGCCAGCTGGCCAAGCGGCAGCTGACGTGGTTGCGCTCGGAGGTGCTGGAGTTGCAGGTCGACCCCTTCGTCGAAGATCCTGTGCCGCCTGTGCTGGCGGCCATCGAGGCGGCCAGAATGGCCCGGTAGGCGGCGGCAGGCATGGTAGAATGTGCCCTCGGACGGCCCGGGCGGCAATACGATGATGAGCAAGTGAACAAGATCAACAATGCAGGCTTCGTCCTGCTCTCAACGGAGAATCCGCATGGCCAAAGGGCAGTCACTACAAGACCCGTTCCTGAACACGCTGCGAAAGGAAAAGGTGCCGGTCTCGATCTACCTCGTGAATGGCATCAAGCTGCAGGGGCAGATCGATTCCTTCGATCAGTTCGTCGTGCTGCTCAAGAACAGCGTCAGCCAGATGGTCTACAAGCATGCAATCTCCACGGTCGTGCCCTCGCGCAACGTGCGGCTGCCGCC
>JBGTIC010000348.1:0-9081 GCA_041745895.1 Gammaproteobacteria bacterium
CGCCGGGCAATGCCCCTGCCGCAGCCCGGTCCAAGCCTGCCCCAGGCCAGCCGACGGGCAATGGTGCCACGCCGCAACCCAAACCCGCGTCGGGACCGGCCAACGCACACCAGCCGGTCAAACTTGTGGCAGGCCAGACAACCACGCTGGGCCGCTACGAAGTCGTGCGTGAACTGGGTCGCGGGGCCATGGGCGTGGTCTATCTGGGCCGTGATCCGAAAATCAACCGGGTTGTGGCGATCAAGGCGATCCCGCTGGCCGAAGAATTCGAGCCCGATGATCTGGATGACGCCAAGGCGCGCTTCTTTCGTGAAGCAGAGACCGCCGGGCGACTGAATCATCCGAATATCGTGACCATCTATGATGTCGGCGAGGAGTGCGATCTGGCCTATATCGCGATGGAATACCTCGAAGGCTCTCACCTGTCTGGGCACGTGAAGCCTGACACGCTGCTGCCGATGCCCGTGGTGGTCGATCTGGGTGCCCGGGTCGCCGATGCACTGGGTTACGCCCACCGCGAAAACGTCGTGCACCGGGATATCAAGCCCGCCAATATTATGTATGATCGCAACACCGACGCACTCAAGATCACCGATTTCGGGATCGCCAGACTGACCGATTCGAGTCGGACGCGCACCGGCATCGTACTGGGGACGCCATCGTTCATGTCACCGGAGCAACTGGAAGGCAAGCAGGTGACGGGACAGTCGGATCTGTTTTCGCTGGGGGTCAGCCTTTACCAGTTGCTGACAGGTCAATTGCCGTTTCGCGGTTCGTCAATGCCCAAGCTGATGTTTGCCATTGCCAATCTCGCCCACGCCCCGGTGACGCATGTGCGACCCGAGTTGCCCGAGGATCTCAACCGCATCGTTGACATGGCGCTGGCCAAGGATCCGCAAGAGCGCTATCCGACGGGGGCACATATGGCCCAGGCACTGCGCGCGTTCACCGCCCGACTCGGCCGGTGAGCGCCAACATGATGCTGAGGGGCAAGCTGGTGCACACCCAGGCAACCGACACGGGCAAAGTGCGCGATCACAACGAAGACGCGATCGGGTCGAATATCGACATGGGCCTGCTCGTGCTGGCCGATGGCATGGGTGGTTATAACGCCGGCGAAGTCGCCAGCGGCATCGCGGTGAAAACTGTGATCGAGCTGGTGACGGAGGCCTGCCAGCGCGAAAAGCGCGAGGGCACCGATGCGGCCACCGGACTCATGCGACAGACGATCATTCTGCGCGATGCGATCATGCGGGCCAACAAGCTCATCTATAACACCGCGCAGACGCAGTCGCAGTGCGAGGGCATGGGCACGACCATCGTCGCCTGCCTGTTCTGGGATGACCGGATTTCGATGGCGCACGTCGGTGACTCCCGGCTGTATCGCCTGCGTGGCGAGAAGTTCGAACAGCTGACCATGGATCATTCCCTTCTGCAGGAACTCGTGGATCGGGGATTCTATTCACAGGAAGAAGCCCAGCGCTCGACGAACCGCAACTACGTCACGCGCGCGCTGGGCGTGGAGCCGACCGTCGACGTCGAGGTGGGTGAGGAGCGCGTGTCCGTGGGGGATCACTACCTGCTGTGCTCCGATGGTCTGCCCGACATGGTCGAAGACGAAGATATTCACTTAACCATCAACACCTTTAATGCTAATCTTGATATGGTCGGTAAACAGTTGATCCAGCTCAGCAACGATAACGGCGGCAAAGACAATGTGTCTGTCGTCATCGCCCGTGTTCTGGATGAGTTTCCAGCCAGCACCGGATTGCTGGCCCGGATTCGTAAGCTGTTCGGCTAGGGAGCACGGACATCATGGCACGCTTGATTCTCAGTCTGGACAGCCAGGTCCTCGCGGAATACAACATGAGCAAGGAGCGCTATACCATCGGGCGGCTCCCTGACAATGACATCCGCATCGACAATCCTGCCGTCAGCGGCCATCACTCGCTGATCATCAATATCCTCAATGATTCGTTCCTCGAGGACTTGAACAGCACCAACGGCACCTACGTCAACGGCAAGCTGATCAAGAAGCATGCGCTGCAGCACGCCGACGTGATCACCGTGGGCCATCACCAGCTGCGCTTCGTCGACCAGCGGGCCGAGGAAGTCGACCAGGATGAGTTTGAACGCACGATGGTGATTCCGCCCAGCGCGGCGCAGATCGTCTCGGCGCGCGACCGGGTCGTCGCGGCAGGGGCGGCCACGAAGGACATGATGGCCACCGGGCGCCATGACGCGGCCGACGCGCGGGTGCTCAAGAAGGCGCGCCTGCAGGTACTCTCCGGCTCCTTCGCCGGCCGCGAACTCGAACTCTCCAAGGCGCTGACTACGCTGGGCCGGCCGGGCATCCAGGTCGCCGCAATCACACGTCGCTCCGATGGCTTTTACCTGGTGCATGTGGAAAGCGGCAAGGAAGGTGATTTCCCGCTGCTCAACGGTCAGCCCACGGGTGATGCGGCGCGCAAACTCGGCGACAACGACGTGATTCAGCTCGCCGGAGTCAAGATGGGGTTTTTCATCGACTAGGATTCAGCCTGCTCGCCCTACCAGTCGGCCAGAAATTACGACACTCGCAGCCGGAATGCCTGACGGACGCGCTCGCGATAGGCCGGCCCGCTGCCCAGGCGCACACCCGACGCCAGCCGGAAATCGTATTGCCCGGACCCCAGCGTCTCGACATACGGAGCCTGCTACCATGATCCAGCGATGGTTGAACTCGTTTGTTGCACTCGTTTCTGCTGCACATTCACACTGTATGGCGCGATCTGGAGAATGATTTCGGGGGCGACCTGCTGCGCCGGCACTATGCAGGGCAGCCTCACGGTCACTGAGTGGTCGTCGAAGATACCACGTCAGCCCGTTCTGCCTGCTCGCCCAACCAGTCGGCCAGCGCCGTATCGGTGCAGTCGGACTTGCGGGTCGCGGCGAACAGGTGCACGGGCCGCGGCCTGCGGTCAAACCAGATACGCTGTGCGATCGGTGCCGGCCGCGCGTGACACAACCACAGGACGGTATCGGCACCCTCTGCCGGGGTGCGCAGCCAGGCGCGCTGCAGCTTCCAGAAAACCGGCAGAGAACGCTTCACACCAGGCGTGCTGACCCATCCGGGATGCATCACGTAGCATCGCCTGGCGGGACGCGCCGCCTGCCCAGTGGCTGCCGGCGAATCACTTGCCGCATCCATCTGCCGCTGCCAGTGCTCAGTCAGCGCGACCTGCGCGCGCTTGTGCCGCGCGTAGGCGAGCGTGCCGCTGAAGCGCCCCGGGGTGCGCTCGTCCAGACCGCGGATCGACAGGGGCACGGTATACATGCCACCGGACGATACGTTGATGATCGTCGCATCAGCGCTCAGTGCAGTGCCTTGCAGAAGGCCTTCGGTGAGCACGAAATGACTCAGCAGGTTGATCGCGAACGAGCGCTCCTGGCCGCCGGGTTCAAGCGTATGCTCATGGAGCAGGACGCCTGCGTTATTGACCACCACGTCGATGGGCGCAGGCCTTGCGGCAAGCGCTGCGACGAGCACCCTGACCTCATCGATGGCAGCAAGATCCACTGCCAGCGGCGTGATGCGCGTCGCCACGTGCTCAGGCAACCCACCTGCGATGTCACGCAAATGCGCCGACTCGCGGGCCACGGCCAGCACCTCGGCACCCGCGGCAGCTGCAGCGCGGGTAAGCGCCCTGCCAATGCCACTCGAGGCACCGGTGATCAGCCAGGTCTGCCCGGAGAAATCCGCGCGCAGACTGCGCCAGGCCAGGCCTCGCAGCCCATAGCCGATTCTTGAAAAGCTCGGCATGAAGCGGCCATAGAAGACCGCGGCACCGACCAGCTGGGCGAACGTCGACACGCGTGCAAGCCTGCTAGTCGACGACGTCCATGGCCACGCGCTGCGTGATGCCACAGACCAGTTCATAGGCGATCGTGCCCGCCGCTCGCGCTACGCGCTCCACCGGCAGACCCTGGCCCCACAAAGTTACCATGTCACCCACCTTGGCCGAAGGCCGGGCGCTCAGATCCACACCCAGCATGTCCATCGATACCCGCCCGACCAGCGGTACTTCGTGCCCGCCGACGAGCACCGGAGTGCCGTTTGGCACGCTGCGCGGATAGCCATCGCCGTAGCCTGCAGCGGCAATGCCGACGGTGGTATCCGCGGTCGCGCGCCACGTCGCACCATAGCCTACCGATTC
Source organism: Gammaproteobacteria bacterium (assembly GCA_041745895.1). Taxonomy (GTDB): domain Bacteria; phylum Pseudomonadota; class Gammaproteobacteria; order Steroidobacterales; family PWYM01; genus PWYM01. The sequence goes on from JBGTIC010000348.1 coordinate 4,197, forward strand.
GCCGGCAGACACGCGGCGTACGGCGATCAGCCGCGTCTGGAACTCCATCGCCGCTACCAGCCCGAACGAGTCGCCGGTGGTATCAGCGAACGGCGAAATGCCGTAGAGCATGATGCCCGGGCGTACCCAGTTGCTGGCCGCAGTTTGCCGCACGGGGGCGGCGGGTACTTCCAGCGTCTGCGGCAGTCCGAGGATCGCCGCAGAGTTGGCGATGCTGACATCGCAGACCATGTCGGGGAACGCGGCGCGGAAGCGCTGCAACTGCTCGAGGTTCATTGCCGCGTCGCGCTGGTCGGCGCAGGCCAGGTGCGTCATCAGGCGCAGGGGACGCGCGGCGCATGTGAGCCCCTGGATGCGTGCCAGCACCGCCGGGGCATCACCAAGGGGCAGACCGAGGCGATTCATGCCGCTGTCGAATTTAAGCCATAGCGTGTAGCGCGCATTGCCGCGGTAGCTTTCAAGCATCCGCAGCTGTTCGGCGGCATGGATGACCAGATCGAGGTGATAGCGTGCGGCGTGCTCCAGGTCAGCGGGCTCCAGCGGACCCTCGAGCAGAATCACCGGATGGGCAAGCCCGGCCTCGCGCAAGGCCAGGGCCTCCTCGACACGCGCCACCGCATAGGCATCGGTGCGCGCAAGCGCCCGCGCCACCGGCACCAGACCATGCCCGTAGGCATTCGCCTTGACCACGGAGATGACCCGGCAGCCCGGGGCTGCGGCACGTACCCGGGACAGATTTGCAGCAAGCGCGGCGCAGCTGATGCGCGCCCGCGTGGGTGCCGTCATGGATAGTTCCCACCGGCGAAAGAGTCGCCGGCGTAGTTCTCGAACTTCGTGTATTCACCCAGGAAGGTCAACGAAACCTCACCGATGGGTCCGTTGCGCTGCTTGGCAATGATGATGTCGGCAATGCCCTTGCGGTGGGTCTCCTTGTCGTAGACCTCTTCGCGGTAGATGAACATGATGATGTCTGCGTCCTGCTCGATCGCGCCGGATTCACGCAGATCCGACATCACAGGCCGCTTGTCGGTGCGCTGTTCCACGCCGCGGTTGAGCTGGGAGATCGCGATTACCGGCACCTCGAGTTCCTTCGCCAGCGCCTTCAACGAACGCGAGATCTCAGAGATCTCCGTAGTGCGGTTCTCCTTGGTGCCGGCCACCTGCATCAGCTGCAGGTAATCCACGACGATCAATCCGAGATTGTGTTCGCGCTTGAGCCGACGCGCGCGTGCGCGCACCTCCGAGGGCGTCAGCGCCGGCGTGTCGTCGATGAAGATAGGTGCCTGCGACATGATGGTCACGGCGGAGTTGATGCGTGACCAGTCTTCGTCGGAAAAATTGCCGGTACGCAGGTGCGACTGGTTGACCCTTCCCACCGACCCGATCATGCGAAAGGCGAGCTGCTCGGAGGGCATCTCCATGCTGAAGATCGCCACGGCGGTATTCGAGCCTATCGCTGCGTTCTCGGCCATGTTCATGGCCAGCGAGGTCTTGCCCATGGACGGGCGGCCGGCGACGATGACCAGATCGCCCTTCTGCAGTCCGGCGGTCATGCGATCGAGCTCGGTAAACCCGGTGCTCAGCCCGGTGATATCACCATCGCTGTTGGAGAGCAGATCGAGTCGGTCCACCGTCGCCGGCAGAATCTTCTTGAGCGCGACAAATCCCGCGCCGCGTCGTGCACCGCGCTCGGCGATCTGGAATACCCGCTGCTCGGCCTGGTCGAGCAGGTCCGGCACGCTACGCCCGTCCGGGCGAAAGGCGCTGTCTGCAATATCGCCGCCGGCGCTGATGAGCTCGCGCAGCACGGCACGCTCGCGCACGATCACCGCATAGGCGCGCACATTGCTGGCACTGGGCGTGTCCTGGGCGAGCCGCCCGAGGTAGGCCAGTCCACCGGCTTCTTCGAGCGTGCCCTGGCGGTCGAGAAACTCGGAGATCGTCACCGCATCACAGGGCTGGCCGAGATCCATCAGCTGACTGATGGCGCGAAAGATCAGCCGGTGATCACGCCGATAGAAATCCTCTTCGCTGATCGCATCGGCGACTTTGTCCCAGGCCTCGGCATCGAGCATGAGTCCGCCAAGCACGGACTGCTCCGCCTCCAGCGAATGCGGCGGCACCTTGATAGCCGCAGTCCCCAGGGCTCTGAACTTGTCTTCCGAGGTGGCCACGTCGGCAATCGTCTGACTGTGTGGGCGGTCGTTCAGACTAGCACAAGCACAGCTGGACGCGGGGCGGTCTGACCGCCCGTGCCATCAGTCCTCGCCTACGACGATGACCTTGATGGTCACATCCACGTCGCTGTGCAAGTGCACACTCACGTCGACTTCGCCGGTGGTCCGGATGGGACCCTCGGGCAGGCGCACCTCAGCGCGCTCGATCTCCAGGCCGCGCGCCGCGCAGGCCTCGGCGATATCCACCGTGCCGATCGAGCCAAACAGCTTGCCTTCGTCGCCGCTCTTGGCGGTGATCGTAAGCTCGAGGCCCTCGAGGGTAGCCGCGCGTGCTTTCGCGGCAGCCAGTTCTTCGGCCGCCTTCTTCTCGATCTCGGCACGGCGCGCCTCGAAGGCCGCGATGTTCTCGGCCGTGGCCGCCGTGGCCTTGCCCTGCGGCAGCAGGAAATTGCGCGCATACCCCGAACGGACCTTGACCCGGTCACCGATACCGCCCAGATTCTCGACCTTGTCCAGCAAAATCACTTCCATCTTCGCCTCTCCGTTACGGCGCGATCAGCGCCCGTGCGTTCAGTCAAGACTGTCATCAGGCGGCCTGCGTTCACGCACTCGCCTGAATCCAAGCCAGTTATCCAGATACCCCGTACTGGCCACGGCCATAAGCATAAAGGCTGACAGCTGCGTCAGCGGCAGCAACAGCACATAGACCAGCACCAGCCAGCCTGAGTGCAGCCCCATGCGCTTGAAAACCGCATGCACCACCGCCAGCCCCTGCAACACCATCGCCAGCACCAAGACGATCGCTGCATTGCCCAGCGCACCGGTACCCTGGGTCAGCAGCGCACCGACCAGCACCACGCTGGCCACGATGGTGACCAGCCGCCCGAGCTTCAGGGCGCGGAAGTTGCTGCCCGCCTGCTGTGGCGGCCGCACCAGCCCTTCCAGCCAGCGGCCGAGCAGCAGCGCCATCGTCAGGGTCAAAAGCATGCCGCCCAGTGCCAGGCCGAACAGCAGTCGCGCCACCATCTCGGCCATCGCTGCCGCCTCGTCGGCAGCGGCACCGGCGTTCACCAGTGCCTGGGCGAACTCCGGTGCAATCTGTCCGGCCAGCGTCTGCCCCGTGGGGGTCCCCGCCAGCACCGCTGCCAGCAGCGCAAAGCCCAGTGTGCCCAGCTGGAAGGCAAGATCCAGCGAGCCACTGCGCCCGGCCAGGCTCGCCCCGGCCACCGTGGCCGCCAGCAACAGAAGGCTGGCTGCGAACATGGCCAGTACCTGGCCACCGCTCACGGCCATCACCACGCTGAGCACGACGGCAGCACCCAGTGCTGCCAGCGCGCCCTCGCGCGGGCCTTTCAACAAGGTGGCAAACGCGATCAGCCCGGCCGACAGCGGCATCAGCAGCGGCACCATGAACAGTACTGCGCCAATCAGGATGACCCTGTGGCGCGGTCCGCCCAGCCATACCGCGACCCGTTCCATGTCCTTGATTCGGCGGCCGCGTCAGCCGCGACCGCGCAGCCGCATCAGTGACGATCCGTATACGGCAGCAGCGCGATGTAGCGCGCACGTTTCACAGCCGTAGCCAGCTGACGCTGATAGTTGGCCTTCGTCCCGGTGATGCGACTGGGCACGATCTTGCCCGTCTCCGTGACGTAGGCCTTCAGCGTCGCAAGATCCTTGTAATCGATCTCGGAAACGCCCTCGGCGGTGAAGCGGCAGAACTTTCTGCGACGGAAAAACCTGGCCATCTGTCAGACTCCTCGAGCGTTCAGGATGAACGATCGGCGTCATCGCCGTCGTCATCATCGTCATCATCGCGACTCACACGGTCGCGGCGGGGGCCGTCATCGTCATCGCGGTCGCGACGGCGCTCACCATCCTCGTCACGCCGGCGCGTGTCGCGTGATTTCTCTTCTTCGGCAGCCTTGGCCATCGGCGAGGGTTCGGTGTCCGCCGAGTCACGGCTGACGACCATGTGGCGCAGCACGGCGTCGTTGAATCGGAACATCGACACCAGCTCATCCAGGGTAGCCTGGTCGCACTCGACATTCATGAGCACGTAGTGAGCCTTGTGAACCTTGTTGATCTGGAAGGCCAGCTGGCGGCGGCCCCAGTCTTCCTGACGGTGGATCTGGCCGCTGTTGCCCTCGATAAGGCTGCGGTAGCGCTCCACCATGGCGGGTACCTGTTCACTCTGGTCCGGATGGACCAGGAACACGATCTCGTAGTGTCTCAAGTTGTAGCTCCTCGTGGGTATAAAGCCACCCGAACGCAAGTTCGCGCCGGTGCGGCAAGGAGTGTCGAAAAAATTTGCCGCCCGTGAGGGCGGCAGCCGTAAATCATACGCCAGTCAGCCCGGCGGCGGCAAGCCGGATCCTTCGTTCAGGGCGGGCGTCACCAGGCTGCGCTGCCGCAGGGTCTCATAGAGGCACACCCCGGCGGCCACGGAGACGTTCAGGCTCTCGGCAACGCCGGTCATCGGCAGGTGGACGAGCTCATCGCACAGCTCGCGAGTGAGGTGGCGCAGACCCGCCCCCTCGCCGCCCAGCACCAGTGCCAGTCCGCCAGCAAGCTCAGCCTGCCAGACGGGGCGTTCTGCGCCGCTGGCGGTGCCAATGACGCGAATGCCCTGACCCTTAAGCCAGCGCAGCACCCGCGCGAGGTTCACGACCTGGGCGATCGGCACGCTTGCAGCCGCCCCGCTGGCC
>JBGTIC010000349.1:0-18588 GCA_041745895.1 Gammaproteobacteria bacterium
ACCGCTGGCCAGACTGCTTGCCGAGCGTCTGGGCGAGATCCGGGGCGAGACCCAGGGTACGGCCGGCGCGCCGCCGCCGTCCGACGCTCCGATGCTGACTGACCCTTTCGCATCGGCCGGGGAACCCTCGGACGCGGGCCCGGCCACGGTCGGGTCGGCGACTGGTGCGGGTCGGTTGCCCCTGACCGTAAGCGTAGCCACAGGCCTGGAGACGCTGATTCGTGAGCGCGCCGTGTTGTATGTCATCGTTCGCGCGGCACAGGTTGGCCCGCCCCTGGCCGTGCGCCGCGTGGCTGTGGCTGAGCTGCCCGTCTCTCTGGCGATCGACGACAGCGATGTCATGTTGCCCGGTCAGCGCCTCGCGGACCTGTCAGGTACCCTGAACGTCACGGCGCGGATCTCGCAGACCGGTGAGGTCAGTGCGTCCAGCGGAGACCTCTATGGGGAAGGCAGCGCTATCGTTGGCGAAGGTACCCGCATCATCATCGATCGTGTCGTACCATGAACCATGAGCGCGCGCCGGTGCGGGTCGGCTGGCGCGAGTGGGTGGCATTGCCCGAGCTGGGTCTGCGCCACGTCAAGGCCAAGGTCGATACGGGGGCGAGGACCTCGGCGCTGCACGCCTTCGAGATCAACCCGAGCAGTGCCGGCGGGCGTACCATGCTTGAATTCGGTATCCATCCGCTGCAGGGTAACCGTGAGGTCTGTCACTGGTGCACCGCCGAGGCCCTCGAGCAGCGCCTCGTGACAGACTCTGGCGGCCATCGCGAGCTGCGCTGGGTCATTGTGACGCCGGTCAGGTGGGGTGCCAGCGAGTGGCCGATCGAGATGACGCTGACCGCACGTGACAACATGCGCTTTCGCATGCTGCTCGGGCGAACCGCCCTGAAGGGCGCAGGCATGATCGTGGATCCGGCGTGCTCGTATCTTGGCGGTCGCTGGAGCCCGCCCGAATGAATTTATCCGACGCACAGATGTGCAGGGAAACGCCGTGAAAATTGCAGTCATGTCACGAAACTCGAAGCTGTACTCGACGCGCCGACTCGTCGAAGCCGGGCGCGAGCGCGGTCATGAAATGCAGGTGGTCGATCACCTTCGCTGCTACATGAACATCGCCAGTCACCAGCCGGCAGTCCACTACAAGGGCATCGCGCTGAGCGGATTTGATGCGGTGATTCCGCGCATCGGCGCCTCGGCGACCTTCTATGGCACCGCCGTGCTGCGGCAATTCGAGATGACGGGTGTGTTTCCGCTCAACGAGTCGGTCGCGATCAGTCGTTCGCGCGACAAGCTGCGCTCGCTGCAGCTGCTGTCGCGTCGCGGCATCGGTATGCCCGTGACGGGCTTTGCGCACTCACCTGACGACACCGATGACCTGCTGGCCCTGGTGGGGGGCGCACCGGTCGTGATCAAGCTGATCGAGGGCACGCAGGGCGTGGGTGTCGTGCTGGCAGAGACCAAGCAGGCCGCCGAGAGCGTGATCGATGCGTTTCGCGGCCTGAATGCCAATTTCCTCGTCCAGGAATTCATCACCGAGGCTCGCGGTGCGGATATCCGCGCTTTCGTGATCGGCAACAAGGTGGTCGCGGCAATGCGCAGGCAGGGCAAGGAGGGCGAGTTTCGTTCCAACCTGCACCGCGGTGGTACTGCTCAGGTGGTCAAGCTCACCCCGGAGGAGCGCTCCACGGCCATACGCTCGGCCCGGATCATGGGGCTGAATGTGGCTGGCGTGGACATGCTGCGTTCCAACCATGGACCGGTGGTGATGGAAGTAAACTCCTCCCCGGGGCTCGAGGGTATCGAGGGGGCGACCGGCAAGAACGTGGCGGGGCTGATCATAGGCTTCATCGAGAGCAATGCCCGACCCGGCAAGACCCGTACCCGTGGCGCTGGCTGAACGCCCGGCGAGCGTCTCGCTGGGGGGCGTGGACATCGCGCCGGGAACCCGCCGCACGGTCGATCTGGAACTCGGTACGCTCTACAACCACAACCCCATCTCGATGCCCGTGCATGTCGTCAACGGCACGGGGGTCGGACCGCGGCTGTTCGTCTGCGCCGCGATCCACGGCGACGAACTCAACGGCATCGAGGTCGTGCGCAGACTGCTGAGCCAGCCGGGTCTCCGGCGCATGCGTGGCACACTGGTGGCCGTGCCGATCGTCAACGTGCTGGGTGTCATGCATCACAGCCGCTACCTGCCGGACCGGCGAGATCTGAACCGATCTTTTCCGGGCTCACAGACTGGTTCGCTGGCTGCACGCCTGGCGCATCTGTTCATGACCGAGGTCGTCATGGGCTCAACGCATGGCATCGATCTGCACACTGGCGCGCTGCATCGGGCGAACCTGCCTCAGGTGCGGGCCGATCTCGATCATCCTGAAACCCTGCGTCTGGCCGAATCCTTCGCCGTGCCGGTGATCATGCATGCCAGCCTTCGCGATGGCTCACTGCGGGCCGAGGCGGCGGGGCAGGGGGTGCGTATGCTCCTCTATGAGGGCGGCGAGGCGCTGCGCTTCGACGAGCGCTGCATCCGCGCCGGTCTGCGTGGCGTGTTGGGCGTGATGCGTGAGCTGGGCATGTTGCGCGGAAGGGTGCCCGCGCCGGCACGCGCGGTGCTTAACACGCGCTCGAGCACCTGGGTGCGCGCGCCGACCAGCGGCATTCTGCGCAGCATCCGTGGCCTGGGCGATGCGGTAAGCGACGGCGAGGTGTTGGGCTATGTCGCCGATCCCTTCGGCATGTCAGAACAGCCGGTGCTCGCAAGCGCTCAGGGGGTGATCATCGGTCGCTCGAACCTGCCGCTGGCACACGAGGGCGATGCGGTATTCCATATCGCGCGCATCGGCGGTATGACTGAATCGGTGGACCTCGACGATCTAGACGGCGACCACGGCTGGCTTGAGGGGCCTTCCCTGGTCTAGCGCGCAGCGCTCCCGGAGCGTTCGCTCATCTTCGAATCCGGCGAAGACAGGATGATTTCTTCCGAACTCAGGATGATCTCTTCGTCTACCGGCATGGGCCGGGGCTGCGTCTGTCGGCCGGATGGCAGTTCACTGAGGGTGTCGTCAAGCGGCTGCGGCCGGCCAATCAGGTAGCCTTGCGAAAAATCGACGCCGAGAGCCGCCACGCGCCGCCGAATCAGGTCGTTTTCGACATATTCTGCAACGGTGCGAAGCTGCATCACCCTGGCCACCTGCACGATCGCGGTGACCATCGAGGTGCTGGCGCGGCTCTCGGCGAGTTCGCGCACAAAGCCGCCGTCGATCTTGACCATGCTTACGGGCAGTGACTGCAGGTAGGCGAATGAGCTCAATCCCGTGCCGAAGTCATCGAGCGCAAACTGCCCGCCGAGCTTTCGCACCCGTTCAATGAGTTCACGCGCCAGGCCAAGCTTGGCAATCGCCGCGCTTTCGGTGATCTCGAAGCACAGTCGCTGTGCTGGCAGTTCGGCATCCGTAATGCGATCGAGCAGGAACTCGGAGAAGCCGCGTTCCCCCAGCGACTGCCCGGAAAGATTGATGAATACCTGCAGATCGAGCGCATCGATCTGCCGCGCATACGCTCCGAGACGTTGCAGCGTATTGTCCAGTACCCAGCGGTCGATCGCAGGCATCAGGTTGTAGCGCTGCGCGGCTGAGAGAAAGCGATCCGGTGCAAGCGTCTCGCCCTTGTCGTCGCGCATGCGCAGCAGGATCTCCAGGCCATGCAGACGGCCCGTACGCGTGCACTGGATCGGTTGCGCGTATAACACGAACTCATTGTCCGTCAGCGCCTGGTTGAGTTGTCCGAGCATCGTGATATCGGTCTGCCGGCGAATGATGCTCTGGTCGTCCTCCTGATAGCATTCGACGCGGCCGCGTCCGTGATCCTTGGCCATGCGGCATGCGACTTCGGCGGCTGCCAGCGCCTGTTCTGCCGGCTCGCGGGATACGGGAACCACCGCCGCGCCGATACTCAGTGAAACCTGTATTGCCTGGTCATCGCGCAGGAAGCTCAGCTGGGCTGCCAGCGCCAGAAGGCTTTCGGCAATCTCGCGTGCATGTGCGAGGTCCCTGTCGGGCAGGAGCAGTGCAAACTGATCGCCGGGCAGACGGCACAGCGACCCGTTCGGCCTGATCGCCTCGCGTGCAAGATCCGCCACCCTGACGAGGACCTCGTCGCCGGCCTCGAGTCCAAAACGATCATTGACCACATGCATGCTGTCGACATTGACGAACAGAACGCTGTGAACCGTCGCATCTGACACCGCCGTGCGAGCGACGACTTCGCGAAAAGCCGCCAGCGTCAGCGCACCGGTGAGTTCGTCATGACCGGCATGCAGCAGCATGGCCGCCCGCCGTGTCAGCAGCGAGACGATGCGCGCGTCGTGGTCGCGGAAATCAGGTGCATCGGGTGCTGCAAACAGCGCCAGAATACCTTGCACCGTATTGACGCGATCGTGTATCGGGCACGACAGGATCTTGAAGGGCAATTTGGGCTGAGGTCCGCTGCCTTCGCGCGCCTTCGGTAACCTGTTGGCGGTGAACGGCTTGCCATGCAGCTGCGCCATGGCGAGCAGATTACGCTGGGTGCGGGCCAGCACGTCCTTGCCGAACAACTCGGCGCCCTTGCGGCCACGCATGATCTTCAGACCCTTGTCGGGGACGATGATCGCGCAAATCACTGCGTCAAAGTGCTCCAGGCAGCGATCTGCGAGCCGCGTCAACGCGCCAGCAGGATCCTTGTCCGCACTGTTGTTTTCGGACACGTCTGCCAGCAGCTCAAGATCACGCTCGGGGGCATCATCCGTGCGGCTGAGCTGGCCGAGCTGGCGCTGGAACTGCAAGTCACGTTCCAGACACTGCAGTACCGGCTGGATGAGTCCATGGATGAACGAATAGGGGCGGCAGACAACGCCCGACTCCGGCACCACCAGGGCAAGCACGCCCATCAGTACGGCGTTGGGATCAGACAGTGGCGCAAGATAAGCGGTGTCCCCGCCGTCGAGCGTGAGGTGGCAGCCAGGACCGAAGCCTTGATCGTCAGGTTCGCCCGACACCGCGAGCCGCTGGGCGACAATTGCATCGAGCCCGCCGGTATCGTGGCCGTTGGCGCTGACCCAAAGCGTGCTGCCGTCAGCGGCATACAGCGCCACGACTCGCGCTCGGGGAATGAGCATGCGCACCAGGTTGCCGTAGCAATCCATCGAGCTTTCGAACTCGGCACTCGGGGCCTGGGCGGCGGACGCCTCATTGGCGGCGGCCTGGTGACTCGCGGGTCGCATGCAGCGGATACCTGTGCCTGCTGGCAGTTGCGGATGTAACCGGATCATCGGCGAATTCGGCGACACGATCAGTGACCTGTGTCTCGCCACAGGTCGAGCCTAGCGCGTCGCCCGGAAGGCTGCCACAGGCTGCGGGTGTCTTTCGATAAGCCCATGTGGGTCCGCAAGTTAACATAATATACATTATGCGAAGTATGGGATGGCCGCGTAATGCATTGGCAGGTCACCATCGAGTCGGCGTTACCATCGACTAGTAGCCGCCAGCCGCTGCCGGCGGCTTGCCAATCCGTAGATCGGTCTCGACGAGAGGCGCGCCGGAAACCGGTGTTTATGGCGACGACTTGGTGAATTTCCGCTCGGGCGACCACTCACTTGTGCCGGCAGTGGTACAGGTGCGTACCCGCCAACGGTATTCACCATTATGTGCGATCGGTGCAGAGTACGAGGTGATCGAGTGGCTCACGGGACCTCCGAGACCCAGATCCAGTCCAGGCTGTCCGCACCCAGGAGACGCAAATGCCCGCGGTGGCGCCGGTCCGCGAACGCCCGACACGTAGGTTCTTCGGAGCTCTACCTCGTAGCCGCTGGGAAGGCACGTGTTCGCCATCCACGTCAGATCCATCGTCTGGGGAAACCCTTTTATCTTGAAGCCATCGATGGGCGAGTTCAGCGTCGGCGGGTGCGGACGAGGCGCGGTGGTAAAGCTCTGCCAGTCGCTCCACGGCCCCTCACTCAATGACGCGACGTTGGGCCATCCCGTGGTGGTGTCGCGCAGTATGCTGCGCACGCGCCAGCGATAGGGACTGCCGGCCTGCAGCGATCGGGCGGTCGACTGGGTGCCCGTATTGGACGAGCCTGCCATCAGCCAGGTGCACTGTTTGGGATCCTCAAGTGATTGCGGCGCACCAGCGACAGGGCAGGAAGGCATCGCCCCAGGTGCCGTGTTCTCGATCTGGACTTCGTAGAAGATGCTCAGACCAGCGGCACCGGCCTCCCCGACCGCAGGATCCGCGCTCCAATCCAGACCGACGACCGTCAGCTCCCCGGGCGCGTAGTTGCCCTGCGTGCTGACACACTGACTGCCTTGCCCTGGCGAGCGCTGCACCAGGCGCGACAGGTTGACTCTGGGCGGATTCTGCGGCGCTCGATTGTTTACCGGCGCCGCTGGGTTACCTGCAGCCCCGCCCCCGCCTGTTGTGCAGTCCGGTCTAAGCTGAAAGGCCAGATCACCGGAGATTGATTCGCCCCAGCCATGAATGTCGCGCGCGTTCCTGAATCTCCAGCGTACGGATTTTCCGAGCACGTTCTGATTGCCGTTCAGGCTGGCGTTCCATACCGTGCTGCCGGCCGGCGAGCCCTGCCAGTTCAGACCGACCTGACTGCAATGGACGCATTCCACCTGCAAATCCGGAATGTCGAGATTGCTGCCCGAAAGCACGCCCGTAGCCCGAAATTCCCCGGCTTGGCACGAAGCGAACTCAAAGTGCGCACCGCCGCTATAGATCCCGCTACCAAGCTTGATGGCACCGAACTCATTCGAGGTTGGCTGATAGTGAGATATGCGAGGCGTTGGAAGCACCTCGATCTTGAAATATCCCGGATCGCCGACAGGATAGAAGATCTGTATCGTCCTCTCACCCGGCGCAGCCGACAGGGCAACCTGCAAGTCGACATTGACCTCCGTGGTGCCCGCTACGAGACTGGCAGTCACGCCAGACAGGTGCGGGGGAAACACGTGCACTGATTGCGCGTGACCTTCGAAATTCCCCGCACTCGCCGAAATGCGGAAATTTCTGTCCTGCACCAGCGGTACGGTATGACTGCCCTGGAAGGCGACAGGGAGCTGCAGGTTCTGTGTGTTGGGAGATCTGGCCCGGACGTCGAGCTGATCGTAAAGCTGACCCGACGAAGCCAAGACAACCGCAGGCGTCGCTGCGACCAGCGCCACCGCCGCGACGAGGCCTCGCAACCACCCACTCCCGCAGCGACGAACCCACGCTGCGGACCCGCCTGAAAGCTGAATCGTCCCCATCTCCGTTCTCCGGATTCGTTGCCTCGGTGAACCGTACCCGGGGAGTCGGGGCTCGCATATCCCATGATCGTGGTATGCCCCGCTACGCTACCGGCTGCTGGGTCGGTCAACGCACAGAATCTGCGCTGATACCGTGCAATCGTGCGCGCTTCGCACGCCTCCCAGTACCGGAGCACCGCATGAACCTGACCACTTCCATCGACTCGGCGCAAGCCACACACCGTGCCGGTGAAGGGCGACTGCGCGAAGGCACCGCGCTCTTCGCATCACGTCGCCACGAGGGTCACGGCGACAGCGGCACCTACCGCGTGTACGTGCCCGGCAACCGTGGCGCCGAGCCGCTGCCGCTGGTGGTGATGCTGCACGGGTGCACCCAGTCGCCCGAGGACTTCGCCGCCGGCACCGGCATGAATGAGCTGGCCGAAGAGCAATCGTTCCTGGTCGCCTATCCGGCGCAGTCGCCCTCGCCCACGGGCAACACGTGCTGGAACTGGTTCAACCCCGAGCACCAGCAGCGCGACCGCGGCGAGCCGGCGTTGATCGCCGGAATCACACGCGAGGTGATGGGTGAGTTCGCTGTAGACCCCGCCCGCGTCTATGTCGCCGGGCTCTCGGCCGGGGGTGCCGCGGCGGTCATCGTCGCGCGCGTGTATCCGGAGCTGTTTGCGGCTGCGGGCGTTCATTCGGGTCTGGCCTACGGGGCAGCCATAGGTGTGGTGTCGGCATTCTCGGCGATGCGCCGGGGAAGCAGCGCCAATCCGGGCGGCACCGCCGAGCCCGTGCCGACCATCGTCTTCCATGGCGACCAGGACCGCACCGTGCGTGCGGTCAACGGGCGGCAGGTGCTCTCGCAGGCCCGCGGCGGTGCGCAGCTGACGTCCACCTCGCACCACGGCCGCGCATCAGGTGGACGCGATTACACGATCACAGTAGAAGTTGATGGCAAAGGCACGCCCATGCTCGAACACTGGTTGCTGCACGGTGGGGGACACGCCTGGTCCGGTGGCAGCGGCGCCGGATCCTGCACCGATCCGCAGGGACCTGATGCCAGCCGGGAAATGATGCGATTCTTCGGCCACCATGTCGCCGGTGGAGCCTTGTGCGTTGGCCAGTCGCTGGCTTAGCTCCCGACACACGCTTCGCCTGGGTGATTCGTGTGCCAGCGTACATCGAAGCCTGGCGTCAAACATATAGAGTGTGGGCAAGTGTTTCCAGCGCCCACTTTAGCGGCGCTCCCACAGGAGCCCGCAATGCCCGGCAGCCCCTCCCTCAAGCAATTCGGCCGTGATCTTTACCGGGAGGTCAACGACGACAATGTTTTCAACGGCGCCGCCGTGCTTGGCTTTTACCTGACGCTGGCGATCTTTCCGGCGCTGATCCTGATCATGAACATCATCCCCTACCTGCCGATCGAGCGGGTGGACGAGGCGATCATGGATCTGCTGGGCCAGGCGCTGCCGGCCGATGCGCACGAGATGGTCGAGGGAGTCGTCCGGGAAGTGACCGAAGAGCGACGCGGCGGATTGCTCTCGTTCAGCCTGATCGGCACGCTCTGGGCGGCCTCAACCGGGATGTACGCCGTCATGCGGCAACTTAACATCACTTATAACGTGCAAGAAGAGCGCAGCTTTATGCGCGCCCGTGGCACAGCCCTGGTGTTGAGCATAGTATTCCTGCTGCTCGTCATCGCCGCTTTCTCGCTCATCGTGCTCGGCGGCGTTATGGAGGGTTGGCTGGAAAGTCAGTTCGGCTTCGGCGGCGCTATTCTCGCGGCATTCTCGGCGCTGCGCTGGGTGATCATTGTGTTCGCCCTGATGCTCGTCTTTGCAATGATCTATCGCTATGCACCCAACGTGGAAGAGAAATTCAAGTTCCTTACCCCGGGCGCGGTCGTCGGTGTCATCCTGCTCATTGTCGCCTCGCTTGGTTTCGCCTTTTACGTCAGCACCTTTGCTGACTATGCTGCGACTTACGGCAGCCTGGGCGCCATCATTATCCTGATGATGTGGCTATACATCGCGGGCCTCGCAATTCTGATCGGCTCAGAAATCAATGTGATTATCGAACGTCACAGCGCGAAAGGAAAACGCAGGCGCGAGACAGCCGCGGCCGCGCCAACAGTCGGTGAATCTGCCCATGCCTGATCACAGTATCGAAAGGAAATCTCAGTGAGCGACCACATCTACAAACACGTCCATCTCACCGGCTCCTCGCCCGAGAGCATGGAAGACGCCGTCTGCAAGGCCATCGAGCGCGCCGGTAAAACGGTAAAGAACATGCGCTGGTTCCAGATCGTGGACACGCGTGGCCACATCGAGAATTCTCGCGTCATGCATTGGCAGGTCACCATCGAGGTGGGCTTTACGATCGACGAGTAAGGGAATGCAGCATCAGGATTTCAAGGCCTGTCTCGTCATCGGTGCCGGGCCCGCCGGCATGACCGCCGCGCTGTATCTCAACCGGTTCCACCGCAACGTAACCGTGCTGGATGCAGGCAATAGCCGCGCACACTGGATACCGCGCACCCACAACTGCCCGGGCTTTCCGGACGGAGTGAGCGGCGACGAGTTGCTGGAGCGCCTGCGAAAGCAGGCAACGGATTATGGCACTATTGTAATCGCCGCCACGGCGTCGCGGCTGGAGCACGTACGCGGCGGCTTCCGGGTGACTGACACTGCGGGCCGGCAGCACCTCGGCAGCAAGGTGGTGCTTGCAACCGGCATCGAGGACGTGCTGCCGCCGAAGCCCTGGGTGGAACAGGCGATCGACTGCGGGGCGATGCGCCTGTGCGCCATCTGCGACGGCTTCGAGGCCAGCGATGTCGACCTCGCAGTGTATGGACCGCTGCGTTCGGGGTTCGAACATGCCAAGTTCATGCGCACGTATTCAGCAACGGTCACGCTGGTGCAGAGCGATGAGGCGGAAGTGGATGCACAGCTTCGCCAGCGCGCTGAAGATCTGGGTATAGCGCTGATGAAAAGGCCAAGTGACGTTCTGTTCGACGGAACAAGGTGCAGCTTCGTCGACGCGGACGGTGGGCAACGCTTCTTCGATACCCTCTACCCCATTTTGGGCAGTCGCTCGCAGGCGACCTTGGCCATCGCGCTGGGCGCGAACGTGGATGAAGAGAACGAACTGGTCGTTACCGCAGACCAGATGACCTCGATCGATGGTCTGTATGCAATCGGCGATGTGGTCAGTGCCCTCAATCAGATTTCGGTCGGCGTGGGGCACGCGGCCATCGCTGCCACGACCATACACAATGCGCTGCCGCGTAACCTGCGCTGAGTGACGAGGCAGATGTCCAGATCTGACTCCAGGAACACTGCCCGGCTCTATCGCATGGTCACCGACGAGCACGTATGTCCGTATGGAATCAAGAGCAAGGCGCTGCTTGAGCGACGCGGCTTCGAGGTAGAGGACCATCCGCTGACCTCCCGCGAGGCGACCGATGCGTTCAAGCGTGAGCACAACGTCCAGACCACTCCGCAGACCTTCATCGCCGGCCGGCGCATCGGCGGCCACGACGATCTTCGCGCGCACTTCGGCCTGCACGTCGCTGACGAGGATGCCACCACGTATCAGCCCGTGATCGCCATCTTTGCCACAGCGCTGCTGCTGGGACTGGCGGTGAGCTGGGCGGCAGGCACGCTGGCAACCATTCGTACGCTGGAGTACGTGCTGGCGATCGGCATGACCCTGCTGGGTCTGCAGAAGCTGCGCGACATCGAGAGCTTCAGCACGATGTTCCTCAACTATGACTTGCTGGCCCGGCGCTGGGTACGCTACGGCTACGTCTACCCCTTCGTGGAAGCCATTACCGGCATCCTGATGGTCGCAGGGGCGCTGATCTGGCTCGCCGCGCCGCTGGCGCTGTTCATCGGCACAGTCGGAGCGGTGTCGGTTTTCAAGGCCGTATATGTCGAACGTCGCGAGTTGAAGTGCGCCTGCGTCGGCGGCGACAGCAAGGTGCCGCTGGGCTTCGTCTCGCTCACTGAGAATCTGGTGATGATGGCGATGGGTGTGTGGATGCCACTGCGCATGTTCGTGCTGCAGGGCTGAGGAGGGCCGTATAGCAGTTTGCGCACCACGTCGGCGTTGATCCGGCTGCTAGGGAAACACGTCCCAGATTCAGCACCTTCTCAAGCAGTTTTCCATGGATACGTGAAAAGCACTGCCATCTTGCCGCGCGCTCTAGTAAACAGGTGTCTGCTAAATGCGCCGGGGTTAAGCATGGGAGGGCCAGTTAGCGGATGGAAGGCACACCTGAATCGACAGGATCGTCGATAGCATCGCGTCGCGCGATGGCCACAGCGGCCCACCGTGCGCAGCAGACCGTCATCGCCCAGGTGCGAATGCTCTATGCCAATGGCGGCACTACCGTGGTCACGGCGGCCATCGCCGCGTTGGTGTTCACCACACTGCTGTATCCAGTAGCGCCGCGCCCGGCGCTGACGATCTGGTTTGGCTGCGGCGTCGTCGTCCTAGGCTCACGCATCGTTGCGCTGGTGCTGTACCACCGCAGCAACCCCACGAGGTGGCAGGACTGGGAGCGTTGGCGCAGGCTCTGGCTGGCCGGTATCGCCGCCTCAGGGCTTGTCTGGGGCGCCTCCGTGGTCTGGCTGTTTCCGGCTGACGCACCGATCACCCAACTGTCCATGGCGCTGGTGCTCATCATGTTGTGTGCCGGTGCCGCCTCCCTGTATTCGTCCATCCAGGGAGCCTACCTGCTGGCGATGGTGCCCATCGGGCTGCCGCTGATCGTGCAGTTCCTGCGCCAGGGCGACCTCACCATGCAGATGCTCGGCCTCCTGATGCTGTTGTTCCTGCTAGGCACGGCGCGGATCTCCTGGAGCACGGCGCGATTGTTCAGCAGTCTGCAGAAGCTTCGTCACAACAACGAGGAGCTCTCCTACCGGGCCAGTCACGACCCTCTGGTCGAATTGCCGAACCAGCGCGAGTTCCGGCAACGCCTGGCCAAGGCGGCCGAACGCGTCGACCGGGAGCACGAACACTATGCCGTGCTCTACATCGATCTGGATGGCTTCAAGGAGGTCAATGACTGTTACGGCCATGAGACCGGTGACGAGCTGCTCAAGCGCATCGGCGAGGTACTGCGCGCGCGGGTGCGCTCCACCGACACCGCGGCAAGGCTTGGTGGAGATGAGTTCGCCGTGCTGCTGAGCCCCTGCCCCCGCGATCAGGCGGTTCGCATCGCCGAGTCCATCCGCGACGATATCGCCAATCTGACCGCCCAGGTTGCGGGACTGCCACGCGCGATGTCGCTTTCAGCGAGTATTGGCGTGGCCTATTCGCACGATGCAGACCACTCCCCGGCGAGCATGATGCGCGCTGCGGACGCGGCCTGCTATGCCGCCAAGCGTGGCGGGCGCAATCGCGTGATGATGCATGGCGCCGATGCCGAAACCTCACCCTCCGGGCGCTTCGTGATGCTCACGACGGTTGATTCGGGCGATTGAGGCGCTGCCCGATCAGATCCTCCACCACACCGGGATCGGCCAGTGTCGAGGTATCTCCCAGGTTGTCATGTTCATTGGCTGCGACCTTGCGCAGGATGCGGCGCATGATCTTGCCCGAGCGCGTCTTGGGCAGTCCGGGCGCCCACTGGATGAAATCAGGGGTGGCGATCGGTCCGATCTGACGCCGCACCCACGCGCGCAGCTCGTCACGTAGTTGGTCGGTGGCGTCAACACCCTTGATCAGCGTGACATAGGCGTAAATGCCCTGCCCCTTGATCTCGTGCGGGAAGCCGACCACGGCCGCCTCCGCGACACCCGAATGAGCCACCAGCGCACTTTCGATTTCGGCGGTGCCCATGCGATGTCCGGAGACGTTGAGTACGTCATCCACGCGGCCGGTGATCCAGTAGTAGCCGTCCTCGTCGCGCCGCGCACCGTCGCCGGTGAAGTAGCTGCCAGGAAAGGTCGTGAAGTAGGTGTCGATGAAACGCTGGTGATCGCCGTACACCGTACGCATCTGGCCGGGCCAGCTGTCGAGCAGAACGAGATTGCCCTCCGCGGCACCTGACAGCGTCTGGCCTTCCCCATCGACCAGTGCCGGGCGAATGCCGAACAGCGGCAAGGTCGCGGAGCCTGGCTTGAGGTCCGTCGCCCCGGGCAGCGGGCTGATCAGGATGCCGCCGGTTTCGGTCTGCCACCAGGTGTCCACCACCGGACAGCGTTCGTCGCCGACGACGCGGTAGTACCACTCCCACGCTTCGGGATTGATCGGCTCACCGACGCTGCCCAGCAGCTTCAGGCTGCGCCGCGAGGTTTTCTTCACCGGCGCATCGCCATCGCGCATCAGCGCACGGATTGCTGTGGGCGCCGTATAGCAGATATTGACCGAGTGCTTGTCGCAGATCTGCCAGAAGCGACTTGTGTCGGGATAGTTGGGCACGCCCTCGAACATCAGCGTGATCGCGCCATTGGCCAGCGGGCCATAGACGATGTAGCTGTGCCCGGTGACCCACCCTACGTCGGCGGTGCACCAGTAGACATCCCCGGGCTGGTAGTCGAACACCACCTCGTGCGTCAGCGATGCGTACAGCAGGTAGCCACCGGAGGTATGCAATACGCCCTTGGGCTTGCCGGTGGAACCGGAGGTATAGAGGATGAACAAAGGGTCTTCGGCCGACATGCGCGCGGGTTCACATTCGGCATCCACTGCGGCTTCCGCCTCGTGATACCAGACGTCACGGGGTGCCTGCCAGGCGACCTTGCCTCCGGTGTTGCGTACGACAATGACAGCGCTTACGATCTGCGCGCCGGGCACCTCGAGCGCCGCATCCACGTTGGCTTTCAGGGGCACCCGCCGACCACCGCGCAGCCCCTCATCGGCGGTGATGACCGCCTTGGACTCGCAGTCGATGATGCGTCCGGCCAGGGCATCGGGCGAGAAGCCGCCGAACACCACTGAATGCACGGCGCCGATACGCGCGCAGGCGAGCATCGCGATCGCCGCTTCCGGAATCATCGGCATGTAAAGGGTAACGCGATCCCCCTTGCCGATGCCGCGCGCCTTGAGCACATTGGCGAACCGGCATACGCGCTGATGCAGTTCACCGTAAGTGATGCGTGCATCGCGTGCAGGGTCATCGCCTTCCCAGATGATTGCGGTGTCATCTGCCTTGTGTGGCAGGTGGCGATCCACACAGTTGGCGCAGACGTTGAGCTCACCGTCGGCATACCAGCGAATGCGGAAGTCCTCCAGCGCATAGGACACGTCGCGGATCTGCTCGGGGGTCTTGAGCCAGTCGAGACGCGCAGCCTGGTCGCGCCAGAATCCCTCGTTGTCGCGAATCGATTGCTCGTAGAGCCTCTCGTAGCGCTGTCGTGTGACATGTGCATGGCTGGCAAAGGGTTCCTTGACTGGATAAATCCTGCTCATGTGCTCCCCCGAGCGCTTGCGACAACTGACTCCCGTGCGGCCACGGCCAGGTCCGGAAAATCCGTGAACAGGCCATCGACCCCCACATCCTGCCAGAGCTGGCGCAGCAGCCCCGTAAAATCCTCTTCGCCCTCAGGCATCTGATCTGCTCGCAGCGTCCAGGGGTGAACCGCGAGCCCCGCTGCATGCGCCCGGGCGGTGAGCCCGGTGTCCTGACCCTGCTGCCAGACGTGTCCCAGCCACGGTCCGATGACATCGACATCGCGCGCCAGAGCGCTTAGACCTTCCATGCTGAGCGGATCATGCCCCTGCCAGTCGCCCTGCCCGTCGGGCTCGCGGGCGAGCAGCTGCACCAGGGGCCATTCGACACCAAGGGCCCTCAACCGGCGCAGTTCCGCGGGATCAAAACACTGAATGAACACCGGTGTGGCGTGACGGGCGAGATCCGCATCCGCCAGAGAATCGATCACCACTTCGCCCAGGTCGATGCCCTCGTCGCGATGCCACTGCGGATGCTTGAGTTCGATGTACAGGCCGACGCTGCGCCCGGCGGCCCGATTGAGCCCGGTCAGCAGGGCGATTTCCTCCTCGAGGGTATGCAGTCGGAAGCGGCCCTGGCGGGGCGGGAATCGATGCGGAAACACCGCGCCGCGACCGTCCGCCGCGAGGCGTTCGGTGACCTCGAGTTCGCGAATCTCGGCCAGCGTGAAGTCCCGCGCATACCAGCGCCCGTCTGCGCGCGCGCGCTGCGGGTAGCGCTGCACGACATCGGTGACACGGTCCAGGTGCAGGTCGTGCACGACCAGCAGCGCATCATCGCGCGTGGCGACGATGTCCTGCTCCAGAAAGTCCGCCCCCTGGCCGAAGGCAAGTGCCTTGGCCTCCTGGGTGTGTTCCGGCAGGTAGCCGCTGGCGCCGCGGTGGGCGATGACAAATCGCGACCGGCTGCCGGGCATGGCCTCAGGCGCTGTCCTTGACGCCCAGCCGTTCGTGCATCAACGGGCTGGTCGTCGTGTATTGCAAATGCACCTTCTTGCCTGGAGAAAGATGCTCCTTTGCGGCGAAGGCGGCCAGAGCCGCTTCGTGAAAGCCCGAGAGGATGAGTTTCTTCTTGCCGGGGTAATGATTTACGTCGCCGATCGCGAATATCCCGGGAATGTTGGTCTGGAATTTCTCGGTGTCGACATTGATCGTCTTGCGATTGATGTCCAGGCCCCATTCGGCGATCGGGCCGAGTTTGGGCGCCAGGCCCCAGAACACCAGCAGGCTTTGCAGCGGTACGGTCATCTCGCTGTCATCGGGCAGACGCAGTGCAAGTGCAGTGAGCTTGCCATCGTGCGCCGTGTAGCCTTCGGCACGACCCTGGATGAAACGCATGCGCCCCGCCTCGCACAGCGCTCGCATCTTCTCCACGGATGCCGGCACAGCGCGGAATTCGTCGCGGCGATGCACGAGCGTCATCGAGGCAGCCTTGCCACACAACTCCAGCGTCCAGTCCAGCGCGGAGTCACCGCCACCGAGGACCACGATGTGGCGATCATAGAACGCCTTGGGGTCACGCACGCGGTAATGCAGCTGCGTGTCTTCAAACGCCTCGATCCCCTCGATGCGCATGCGCCGCGGTTGGAACGAGCCCACACCGCCGGCGACGAATATCGTACCGGTATTGAAGCTGGTGCCATCGGCGGACACGACGTGGAAGCGCCCGTCATCGCGTCGCTCGACGCTTTGAACTTCCTCGCCGAGATGGAATTGCGGCGCGAACGGCTTGATCTGCGCCATCAGGTTGTCGATGAGTTCCTGGCCACTGCATACCGGGATTGCCGGGATGTCATAGATCGGCTTGTCGGGGTAAAGCTCGGAGCATTGCCCCCCGACCCTGGGCATGGAGTCGACGACATGGCTGCGAATGCCCAGCAACCCAAGTTCAAACACCTGGAACAGGCCACAGGGCCCTGCGCCGATGATCAGTGCGTCCGTTTCGATGTCCATGGGGTCCTTTCACATGGGATTCGCAAGGTCGCGCGCGACGACCATGCTTTTTGAGGATTTCTGACGATCACGGAAAGTCGATGACTTCCCAGCGCTGGGTATCTTCGTGACGCGCCTGCAGGCGGATGGCATCGACGATCTCGCGCTCATTCCATCCTACGACAACGTCCGCGCGGGCGGCGACTTCCTCAGGCATCGGATCCGCACCTCCGAACGGCTCGATGGCGATCAGCGGTTTGTCGAGCGCGCCGGCGCAGTCGAGCTGGAAGCGCAACAGCTCGGGGGCGGTGGCGTGCAGGCCGGCCACCACAACGACCGCCTCGGCCGGGCGCATCTGTTCTCTTAAGACATCCTTCATCGGGGCAACGCCGCCCTGCGCCGGCACCGCTTCAGGATTCGAGTGGTTGACGTAAAAGAAGTTGCTTGCGTGTTCGAGATACTCGAATACGCGAAGATAGTCAGCAGTGGCCTCGAAGCCGTGTGCCACGAACAGCCTGATGGGATTTTTCTCCGACACGATGTCCTCCCCTGTCGGGCCAGCCGACGCCCCGCGACGGTATAACCGCGTGCCGGGTTTTGCAACGCTGCGAAGCGTCGCGGCGGCATTCGCCGGGCGTCACGCGGCGGTGACGTGGCATCAAGTACACTACCCGGATGCGTCTCATGCTCTACAACATCCGATATGGTACCGGGACCGGCGCCCAGTTCCACCTGCCGTTACCCGGTGCCGGCTATGTGCTGGGCAATCACGCCAATCTGGCCAGGCTCACCGAGTTCATCAAATCGCGGGATCCGGACATTGTGGGCCTTATCGAGGTGGATACAGGCTCGATCCGCAGTCGACGCATCAATCAGGTCGACGCCATCGCTGAAGCGCTGGGGCACTATTCGGCTTACCAGTCGAAATACGGTGCCGGTTCGTTGAACAACCACCTGCCGATCGTGCGCAAGCAGGGCAACGCGTTTCTAGCCTCGCCGCGCGTGGCCGGGGAGCGCTTTCACTACTTCCAGACCGGTATAAAGCGTCTCATAATTGAGTTGGAACTGGATGAAGTTGCTATCTTTCTTGTTCATCTTTCCCTGAAATACCGGCATCGGCACTTCCAGCTCCGGCATCTCTACGATCTGATCAGCAGTCAGCAGAAGCCGGTCATCGTCGCCGGCGATTTCAATACTTTCTGGGGCGGGCACGAGATCTACCTGTTCATGAAGGCAGCGGGGCTGCGCAGCGCCAACCTGGAGGGCCTGCCTTCCTACCCCAGCCATGCGCCGCGGAGGGAGCTGGATTTCGTGCTCTACAGCGAGGGCATCGAGGTCACGGGCTTCGAGATCCCCCAGGTGAAGTTCTCGGATCATCTGCCGCTGATCTGCGATTTCGAGGTCACGGCACAGGCACAGGCGGCCACGCAGGCCCGCCGGGAGGCGAGCAAGGCATGACAACTCAAGCAGCGCACTGGCAGCGCCACGATGATCCGCAGGGTATCAGCTGGTTGACGCTGGATCAGGCCTCAAGCCGCAGCAATACCCTGTCGCGGGGGGTTCTCGAGGAGCTCGCGGGCTTTCTGGAGGCCTTGCACGCTGCGCCGCCGCGCGGTGTCGTGTTTGCGTCGGCGAAGTCGTCAGGGTTTATCGCCGGTGCCGACATTGGCGAATTCGCAGCGCTGACCGATGCCGAGGAGGCCTACACCCTGGTGCGCCAGGGTCAGCAGGTCATCGAGCGCCTGGCGGCCCTGCCCTGTCCCACCGTGGCGATGATCGAGGGTCACGCGCTGGGCGGCGGGCTGGAGCTGGCAATGGCCTGCCGCTACCGGGTATGCGCCGAGGCAGACCAGGACACGCTGGGGCTGCCGGAGGTGAAACTGGGGATTCATCCGGGCTTCGGCGGCACGCT
>JBGTIC010000350.1:0-3560 GCA_041745895.1 Gammaproteobacteria bacterium
GCGCTCGAGCAGGCCCGCGCCGAGCTGGCCCGCACCGTCATCACCAGTCCCGTCGACGGTCTGGTGCTGCGCCGGACCGTCGAGCCGGGCGATACCGTGCAGCCGGGCGCGGTGTTGCTGGTCGTCTCCCCCGCAGGTCAACTGGAAATCGAGGCGCCGGTGGACGAGGTCAGCCTGCAGGGACTGGCTGTCGGACAACATGCCCTGGTCGAGGCCGATGCCTATCCCGACCGGATTTTCGAAGCGCAGCTGTCTTTCATTTCACCGCAGGTCGACCCCGAACGCGGCAATCTTGAACTACGACTGAGCCTGCCCGACCCGCCGGCCTTCCTGCGCCAGGACATGACGGTTTCTGTGGATATACGTCTAGGCGAACGCGAGCGTGTGCTGGCGGTGCCCAACGAGGCACTGCGTGACCAGGCGGGCGATCAGGCACGTGTGTGGTTGCTCGACGGACGCCGCGTGCTAGATCGGCAGGTGACGCTGGGACTGCGCGGCTTGACCGCCACGGAAGTGGTGTCCGGTCTCGCCGAAGCCGATCGCGTGCTGCCGCGCAGCGCCGAGGTTAAGGACGGCCAGCGCGTCAGGCCGAGTGCACGTTGATGCGCGTGCCGTTGTGGTACGAAAGCCGGCTGGCCGTGGAGTTCCTGCGCGAGGGCAGGGCGCAGAGCCTGCTGATCATCTCGGGAGTCGCGCTGGGTGTGGCCGTGATCGTATTCGTGCTGGCACTGATCTCCGGGCTGCAGGACAACCTTGTGGAGCGCACGCTCGGCACCCAGGCGCATATCAAGCTGCGCGCACCTGATGAGGTCGTGCGTGAACTCCGACCGGTGGAAGGCCTTGTCGTGGCGGCGCAGCGGCGCAACGAGCGCTCGCAGCGTCTACGCTCGGTGCAGAACTGGCAGGCGATTGCCACAGAACTGGAGTCCACGCCGCAGATTGTCGCCGTCTCACCCGTGGTCACCGGGCCTGCCTTCGCTCGACGTGGCGAGGCATTCAAGTCCATTGCCATCCTCGGGGTCGATCCGGCGCGCTACGCGCAGATCGTACCGGTGCCCGACAACATGCGCGCCGGTGTGTTCAGGCCGACCGCCACGGAGGTGGTCATCGGCGATGTTCTGGCCGACGAGCTCGGTGTGGGCATCAGCGATCGCATCCGCATCGAGGGCACCGACGGGCGCGCGGGCAGCTTTCAGGTCGCCGGCATCTTCAGCCTGGGCGTGCGCGATCTCGATGAGCGCTTCGTGTTTCTGCCGCTGCGCCCCGCACAGACCCTGCTCGATCTCCCCGGCGGTATCACCAACATCGATGTGACCATCGAGGAGATCTTCGGCGCCGAGCGGCTTGCACGTGAGCTGGGTGGGCGCTATGGCATCACAGCCGAGAGCTGGATGCAGACCAGCGCGCAGCTGCTCAATGCGCTGCGTGCGCAGAGCGAGTCCACCCGCCTGATCCAGAGTTTCGTCGGCGTCTCTGTGGCCTTCGGGATCGCCAGTGTGCTGGCCGTCTCCGTGGTTCAGCGTCGCCGCGAAATCGGCATCCTGCGGGCGATGGGCACGACCTCCAACCAGGTCATGGCGGTGTTCCTGATCCAGGGGGGCATCGTCGGGCTGATCGGTTCTGCGATCGGGTCTTCTGCAGGACTGGGCATGGTGCAGCTGTTCACTACCATCGGTCCACGGGCCACCGAGGAGGCGTTGTTCGATATCAACGCCGGTGCCGGACTCGTCGTGGGTGCGACGATCCTGGCCACGCTCACCGGCATCGCGTCCGCCCATTTCCCGGCGCGTCGCGCAGCGCTGCTGGACCCCGTGACGGCGATCCGCGATGGCTGAGCCCGCAGACCTGTCCTCTCATCCGGCCAGCGAGCCGGTACTGCGACTGCGCGGCGTACGCAAGCGCTATGGCGAGGGTACGCCGGTGGAGACCGAGGTGCTGCACGGCATCGGCCTTGAGGTCGCGCCGGGTGAGTTTCTTGCGCTGGTTGGCCCTTCAGGGTCGGGCAAGAGTACCTTGCTGAACATCATCGGGCTGCTGGATCGGCCCAGCGACGGCGAGGTCTGGATCAACGGACGCGCGACCCGCGATCTGCCCGACACCGAGCGCTCACGCCTGCGCGGTCAGTCGCTGGGTTTCGTGTTCCAGTTCCATCACCTGCTCAGCGCGTTCAGCGCGCTGGACAATGTTCAGCTGCCGCGCTGGGCGGCTATGGGTCGACGCGATGCCCAGGTCGAGGCACGCGCGAGGGAACTGCTCGCGGCCGTGGGGCTGGCGGATTACACCCAGCGACGCCCCAAGGAACTCTCCGGGGGACAGCAGCAGCGCGTGGCCATCTGCCGCGCGCTGATTCACCGCCCGCCGCTGGTACTTGCCGATGAGCCGACGGGCAATCTCGACACCGAAACCTCGGCCCAGGCGTTCTCGCTGCTGCGCCGTTTCAACCGGGAGTTCGGCTGCGCGTTCATCATCGTCACCCACGACCTCGGCGTCGCCGAGGGCTGTGATCGGGTCATCGAACTCATCGACGGCCATCTCGTGACCGATCGTCCCGGCCACGCCCCAGACCAGGGCTGAAGGTCGGCAGAGGCTGTGGCGCTACAGGCGAAGCGCGCCGTCGATCTCCATGACACGGCCGCTGACGTAGTCGTTCTCGAACAGGTAGACCACCGTGTGGGCGATCTCTTCGGGCGTGCCCAGCCTTCTCAGCGGGATCATCGCCGCCATCTTCTCCAGCGCTTCGGGCTTCATGCTCGCGACCATCTCGGTGCTCACGAAACCTGGCGCGATCGCGTTGGCGCGGATGCCGTAGCGCGCAAGTTCCTTGGCCCAGACCACCGCCAGTGCGGCGACACCGGCCTTTGCGGCCGAGTAGTTCGTCTGGCCGATGTTGCCCGCGCGCGAAATGCTGGAGATGTTCACGATCAGGCCTTTGGAGCCCAGCTTGATCATGTGCTCGGCAGCTTCCCGACCGCACAGGAATACGCCTGTGAGGTTCACGTCGACGACCGACTGCCATTGGGCGAGGCTCATTTTGCCGGTGATCTCGCCGTTTTTCGCCTTTATCAGCAGGCCGTCCCGCAGGATGCCGGCGTTGTTGATGACGCCATCGAGGCGCTGGAAGTCACTGACCACGTCGTTGAACAGGGCAACCACTTCGTCTTCCTTGGCAACATTCGTGACATAGCCACGTGCCTCGGCCCCCAGGCCTTCGCATTCGGCGACCATGGTATCGAGCGCCTCGCCGTCGACATCGACCAGGGCCAGCTTTGCGCCCCGGCCTGCCAGGCTGCGTGCCATCGCCGCGCCCAGGCCGCGTGCGCCGCCGGTGATCACGATCACTGCATCCTTGAGTTCCATGTCTGGTCCTTGTTCTGGCGGTGGAAAGAGAATTCTCGTTGTCGCGCTGTGCGCGCCGGCGGCGAACGTTTCGGAAGCCCGCACGGTCGGATTGTGCACTGCATCATACCGGCACTGACGGCGGATTTCACGCAGGCCGGTCAGGCAGCCGGCGCGCCACCTCGAGGGTCCAGGGCTGCTGGCGGGCGGCTCCGGGTCCCAGC
>JBGTIC010000351.1:0-1674 GCA_041745895.1 Gammaproteobacteria bacterium
GGCGATGCGACGAGCAGTGCACGGTAAAGCGCGTCGAGTGCGCTCATCGCCGTGCGCTGCACCGGGTCGGCATCGAGGCCGTGTTCGGCCACCGCCCGGTCGTAGCGGGCCAGCGGTGTCGTCATCTTCGTGCCACGCTCAGTCGCGCAGCTCGGCGAGGTTGTGAAAATGCGCCAGCGCGTCGGGATTGGCGAGCGCATCGATATTCTTCACGGGCCGTGCGTGGATGACATTGCGAACCGCAAGCTCGACGATTTTGCCGCTGATCGTGCGCGGTATATCCGGCACCGCGATGATCCTGGCGGGGACGTGCCGTGGCGTGGTGTTGTCGCGGATGTACTGGCGAATGCGCGCCTGCAGGGCCTCGTCGAGTATGACCTCCGGCTGCAGGCGCACGAAAAGAATCACCCGCACATCACCCTGCCAGTCCTGGCCCACGACGATCGACTCGGCAATCTCCGGCAGCTTCTCCACCTGCCGATAGATCTCTGCGGTGCCGATACGTACGCCCCCGGGGTTGAGCGTGGCATCCGAGCGGCCATGGATGACCAGCCCGCCGCGCGGTGTGAACTCCGCCCAGTCGCCGTGGCACCAGGTGTTGTCGAAGCGCGCGAAATAGGCCTCGTGGTAGCGCCTGCCGTCGGTGTCCTTCCAGAAGCCCAGCGGCATCGATGGAAACGCACGCGTGCAGACCAGCTCGCCGGGCTGGCCGGGTGGCAGGCGCTCGCCCTCGTCGTCAAAGATCTCCACGGCCATGCCCAGACCCGGCGTCTGCAGCTCGCCGCGGTGGACCGGCAACATGGGTGTGCCAAGGGCGAAGCACGAGATGATGTCCGTGCCACCGGAGATCGAGGCCAGCTGCACATCCGCGTGGATATCGCGATACACATAGTCGTAGCTGGTCGGCAGCAGCGGTGAGCCGGTGGACAGGATGCTGCGCAGGTGCGAAAGGTCGTGACTTTCGCGCGGCTTTTCGCCCGCCTTCTCCAGGGCCGCCAGATACTTCGCGCTGGTACCGAACACGCTGATGCGATAGCGCTCGGCCATATCCCACAGCACTCGCGGCGTCGGTGAGAAGGGCGAGCCATCGAACAGCACCACCTGGGCACCCACGGCGAGGCTGCTGACCAGCCAGTTCCACATCATCCAGCCACAGGTCGTGAAGTAGAAGATGGTGTCCTCGCGGCGAAGATCCGCGTGCAGCACCAGCTCCTTGAGGTGCTGTAGCAGCGTGCCGCCGGCGCCGTGCAGGATGCACTTGGGCACGCCCGTCGTCCCCGAGGAATACATGATGTAGAGCGGATGATCGAAAGGCAGCTGGGCGAACTCGAGCGCAGCGCAGGCCTCGCCGAAACTCTGCCAGGTTACCGCCTCACCGAGCAGGCCGAGGTCGGGTTGCTCGTCGATATAGGGCACGACCACCACCTGGGCCAGCCCGGGCAGCGCTGCAACGATGCCGGCGACCTGCACTCGGCAGTCCAGGCGCTTTCCTGCGTAAAAATAGCCGTCGCAGCACAACAGGATCTTCGGTTCGATCTGTCCGAAGCGATCGAGCACGCCGTTGACGCCAAAATCCGGCGAACACGAGGAAAACACGGCACCCAGGCTGGCCGCCGCCAGCATCATGATCACCGTCTCGGGCCGGTTGGGCATGAACGCCGCGACCCGGTCACC
>JBGTIC010000352.1:0-17550 GCA_041745895.1 Gammaproteobacteria bacterium
TGCTGCGCGCCGGCAGCGAGGCTGCGATGCCGGGCCAGAGGTCGCGCTCGGGTTGCACCTCGCGTGGTAGCGCCGCGAGTGACTGATCCAGTCTGTTGATCTGCGGATTGTCTTTATCGTCAGGCATTTGCCGATTCTCCAGCGACGTGGCCCAGCCGCTGCGCAAGCAGATGACGGGCCCGATGATATTGCGCCTTGCATGTGCCCTCGGCGACGCCGAGCATCGCACCGGCCTCGTCATGCGTGTAACCGTGGATGGCGATCAGCACGAACACGTGTCGGGCCCGCTCCGGAAGTGTGGCGATGGTCCTTTCCAAATCCATTTCGTCACCGGCATCCGCTGCGACAACGGCCGCGTCGCGCTCCTCGTCACTGACACTGACCAGCACTGCACGATCCCGGCCGGACATACGACGTGCCCCGAGCACTTCATTGATGGCGATCCGGTGCAACCAGGTGGTCAATCTGCTGTCTCCGCGAAACTCCTGAAGGCGAGTCCACGCACGGATGAAACACCGCTGCGTACATTCTTCGGCCTGAGACACGTCGGCGGTCATGCGCAGGCAGAGGGCGTACACGCGACCCACGTGGCGGCGGTACAGCCACTCGAAGGCCGCGGCGTCGCCATCGCGCGCGCGCTCGAGGTATCCGCCCTCCTGCCGGTCCAGATCCAGCTCGGCCTTCACCATCCGTATTCCCCGTTGCTGTTCGAGTGTTTGAAGCTGCGGGGCTCGAAAAGGTTTGAATACGCCTTCGAATTCTATCCCAGCGGCGCATTCAAACCATGCGCCGCGCAACTGCATCTCATGCTCGAAGCTCACGCATTCCCGGGTTTCCCGATCCCAAGCCAAGGAGATGACAGATGAACAAGCCAATTTCGACGGCCGCGGCAATAACGGCGGCGCTGACGATGATGGGTAGTCCGGGCATTGCCGCTGCCGGCCAGAGCGCCACGGAACAGCACTGGGAGGTCAGACTGTACGTGGACCGCGCGCAGCTGATAACTGATGAAGGCCTCGAGCAGGTCCACGCGCACATGCGAAGCCAGGCGAGAGCCGTGTGCAGGGACGCCGCTCTACGTGACATACAGGCGCGCATGCAGGAACGGCAATGTCGTGACGACATCATGATGCAGCTCGCCCGGGCGATCGACTCCCAGCCGCTGCTGGCGCTGGCGCAGTCGCGCCTGGCAGTAGGCGCGAAGCGCATCGATGCCTCCTGACCGGGCCAGGACGCAATGACAGCTGGCGGAGGGCTGGCGCCACGGCAGACGTACCACAGGTCGGAATGCTAAAGTAACCGCGCCATTCGGCAGATCATCGCTGTTTGTTGCGGGTTGCCGCAGATCATAGGCACCTTTAATCCGGCATGAAGTTCCAGCCCTCTGCCAAGCTGTTCCGCCGCCTGCTGTTCCTTGTCCCGCTCGGGGTGTGCGTGCTGTTTTTTGCGCTCTGGACGCTGTGGAGCGAAAGCAACCCGGAGCAGGAACGTGAACTGCGCATCCTGGTCCACGAGCAGCTCCAGGAGTGGTTTCCTGAAGAAATGGCACTGTCGCCGGCGCAGTTCGGCTTCATCGCCGCTACCGGCGCGGGGCCGCCAGATGGGTTGCCCGATGTGCTGCTGTTGCACGGCCTCGATGAACCGGGGGGCATCTGGGATGACCTCCTCGCCGAGTTCGAGGCGGCAGGCATCACCGCCTGGGAGTTCCGGTACCCCAACGATCAGGCCATCGATCGCAGTGCCGACATGCTGGCCGAGTACTGGCCCAGGCTGACTGCAGATCGCGAGGTGATCCTGGTGGGGCACAGCATGGGCGGTCTGGTCATCCGCGATTTCGTCTCCCGCTGGCGCTACCCGCCGAGCGATGCAGGAAACGACCTTCAGGGGGCCCAGGTGCGTGGCGCTATCCTGATCGCCACACCCAACCGGGGCTCCGATTGGGCGCGCCTTCGCGCCTGGCTGGAAGTGCGTGAACTCATCGCCAGTGCCTCACAGCGGCGCTTTTCGCTTTTCATGGGTCTGCGTGAGGGCACGGGCGCGGCGAAAATCGACCTGCGACCGGACAGTGCCTTCCTGGCGGATCTGAATGCGCGGCCGTGGCCGCCGCACATCCCGATCAGGCTGATCGCCGGCGTGCTGGCCGAGCCGACCGCGGAGATGCGCCGTAGTATCGAGGCCATCACTGCCGAGTTCGGGGCCGGCGAACTGGCGGACGCCTTCGAGGCCTGGTGGAGCGAGCTCGAGGACGGTGTCGGTGACGGCGCAGTGCCGTTGTCATCGGTAGCGATGCCTTGGGCGCCGCCGCCGATCGTGGTTGCCGGCTCCCACCGGGGCATGCTCGCGCGCGGAGCGTTGAGTGACGACGCGCCAGCGGCGATTGTGCATATCATCGAGATTGTCGAGGGCTGGCTGGAATGATACCTGTACGGACGCACGCGCCCGACGGTATGTGAAGGCAATCGGGCTGGGGTCGTCGCCCTTATTGCCGGGAGTTTTTCATGGGTAAGCAATACGAGCACATCGATGACTCCATGCAGCGCTGGCTGATGGCGCAGCGGCTGTTCTTCGTGGGCACCGCGCCGCTGGCAGCAGACGGACATATCAACCTCTCGCCCAAGGGCCATGACGCCCTGCGCGTGCTGGGTCCAACGCAACTCGCCTACCTCGATCTCTCTGGCAGTGGCGTAGAGACGATCGCGCATCTTCGCGAGAATGCACGCATCGTCATCATGCTGTGCGCTTTCGAAGGGCCGCCACGCATTCTGCGGTTTCACGGTCGAGGCCGTGTCGTCACGCCAGATCAGCTGGAGTTCACCGCGTTGCGGGCTCGATTCGAGGACCTGCCCGCAGTGCGCTCGATCATTGTCATCGACGTCGCCCGCATCGCCGACTCCTGCGGCTACGGCGTGCCGTTCTACGAGTACCGCGGTGAGCGTCCGTCGACGCGCGCCTACGTTGCCCAGCACGGCGAAGCGGCAATTGCTGAGTATCGCGAGAGCCGAAACGCCGTAAGCATTGATGGCCTGCCCGGCATTTCCGCGGAGGAAGCCTGGGCGGGTATCGACCGCCCGCAAGCCACGCAGCCCCGCTGACTTCGCTCAGGGTGCACTCGACAGGCTCTGCGGCGAGCGCGACTGCTCAGGCGCGGGTTTGCTGTGAGCTCGCCTGTCACGCTGCCTGCGGGCTTCGACACGGGCCAGCGCAATGCCATCAGCACAGCTGCTGGTGGCCATCCCTTGTGCATCGGCTTGCCTGAAGATTTCCAGCAGCGTGTCGTGGATGGCCAGAACGCGCTGCTCGACGCTCGCGCGGTCGGCGCCGGGAACGGCATCGATCCCGACCGCGATGACACCGCCGGCGTTGATGACATAGTCGGGAGCATAGAGGATGCCCTTCTGCTGCAACCACACACCCGCCTCGCTGACGGCCAGCTGGTTGTTGGCGGCGCCCGCGACGACGGGCGTGCGCAGGCGCTCGATGGTGTGCTCGTCGAGCGTCGCGCCCAGTGCGCAGGGGGCGTAGACCTCGGCCTCGACATCGAACACCAGCTCCGGTGCGACCGCGGTGGCGGCAAAACTCGCCTCGGCCTGCCTTACGCGCGACTTGTCGATGTCGCTTACGAGCAGCCTCGCACCGGCGCGGTGCAGGTGTTCGGCAAGGCTCCAGCCAACGTGACCCAGCCCCTGGAGCATCACGCGGACGCCATGCAGATCGTTCTGGCCGAGTCGGTGTTGCACGGCGGCCTGGATGCCGCGAAAGGTGCCCAATGCGGTCATCGGCGAGGGATCGCGGCCCTGACCGGTTGCCCGATCCACACCTGCTACGAAGCGCGTGGCCTCCCCGAGTGCGACGATATCCTCGACCGCTACCCCGACGTCCTGCGCCGTCCAGTAACGCCCGCCCAGCGTTTCGACGAATCGCCCGAATGCAGGCCACAACGCGCTGCGATCCAGCGACGCCCTGGAACCCATGATGACCGACTTGCCGCCGCCCAGCGGCAAACCCGCCATCGCGTTCTTGTAGGTCATGCCGCGTGACAGGCGCAGGACATCCGTGAGTGCCTCATCCTCGGTGGCGTAGTCCCACATGCGACAACCGCCGAGCGCGGGCCCCAGCGTCTGGTCATGAATGGCGATGATCGCGCGCAGGCCGGCCCGGCGGTCCCGACAATGCAGCACACAGTCATGCTCGGCAAACGATGTGTTCTCGAACACGCTCATTGAACTGTTCCTCTTGTGATGGATCACGCCACCGAGCGTTCGATTTCGCCCGGGAGCGCCACGGTGTCAAAAAACTTCTTCTCGAGCGCCGCAGTCCGCGCAGCCACTGCAACCATCGCCTCGGCCTTCACAGGGCCGAAGCCGCGAATATCTTCGGGCAGACGCAGCAGGGCGACAGCAAGGGCGAGGTTGTGCGCATCGACATGTGCAAGCACTCTGGTGAGGCGATGCTCATAGTCGGCGATCAGCTGGCGCTCGGCGCGCCGCTCCGCGGTATAGGCGAACGGGTCCAGCGCGCTGCCGCGAAGCCGCCGCAACGGTGCGAGCATGCGGAACACGTGCATCATCCACGCGCCAAAGGCCCGCTTGCGCGGCCGACCCGTGGCCGGATCGATTCGTGAGAGCAGCGGCGGGGCCAAATGGAACTCCAGACGAACATCGTCGGAAAACTCCGCTTGCAGCTCGCGCATGAACCCAGTGCTTGAGTACAGGCGTGCAATCTCGTACTCGTCCTTGTAGGCCATCAGACGTGCGAAATTGCGCGCCACGGCCAGCGTGAGTTCGCCCGTCTGGCCGCTGATCCGGGTCTCGGCGTTGGCGACCTGACGCACGCGGTCGAGGTAACGATCGGCATAGCGCTGGTCCTGATAGGCGCATAACAGCTCGCTGCGATGCTGAATGACGGCCTCGACATCGTCACCCGGCGAAGTCGTCGTGTCGGTGTGAGCGGGTTGTGTGATCAGCCGCTCGACGGCTGCCGGATCGACCGCCACGATCCTGCCCCACCGCAATGCCGCGAGGTTCATCTCCACGGCCACGCCGTTGAGTCTCACGGCCTGCTCGAGTGCCTCTGCCGAGATCGGCAGGCGTCCTTTCTGATAGGCGAAGCCCACCAGCAGCAGGTTCGCCGCCATGCTGTCACCGAGCAGCCGGGTCGCCAGGCGTGTGGCATCGATAAAGTCCACCGCGCCGTTTTTCGCCTGGCCACCGATGCGCTTGCGCAGACCGCTGGCCGGAAAACTCAGGTCACGTTCGCGAACGAACGCCGCTGGCATGTCCTCGTGCGCGTTGACGATGGCGGCGCTGTGGGTGGCATCGAGCTTGCCGAGCACCTCGTCGCCGGCCGCCACGGCAATGTCACAGCCCAGCAGCAGATCCGCACTGCCGGCGGCTACGCGCACCGCGTGCAGGTCTTCGGGCCGCCGGGCGATGCGCACATGAGAGGTCACGGCGCCGAACTTCTGAGCCAGACCGGCCTGGTCCAGCACGCTCGCCCCACGATGCTGCAGGTGGGCGGCCATGCCCAGCAGGTTGCTGACGGTCACCACACCGGTGCCGCCGATGCCGGCAATGACGATGTTCCAGGGCCGTGACAACTCCGGCAGCGCGGGCTCGGGAAGCTCGATCCGGGGCATCGGGGCATCGCAATGCACGGGCGGGCGAAGCTTACCGCCGTGCACGGTGACGAAGCTGGGACAGAAGCCCTCCACACAGCTGAAATCCTTGTTGCAGCTGTTCTGGTTGATCGCCCGCTTGCGGCCCAGTTCGGTTTCAACCGGCACGATCGACAGGCAGTTGGAGACTTTGCCGCAGTCGCCGCAACCCTCGCACACCGCCTGATTGATGTAGGCGCGACGCGGCGGATCCACCAGCAATCCCCGCTTGCGGCGCCTTCGCTTCTCGGCGGCGCAGGTCTGGTCATAGATCAGCACGGATACGCCGGTCTGACCACGCAAATTTTCCTGCAGGCCGGGCAGCTCGCGGCGATGATGCACGGGGACTTCGACCGCGCCGGCACCCGCATAGCGCCCGGGTTCGTCAGTAACCACCAGCACACGGCCGACGCCCTCGGCAAGCACCTGGCGTACCAGCATCGGCACGCTGAGCTGGCCGTCCACCGGCTGGCCGCCGGTCATGGCCACCGCATCGTTGAACAACAGCTTATAGGTGATGTTCACACCGGCGGACACGGCGGCGCGGATGGCCAGCAGCCCGGAATGAAAGTAGGTGCCATCGCCGAGGTTTTGGAACACGTGCTTGGTGTCGGTGAACGGTGCCTGGCCAATCCATGTCGCGCCCTCGCCGCCCATCTGCGAGAACGTCTCGGTGCTGCGATCCATCCACGTGGCCATGTAATGACAGCCGATGCCGCCGATGGCGCGACTGCCGGCGGGTACTTTGGTGGAGGTGTTGTGCGGGCAACCCGAACAGAAGTGTGGTGTGCGCGCCAGCAGCTCGGGCGAATCGGCCAGTGCGGTCTCCTTGCGCTGCAGAAACGCAAGTCTCGCCTGGATCGCAGGCGAGTCGTGGAAGCGCTGGACACGCGTGGCGATGGCCCGGGCGATGCCCGCAGGTGTGAGTTCACCTGTGGAGGGCAGAAGCCCGCGGCCCTGCTCGTCGAACTTGCCAACCACGCGCGGGCGGGCGTCTTCCCGCCAGTTGTAGAGCTGCTCCTTGAGCTGATTTTCGATGATGGCGCGCTTTTCCTCGACCACCAGCACCTCTTCGAGACCGTGGGCGAAGGCACGCACCCCATCACGCTCCAGCGGCCAGCTCATCGCCACCTTGTAAAGGCGAAGGCCGATGCGCCGGGCCATGTTCTCATCGATGTGCAGGTCATCCAGCGCCTGGCGCACGTCCAGCCAGGCCTTGCCGGTGGCAACGATGCCCAGGCGCGGCCGCTCGCAGTCCAGTGCGATGCGATCCAGCCGGTTGGCGCGTGCGAAGGCCAGCGCCGCATAGACCTTGTGAGCGTGCAGGCGTGCTTCCTGCGCCAGCGGCGGGTCGGGCCAGCGGATGCTCAAGCCCTCCGCCGGCATCGCAAAGTCCTCGGGCAACGCAATGCGCACACGCCCGGGATCCACGTCGACGACGGCCGCGGAGTCCGCGGTCTCGGAGATGGCCTTCAAGCCAACCCAGCAGCCGCTGAAGCGCGACATCGCGTAGCCGTAGAGTCCGAGATCGAGCACCTCCTGCACGCCCGCCGGGTTGAGCACCGGCATCATCGCGTCTATGAAGGCGTGTTCGCTCTGGTGCGGCAGTGTCGAGGACTTGCAGGCGTGATCATCGCCGGCCACGGCCAGCACGCCACCGTGGCGTGCGGTGCCTGCCGCATTGGCATGCTTGAACACATCGCCGCTGCGATCCACGCCCGGGCCCTTGCCGTACCACATCCCGAACACGCCATCGTGGCGCGCGCCCGGGAACAGGCCTACCTGCTGGGTGCCCCACACGGCGGTGGCGGCAAGATCCTCGTTCACCCCGGGCTGGAAGCGGATGCTGGCAGCCTGCAAGTGACGCGCCGCGCGCCAGAACTGCTGGTCCAGGCCGCCCAGCGGCGAGCCCCGATAGCCGGACACGAACCCAGCGGTGTTGAGGCCGGCGCTGGCATCACGCCCCGCCTGCATCAGCATGAGGCGAACCAGCGCCTGGGTGCCCGTCAGATAGACCTCCCCTGCGTCCGCCGCGTAGCGGATGTCGAGCGATTCGATGTTTCTCAGCGCCATCGCACCCCCGAGCCGCGAACATCGCAGCTTGTGAATTCACGAGCCTACGCCCGATTGGTGGGCGAGTAATTGCGTTTAAGTGCGGTTTTCGCCAGAATTTAGGATGTTCATCCTAAGTTGGTGCAGTGCAGTAGGATGCGGGAACAGATCAAGCTCGACAAATTCGATCTGCGCATCCTGCGCGAACTGCAGTTGCGTGCCGATCTATCCGTGGCAGAACTCGGCGAGCGGATCGGCCTGTCGCACACCCCATGCTGGCGGCGTATTCGACGGCTGGAAGAGGCCGGTGTGATCCGCGCGCGCGTGACGCTGCTCGATCCGCGGCTGCTCAATCTAGACGTGAACGTGTTTGCCCAGGTCACGCTGACCCGGCATGACGAGGAAACCCTCGAACGCTTCGAAGAAGCGGTGCAGGACGTAGCCGAGGTCGTCGAGTGCCACACGCTCAGCGGTGATCGGGATTTTCTGCTGCGTATCGTGGTGGGTGATGTCAGCGATTACGAGCGCCTGCTGAAGACCCGCCTCGTTCATCTGCCCGGCGTGGCCTCAGTGAGTTCGACTTTCGCGCTCAAGCAGGTCAAGTACACGACGGTGCTGCCCGTGTAGCGCAGCGCCCGCGCGATGGCCTAGTCGACCCGGCTTTGCAGCCCGTATCGTGACAGCATCAACGCGCCCATCATTGACAAGATGGCGCTGCCGAACACCACCGTGACCATCGGCCAGGGGGTATCGTTCTGCAGCATGCCGACCACCTGCACGATCACCGCGCCGGCCGCCTGCTGCATGAAGCCGATCATGCTCGAGGCAGTCCCGGTGGCCTCCGGCACCGCCGAAACCGCCCCGGTCTGGGTGCTGGGCACCGCAATGCCATTGGCGATGGTGATCAGCGCCATGGGGATGAAGAAGGCGGCCGGCACCCACAACCCGCTGGCCGTGAAGATCACCGGCAGGGTGGCGAACACCAGTGCCAGCGCCGCCCCGAGGACGATCAGCCGGTTGATGCCCAGCCGTGCTGCCAGCCGCGCCGAGATGTAGCTGCCCAGAATGTAGCCACCTGCGGGCAGCAGGAAGTACAGCCCGTACTCCGTAGCCGGACGCCCGAGCACATCGACCATGAAGTACGGCGCGCCGGCCATGAAGCCGTAGAACATGCCGATGATCAGCATCCCCTGGACGGCGTAGGGGTAGAAGCTGCGACGCGTCAGCACGATGCGGAATTTCTCGATCCAGCTGCTGTGCCGCCGAGCGTCCGAGACCGGCGGGTCGGGCAGAAACCGCAGCGTGAAATACAGCACCACCCCCCCGGCCAGCAGCAGCACGACAAAGATGCCGCGCCAGCCGGTGGTATCGACCAGCGCCCCACCGATGGTGGGCGCAAGCATCGGCGGCACGACCATGGCCATCGTCGTCCACGAAAGGGCTGCGGCCATGCCTTCGGGCCCGAACAGATCCGAGAGCAGGGCACGCGTGATCACCAGCCCGGCGGCAGAGCCCACGGCCTGGGTGGCACGTCCCGCCACCAGCCAGGACAGCGAAGGCGCGAGCAGGCAGATCAGCGTACCGACGCAGAAGATGCCGATGGCCACGGTCAGCACCGGGCGGCGGCCGAACCGATCCGACAACGGACCGTAAACCAGCAGCGAAGGGCCCAGCGCAAACACGAAGACGCTGAACGCAAGCTGCGCCTGGCTCACACTCACGCCAAAGTGCTGCTGGATGGTCGGCAGCGCCGGCACCATGATCTGCATGGTCATCGGTCCGAGCGCTGCGATGACCGCCAGCAGCAGGAACAGGCGGCGATCAGTCCCCGGCATCGGTGTGTCGCAGCGCAGCCTGAACCACCCTGGCGTGGTCAGGCATGCAGTCCGCCGACAGCAAGATATTTCATCTCGACATATTCCTCGATGCCGTGCCGGCTGCCTTCGCGACCGATCCCGGATTCCTTCACGCCCCCGAACGGCGCGACCTCCGTGGAGACGATGCCGGTGTTCAATCCGACGATGCCATATTCCAGCGCTTCGGCGATGCGCCACGAGCGTCGCAGGTCGCGCGTATAGAAATACGCCGCCAGTCCGTACTGCGTGTCGTTGGCAAGGCTGATGGCTTCCTCATCGGTATGGAAGCGAAACAGCGGCGCCACCGGACCGAAGACCTCCTCGTGCGCGATCTTCATCGATGAGGTGACATCGCGCAGCACGGTGGGCTGGAAAAACGTACCACCCAGGGCATGGCGCTTGCCGCCGGCCATGATGCTCGCCCCTTTCGTCGTTGCATCCGCGATGTGCTCCTCGACCTTGGCCACAGCATCGTCGTCGATCAGCGGTCCCTGGTGGGTGTCGCCGAGCAGTCCGTCGCCGACGATCAGCTTGCCGACCTCCTCGGTGAGACGCTTCGCGAACGCATCGAAGATGCCATCCTGTACGAGGATCCGGTTAGCGCACACGCAGGTCTGGCCGGTGTTGCGGAATTTGCAGGCGATCGCGCCCGCGACTGCCGCGTCGAGGTCGGCGTCGTCGAAGACGATGAACGGCGCGTTACCGCCCAGCTCCATCGAGACTTTCTTGACCGTGTCGGCACACTGGGCGATCAGTTGCTTGCCCACCTGCGTGGAGCCGGTGAACGAAAGCTTGCGCACGATCGGGTTGGCGGTCATCTCGCCGCCCAGCGTGCGCGCCTTGCCCGTGATGACATTGAACACCCCCGGGGGCACGCCTGCGCGCTCGCCAAGCTCGGCCAGCGCGAGCGCCGAGTAGGGGGTCTGCTGTGCGGGTTTGCTGACCACCGTACAACCGGCGGCCAATGCCGGTCCGACCTTGCGCGTGATCATCGCGGCCGGGAAATTCCAGGGCGTGATGGTCGCGACTACGCCCACGGGTTGCTTGAGCACCAGCAGGCGTGTGTCAGCACGATGTCCGGGGATGGTCTCGCCGTACAGGCGCCGGCCTTCTTCAGCGAACCATTCGAGGAAACTGGCCGCATAGGCGATCTCGCCTTCGGCCTCGGCCAGCGGCTTGCCCTGTTCGGCGGTCATCAGCTGTGCCAGATCTGCCTTGTGCTCGAGCATCAGGTCATGCCAGCGCCGCAGAATTGCTCCCCGATCCTTGGCCGTACGCGCCCGCCACTCCGGCCAGGCCGCCTCGGCAGCCTCGATCGCTTCGCGGGTCTCGGCGACCCCAAGCGACGGCACGCTGCCAAGGACTTGCCCATTGGCCGGGTTGGTCACCTCCGTGCTTCCCCCGTCGCGTGCATCGATCCAGCGGCCGGCCACATAGGCCTGCTGCCGGAACAGCCGGTCGTCACTCAACTTCATGGCGTGCTCCAGTCGTGCGGATTGGCCGGCTATTGTAGCCGCTGTAAACGGGTGTCAGAGAAATCGGCGCGCCTCCTCGCGCGGGCGCCTGCCACCGAACCTCAGGCCCACGGGCGCCCACTGTCGCCCATGGCGAAGAAGAACACTGTTGCGAAGAGCAGGGCACCGAACGCAAAGGCTGCCGGGTGCCCTTGCCGGGATGCCGGGATTTCCATGCGGATTACCTGGAGTGCAAGGCAACCTGCCAGGACCGCGAGAAGCGGGTCCGTCAGCGACGCCGGCGGGAGGGGGCCCACAATCAGGGCGAACACGAGGCCTATCGCCAGACTCGACGAGTGGAGGACCCGGGCCACGGTGCCGTAGCGTCCGGCATGGAGGCGGGCCAGAGAATGATCGAGGACCAGCAGGTGAAGCATCAGAACTGCGACGTACAGCGCGCCCATGGGAAGTCCCGCGGCGAGTTGATGGGGCAGCAGGATGGCAACTGCGGCGTTGAACGCCGCGAAGGCACCCAGGTGAACACGGTACACGTGGGCCTGCCGGCCGGCCTCCCCCCTCACCGAGGGGCTTGCCCATGCCCAGACCTCGACGGCGTGGTAGCCAACGAAGCCGGCAAGCGCGAGGCCGAAGAAGACGACCTCAGCCTGATCTTCCGGGAGCTCGCCGAGTACTGGAAGCGCTCTGCCGCGGCTCACGCCAGGAAGTAGTTTCAGGAACAGATAACCTGTCGTGACGCCTGACAGCACCGAATACAGGGGTCGCCGGACGGAACCCACCAGGGTATGGAGGTGCCCCGCGAAGAGGTGGACGCAAGCGAGCAGAGCCGCGCCGACGACGCTGAGCACCACGAGGCGATAGGGGTCAACCGTCAGTGCCTCGACAGCGGGAGGCGCTTGGATACGCGCTCGATGAAACTCTGGTTACGGTCTGCGGCGAGCTGGCGTGCCGCAACGACTGCGGCGATCGTCGCCAGGCCGATGCCAAGCGCCGCGCCGGGATGTTTCTTTGCCGAGGTATAAGCGCTCGTCTTCAGCGTGTAGCCTTCTTGATCGCCGCGTGTGCGACCACCGCCGCCGGCTTCGTGCAGGGCTTCGGTATCGCCCGGCGGACGGCCGCGGTCCACTGCGGTCTTGAAGAACATCTTTTCAAGTACGCGGTCAGCGATTCGCGGCAGGAAGCGGGCGAACGATATCAGCGTCGCGCCGGAACCACCAATGATGAGTTCGCGCGTCGGGTGCTCGGCCGCATGAAGCATCGCGCTCGCGACGACTTTCGGCGAATACACCGGGGGTGGGACTTGCGAGGCGTGCTTCATGTAGTTGCGCGCATGGTCACCGAAGGGTGTGTTGATGCCACTTGGTTTGATCAGCGTCAGCGACACCGGCGCTTGGTCGTGGTTGAGTTCGAGCCTGAGCGAGTTCGTGAAGCCCTTTACGGCATGCTTCGTCGCGGTATACACGCCCAGAATCGGCGCGGGGATGTCCGAAGAAATCGATCCGGTATTGATCAGGGCGCCACCGTGTTTGCGCAGGTACTTGAGCGCCTCGGTGCAGCCGTAGACGACACCCCAGTAATTGGTCTGGAAGATGCGCTCATGGTCCTCGTCGGTGGTGTCCTCGATTCTCGCGTACACCCCGACACCGGCATTGTTGATCCATGTGTCGAACCCGCCGTGGCGCGCGATCACCGTCTCGGCGACGTTGCGCACCTGTTCGCGCACGCCCACGTCGGCGACGATGAAGTCGGCGCGGCCGCCCTCGCGTTTCAGATCGTTGCAGATGGTCTCGAGCGCCTCGCCGTTGCGAGCCACGAGCACGACCTTCGCGCCGCGCTTGCACGCCATCCGCGCAGTCGCCAGGCCGATGCCGGAACTTGCGCCCATGATGACGATGGTTTGCCGCTTCAGCGGTTTGAGTTTTACCGGCATGGGGCACCTCGCTTTGACAGATGCAAACGAGGCTAACCAGCGGGATACTTCAGTTCCGTTCGTTAACGCACGACCGGATGCGCGGAGCTCAACGCGGCCGGCGCCGGGGGTCGCCGTCCGGGATGGATTCCGGTCACCGGTCCGCGGCGGCTCAGCGCACGTCGCGACCGCTGAGCAGATCCTCGACCGACGGGGCCGGGTGGCCCGGACC
The DNA here is from genome assembly GCA_041745895.1 of Gammaproteobacteria bacterium. Taxonomy (GTDB): domain Bacteria; phylum Pseudomonadota; class Gammaproteobacteria; order Steroidobacterales; family PWYM01; genus PWYM01. The sequence continues at coordinate 13,175 of JBGTIC010000352.1, forward strand.
AAGCTGTCCGTTCTTCAGACGGCGGATATAGTCGTGGTACGCACGCATCGCCTGATGGCCCAGCAGCAGCATGATCGGGATGTTGACGACCAGCATCACGCCGGTGCCCACGCCGGTCAGATTATCCAGCTGGGCATCGGTCTCGATGAAGCCCAGTGTGGCTACGATGATCAATGCGCAGTACACCAGCTTGTAGGGCAGCACTGAGCGCTTGCCGAGCAGGTAAATCATGCCCTGCTCGCCATAATAGGCCCAGGAGATCATCGTGGAGACGGCAAACAGCCAGGCAGCGATTGTGACCAGCCATTTGCCCAGTCCATCCTGCACCGTATCGAAGGCCTTGGCCGTCAGCGTCGCACCCACATAGGTGAAGTGAATCCCGCCATCCACCAGGGAGGGCTGGACATCGGTAATGACGTTGTTCCACTCGATGACGATGGTGTCGTTGGTGGCGACTACACGGCCGTCGAGCCGATGCCGGTTGTTGCCCGACTGTTCGTTCTCGTGGGCTTCGATGATCATGAACACGCTTTGTCCGGGCACCCAGTCACCGGCGGCGCGTGGCAGACGCGGCGCCTCGAGGGTCTCGAAGCTCCACGCGCCCTGCTCAAGCTGCACCGCCGCGGGTGGCTGCGCGTAGATGACTTCCGCCGGGCGGTTCCAGATGCCGGTGGAGAGAATCACCAGCGCGGTGAACGTGCACACCACGAGTGTGTCGATGAACGGCTCGAGACCGGCAACGATGCCTTCGCGGGCCGGCTCGTCGGTCTTCACCGCCGAGTGGGCAATCGGTGCGGAGCCCTGACCCGCCTCGTTGGAGAACAGCGCGCGCTTCATGCCGAACAGGAAGGCGTAGGCGGCCGTACCGCCGATAAACGCGCCTGCGGCTTCTGTCGGGGCGAACGCAGACTGGAAGATCAGCACGATCAGGCCGGGCAGTTCCTGCGCATTGACGATCAGCACGTAGCTGCCGGCGAGCAGGTAGAGTGCGCACATGAACGGCACGAGGCGTCCGGCCACCGCACCGATGCGCTTGATGCCACCGATGATGACGCTGCCCACGACCACGGCGAGGATGATGCCGCAGACCACGCTGGGGATGCCGAAGTAGGTCTGGGTGATCTGGCCGACGTTCCACGCCTGGAACATGTTGCCGCCGGTAGTCGCCGAGATCAGCAGCGTGACGCAGAAAATGCCGCCGACAACGCTGCCAAACATGCCGAGCCGCGGTCCGTGTCGGCGCAGCCCCTTGCTGACCACCCACATTGGCCCGCCATGCGGGTCATCGGGATCGTCGGTATTGCGATAGAGCATGGAGAGAGTGACTTCGGTGAGCTTGACCGACATGCCGAGCATGCCCACCACCCACATCCAGAACACCGCGCCGGGTCCGCCGAGTGCTATGGCCAGCGCCACGCCGCCGATATTGCCCAGGCCCACGGTGGCCGAGAGCGCCGCCGAGAGCGCCTGGAAGTGATTGATCGCGCCGGGGTCGTTCGGGTCGTCATAGCGCCCGCGGATGACTGCCCAGCCATGGGTCAGGGCACGGAACTGCGAGAAGCGACTCCAGATCGTAAACAGGATGCCGGTCCCAAGTATCACGAACAGCACGCTGTCATGCCAGAGAATGTCGTTGAGCAGCCCCAGAAAATTGTCGAATCCCGTCATCCCCGCGATGCCTCCAGAATTGCCGTGACCCCCATGCCCCCGGCGGTGCAGATCGAGATCAATCCGCGGCCGCCGCCGTTGTCGGCAAGCATTTTCGCAAGGCTGGCGACGATGCGCCCGCCGGTGGCAGCGAACGGATGGCCGATCGCCACGCTGCCGCCCTTGACGTTGAGCCGGCTGCGATCGATCGCGCCCAGCGGTGCCTCACGCCCCAGTTTCTCGCGGCAGAACTCGGGCGATTCCCAGGCCGCCATGGTCGCCAGGGCCTGTGCGGCGAAGGCCTCATGGATCTCGTAGAAGTCGAAGTCCTGCAGGCTCAAGCCGGCATCGGCGAGCATCTCCGAGACGGCATAGGCCGGCGCCATCAGCAGTGTTTCTTTCTCGACGAAGTCGATGGCTGCCACCTTGGCATGGGTCAGCCAGGCCAGCGGTTTGTGCCCACGCGCCTGCGCCCAGGCTTCCGAGGCGAGCAGCACGCAGGCCGCGCCGTCGGTCAATGGCGAGGAGTTGCCGGCTGTGAGCGTACCGCGCGCGCTGCGATCGAAGGCCGGCTTGAGTTTGCCCAGGCGCTCCAGTGAAGTGTCGCGACGGATGTTGTTGTCTTCGGTCACGCCCTGGAATGGCGTGACCAGATCGGCGTAGAAGCCTTCATCCCACGCCGCGGTTGCGCGCTGGTGACTGGCCAGCGCGAGCGCGTCCTGCGCTTCGCGGGTGATACCCCACTGCTTGGCCGTGACCTCAGTGCTCTGTCCCATCGACAGGCGTGTGCGCGGCTCGCCGGTGTCGGGGAAGGCGGGTTTCAGGTGCCCGGGTCGCAGATCCAGCCACGGCTTGAGTCGCTCCCCGGTGCTGCGGCCGCGGAAACTGGCGGTGGCGATGCGCCGGAAGCGGTCGCTGAATACGATCGGCGGATCGCTGGTGGTGTCTGTGCCACCGCCGATGCCGCACTCGATCTGGCCCAGCGCGATCTTGTTGGCGACCAGGATCGCAGCTTCCAGCCCGGTACCACAGGCGCGCTGCAGGTCGACCGCCGGGGTTTCGGGTGCGAGTCCGGAATCCAGCACCGATTCACGCGCCAGATTGAAATCCCGTGAGTGCTTGAGCACCGCCCCCAGTGCGACATCGCCGAGCTTTTCCCCGGCCAGCTGGTATTTGTCCACCAGCCCCCGCAGCGCCGCGGTCATCAGCTCCTGATTGGAGCAGCGCGCATAGCCGGTATGAGAACGGCAGAATGGAATCCGTGTACCCCCGATGACGGCAACGCGCCGTGCTTTTCCATCGTTCATCCCGGTCCCCTCGCGACGACAACGCGGTCAGCATGGCGGAGAAGGTACACGATGCCAAGGGGCATTGCTGCAGCCGTGGACCGGATCGGGCGCGTCGGCGCAGGGCGGCCCGGGTTCGATATGCGATGCTTGGCATGACGGAGCCACAGGATTGATCGATGAAGGCAATATTGTTTCTGGGGTCGATCAGGGACAGTTCCCCGCCGGCACCGCCGCGCCTGGGCGTGAGAGTTGCGCGCGCCAGCATGAGCTTCTTCGCATCGAACCAGGGCAGCCATTCATTAAAACTCGTCGATCCGCTGGATTACGACCTCGGCGCAGTGTTCAAGCCGCACTTCTCCTATGCTCGCGGAAAAGGTCCTTCGCCATTGGATGCCCTCGCGACGATGATCGAGGAAGCTGACGCCTACATCATGGTGAGCCCGGAGTACAACCATTCCATGAGTCCGGCGTTGGCGCATCTGCTGAATCACTTTGGCAGTTCGCTATTCGCATACAAGCCGAGCGCGATCGTGACGTACTCTGCAAGCCAATGGGGCGGCGTAAGAGCAGCCGTTGCGATGCGGACTTTTCTCTCGGAGCTGGGATGTCTTCCGGTGTCCGCGATGATTCATGTGCCACGGGCGCATGAAGTTTTCGAAGAAGACGGGTCCATAGCCGACGCCCACGGCGCGGACCGATGGGCGCACTACTTCGGAAGAACGTTCAGTCAGCTTGTCTGGTGGGCCTCGGCCGCCGAGGCGCAACGCAGGAAGGCCGATCCGCGCGCGTCTATTGAGGCTTTCACACGCGATCCCTCGCAGCGCAATGCCCCCGAAACCAGGGACTGACTGCTGGCGTGAACATCGCAATCCGCGAAGAATGTTCCGGCGACGAGGTTGCAATCGATCAGGCCTTTCCACGATTCGGCTTTCGCAGCGCCAGCACGCTTGGCATCAGCTGCGAGTGGGAAGTGCCGGAGGAGGCATTCATGATCGCGACGCTCGATGCAGCCAGGATGCGCGGCGTCACAGGCACAGGCATGGCCCGCTACCGAAAAGAGTTCTCAACCGTCACATAAAGCCGGCACGCTGCTGACTGATCGGCGCGGTGGCGGGTGTCGTCCGCGACGCATTTGCGGGACAATGCGCTGCCCACGCCGCCGCCCGGCGTCGTCGATCTCGTGAGCTTCACCATGTCGTCCCAACCCCTGCCCAAGCGCCTGTTCATCGAGGTCGGGCGCCTTGCGCGCCTTGCCGCGCCATTGATCGTGAACAATCTCGCGATGGCAGGCATGGGGTTTGCCGATACGGTCATGGCCGGCCGGCTGGGCGCTACGGCGCTGGCTGCGGTGGCCGTGGGCCACAGCGTCTGGATGGTGACGGTGCTGCTGGCGATGGGCGTGCTGATGGCGCTCTCGCCGATCATCGCGCATGCGTGGGG
>JBGTIC010000353.1:0-2511 GCA_041745895.1 Gammaproteobacteria bacterium
ACGCGGTGATCCTCCGGCAGGGCGGCGCGATTGTATCGTTCCGCCCTGCCGCAAACCCGGCTGGCGCACGCCGATGGCGGCGCCCGCCAAAGATTCGGAGACCTTATCTCATGGCTATAACTGCAGCCGAGGTGAAAGCCCTGCGTGAACGCACCGGGGCCGGCATGATGGAATGCAAGAAGGCGCTGGTCGAGGCCGGCGGTGATATCGAGCAGGCCGTGGAGGTGCTGCGCAAGTCGGGTCAGGCCAAGGCCGACAAGAAGGCCGGTCGCGTGGCGGCTGAAGGACGCATCGTTGTCGCACAGGATTCGGCAGCAGCGGTTATCGCCGAGATCAACTGCGAGACTGATTTCGTCGCCAACGATTCCAATTTCACCGATTTCGCAGAGCTGGTCGCCCGCACCGTGCTGGCCGAGCGTCCCGCGGATGTCGCCGCGTTGATGGCCCTTGAAGTCGAAGGCACGCGGCTCGAGCAGGTGCGCACCGACCTGGTGGCCAAGATCGGCGAAAACGTGAGCGTGCGGCGCTTTTCCGTTGTCAGTCCGCGAGGCCAGCTCGCAAGCTACGTGCACGGTACCCGCATCGGCGTGCTGATCGATGTCCAGGGAGGGGATGAGTCCCTGGCCCGGGATCTGGCAATGCACGTTGCCGCCAGCAGCCCGGTCTGTGTGTCTGCCGACCAGGTCGACCCGGAGGTGCTGGCCAAGGAGCGCGAGATCCTGCTCGATCAGGCGCGCCAGGAAGGCAAACCCGAGGAGATCGTGGAGAAAATGGTCGAAGGCCGGGTGCGCAAGTACCTTGCCGAGATCACGCTGCTGGGCCAGCCCTTCGTCAAGGACCCGGACCTCAAGGTCGAAAAGCTGCTCAAGCAGGCCGGGGCGACAGTGCACGGCTTTGTGCGCTACGAAGTCGGCGAAGGCATCGAGAAGAAGCAGGACAATTTCGTCGAGGAAGTGATGGCCCAGGTGCGCGGAGGCTAGGTCGCTTATCCGGCAGTGCGCCACCTGCCGGATCGGCTAGAATGCGCCGAGCATCGAACACGCAGTCTAAAGCCTTGATGCCGGCAAGGGGAGTACATGAGCGACGCGCCGCCAGTCTATCGCAGAGTCCTGCTCAAGCTCAGCGGTGAGGCGCTGCTGGGCAATATGGACTACGGCATCGATCCTGCCATGATCCAGCGGGTGGCCCGCGAGATCGCCGAGGTTCGCGAACTCGGCGTGCAGATCGGGGTGGTGATCGGCGGAGGCAATATATTCCGTGGCGCGGGTCTGGCCCAGGGCGGGATGGATCGGGTGACCGGCGATCACATGGGCATGCTTGCCACTGTGATCAATTCACTGGCGCTGCAGGATGCGCTCGAACGCATTGGCGTTTTCGCCCGGGTGATGTCGGCATTGAAGATTCACGAAGTCTGCGAGGATTATATCCGCAGACGCGCTATCCGGCATCTGGAGAAGGACCGGGTGGTGATTTTTGCTGCCGGCACCGGCAACCCTTTTTTCACCACGGATACAGCGGCGAGTCTGCGCGCCATCGAGATCAGTGCCGATGTGCTGATCAAGGCCACCAAGGTCAACGGCGTCTACAGCAGCGATCCGATGCACAACGCCGATGCGCAGCATTATCCGGCGCTGTCATTCGAGCGCGTGCTCGTGGAAAACCTGCAGGTCATGGATGCCACTGCGATCGTCATGTGCCGTGACAACAATCTTCCCCTGCGTGTATTCAACCTCAACAACCCTGGCGACCTGATGAAGATGATGCGCGGCGAGACGGTCGGCACGCAGGTCAGCAACTGACAATGACTTGAAGCTTGCCCGTCACTGATGGGGCATAGCGTAGCGGAGACCCATGCATGATCGAGGACATCCGGAAAGACGCGGCCACGCGGATGAAGAAAAGCGTCGAATCGCTGCGCAACGACCTGCGCAAGGTGCGTACCGGGCGTGCGCATCCCAGCCTGCTCGAAACCCTGACTGTCGAGTATTACGGCACCTCGGTGCCGCTGAAGCAGGTCGCGAACATCATCGTCGAGGATTCACGCACCCTGGGTGTGACGCCGTACGAGAAGAACATGGTCGCGGTCGTCGAAAAGGCGATCATCAATTCCGATCTGGGACTCACCCCCAATTCCGCCGGCCTGGTGATTCGTATTCCGCTGCCACCGCTCACCGAGCAACGTCGTCGCGATCTCACCAAGATCGTCAGGGCGGAGGCCGAAGGGGCGCGCGTGGCCGTTCGCAACATCCGTCGCGATGCGATCAGTGACCTCAAGGATGCGCAGAAGGAAAAGCTCATCAGCGAGGATGACGATCATCGTGCGCAGGACGAGATCCAGAAGCTCACCGATCGCTTCATTGCAGAGATCGACGGGGTACTGGCGGAGAAGGAAACCGAGCTGATGGAGATCTAGCGAACGTGCATGTCGCCATCATCATGGATGGCAATGGCCGCTGGGCCCGCGCGCGCGGCCTGCCGCGCCACGCCGGACACAAGGCGGGGGTGCGTCCC
>JBGTIC010000354.1:0-4459 GCA_041745895.1 Gammaproteobacteria bacterium
AGCCAGAACACCATGATCTACGCCGTCTACCGGATGGGCTTCCACAAGCGCACTACCGTCCACGGCTTTCGCGCTCTGGCTTCGACGATCCTGAACGAGGCCGTCACGGAGGTCGACGGCAAGAAGTATCGCATGTGGTCCGTCGACGCCGTGGAACGCGCCTTGGCCCACACCGAGCAGAACAAGGTCAAGGGCGCCTACGACAGGGGAGACCGGTTCGAGGAACGGACGCGCCTGCTGCAGCGGTGGGCCGACTATCTTGACAGGGTCGCGGACGCGAACCGCGGCTCTTCGTGACCAGCCTACATACCCGACGAACTGTCAGAGAATCATGACGTTAGAAAACCACGACGCCGGTTGAAGTGATTTTTTGCTGCGACGCCGAGACATGCCAACAACAATCGTAACCGTCGATATCACGTTAAAACGGGAGACGGTTTCATGAAACGGCTAATCACTGACAAACAGTTGAAGGAAAAGCTCGGCGGCTGCTCAAACATGATGATCTGGCGTCTGCGTCGGGACGGAAAGCTTCCGAAACCGAAAAAACTTGGCAATCGAAACGTCACGCCGGAAGAAGAAGCTGATAGGGCAATCGCAGAACTGATTGGACTGCGGCACGCCGGATAATCTCAGCGCTCGACATCCACGACGCCACACCATTTCGTGCGGTCTTGGTCACGATCTATGGCACTTCCGATGGCTATCACACAGTCCCCGGAGACAAGATCCCTGCGATCTCATCCAGGAGTGGCCTAAGCCTTCTGGGATCCGCCTCCGATATAGCCATTCAATTCTCGACGACCAGTGCCCACGCGCTGGGAGCCTTGCGGCTCGGTCGCGGATTTCCGTTGCCGTGCGATCCAAAACTTCCTGGTCCGGCGCATGAGCATTCCCGATGCTCACCCTCTCTCTTTAGAGAGGAAGCGCCGGGAACCCGGAAAGTGGCGTCGTTGCTGGGTTTGCGCGTTCCCACCCCGGTCCAAGGCCAGCGGCACGCCCAAGCCTGCCGACGCGGTGTTCGCACGGCTCGAGGCCAAGTACAGCGGTCAGTGAACTCCAAGTCTTGCCAATTTTTGCCAAAATCACTACTCTTTCGACATGAGCACAATGAACATTTCCCTGCCCGAATCCCTGAAGTCCTTTGTGGATGAACAGGTCAGCCAGCGCGGCTACGGCACCAGCAGTGAGTATGTGCGCGAGCTGATCCGCAAGGATCAGGATCGCCTGCAATTACGCGGACTGCTCCTGGCGGGAGCGTCTTCTTCACCCGCCGCGCCAGCCGATGCCAGCTACTTTGAAAGTCTGCGTAATCGGGTACGCGAGAGCGCCAAGCCCGGCGCCAATGGGTGAAGGCCAAGCCCGTCATCCCGCGTGAACAGGCCAACCGGGATATAGACGGTGCGATCGCCTACTACCTGAGCGAAAGCGCTGAAACGGCCGCGCACGGAATGATTGATGCGCTGGAGCAGGCCTATTCGCACATCGGCCGTCACCCCACCACCGGCTCCCCGCGCTACGCCCACGAACTGAACCTGCCCGGCCTGCGCGTCTGGCCGCTGACCCGCTATCCCTACCTCGTGTTCTACGTCGAGCACCCGGATCACATCGATGTCTGGCGCGTACTGCACGGCCAACGCGACATCCCCGCGTGGATGCAGGAGCCGGACGCCAGCGTCTGACGGCTCACCCACGAACTAGCGGGTCCTTCCTGGCCGGAATCCTATACGGGGGGCGCGAGCGCAGTGCTTGCCTACCGTCAGACTGCAAACCCAGGTTTGCAGGGTTTGCGGTTTGCAGGCCCCATCCCTGGGGCCTTCCGCTGCGCGGCCAGCCTTCGGCTGTCCAAATCCGCTCCCGACGGATTTGTGCACCCGGCCGCCGCAACCCGCTCCAAAGGCGAACAGGGTAATCCTGAAAACAATGGGGCAATGGCAGCGGCTGTTACCCGATTTTTCGTGCGCCCCCAAAAATCACTCTGCCAGCGACAGATACTATCTCCATCTGATAGCATCCCGAAACCACATCGGGGAAATCCAAACATGCGCACAGTGATTGGCATCCGTCCGGCCAAATCCGGCCGTCGGGCAGTCGATGACGCCAACGGCCCCACGCCCACCGTCTGGTTCGATTCCTGGCGGCAGTTGGCCAGCCTGCTGTCGGACGAAAACCGCGCGCTGCTGCGCCTGATGCGCGAGCGCCAGCCACGCACCGTGTTGGAGCTGGCCGAATGGTCAGGCCGAGCGGCCAGCAACCTGTCGCGCACGCTGCGCCACCTGGAGCGCCACGGTCTGGTCAAGATGCACCGCAGCCCGGATACACGCGCCGTGCGCCCGGAGGCGCTGGCCACCGAATTCCTGGTCGTGCTGGATTGATCTGAGAGGAACAACGATGAAGTTCGAGGTGTATTGCGACGAAGCCAATCCGGATGTCCTGACATCCGCGAATCCGCGTGCGCGACACCTCATGATCGGCAGCCTCTGGCTATCCGAGGAATTGCGTAACGAAATCAAATCACGTGTCGGCGCGCTGCGGGAACGCCACGCGGCATGGGGCGAAATCAAGTGGAGCAAGGTGTCACCCAACCGCCGCGATTTTTACGTCGAACTGATCGATCTGTTCTTCGCCTATGGCGACAATCTGCGTTTCCGCTGTATTGCCGTTGATCGAGCCCAGCTCAATCTTGCTCTGCACGACAACGACGGCGAGCTGGGCTTCTACAAGTTCTGTTACCAGCTGCTGCATCACTGGATTCTGGACTTCAACGCCCACCGGATCTTCTGCGACGCAAAGGCCGACACATGGAAGCCGAACTTATTGCCCCGAACGGAAAAGCAGAACGCCGCTTATAAAAACCCAGACAAAGACCCACGGGGCGTATGGAAAACGAGTGATTTGTCGGCTCGCAACTATTACTCGGCAGGTACGTATCCAATCACCTGTCCATCTGGCCGCATTATTGATGGCCCGCCAAAGGGTATGTATTGGCGGGTTTCAAGAGACAAATTCGATGAACTGGATCGCGACAACAGGATTTGGTGGGGCAAGGACGGTGGTGGTATCCCACAGATCAAGCGTTTCCTGCACGAGGTAAAAGAGGGAAGCGTGCCGCAGACGATGTGGTTCTACCAAGAGGTCGGTCATACGCAGGAAGGGAAGAAGGAGCTACTTGAACTAGCCGACTTCGATACCTCCGACGACGTTTTCATCACGCCGAAGCCCACCCGCTTGATTCAGCGCATCCTCCAGATCGCCACGGATAAAGACTCCATCGTCCTCGACAGCTTCGCCGGCTCAGGCACCACGGGACACGCTGTGTTGAAGCAAAACGCCGAGGATGGTGGAACTCGTCGGTTCATCCAGGTAGAGATGGACCCAGCCAAGTGGCTGACTGAACTGTTGCGCCGGGATGGCTTCACGCTGGCCCGCGCCAATCTACAGAAATTCCTGATCCGCAATCTTCTCGAAGCGCGCATCCGGGATCTGCGCAAGCAGGCCGTCCGCAAGGCATTCCAGCAGACGCTGTTTGGCGGGATATGGACGACCTTCTGGCTGAGTGCGGAGTAGATGGCAGATCGCGATGACCTGGCTGCGCTGCGAGCCGAGAACACGCGCCTGATCGCGTTGCTAGAATCGCAGGGCATTGAATGGCGTTTACCGTCACGGCCCGCGCCAGCACCCGAGCCGTCAAGGCTATCCACTGATCAGAAGGTTGCACTGTTTCGCCGACTGTTCCGTGGTCGCACCGACGTCTACCCCGTCCGCTGGGAGAGCAAGACGTCGGGCAAGTCGGGCTACGCGCCGGCCTGCGCGAATGAGTGGCGCGCTGGTGTGTGCGAGAAACCGCGCATCAAGTGCGGCGAATGCAGCAATCGCTTGCTCATCCCGCTGTCGAACGACGTGGTTTATAACCACTTGGCTGGTGGGCTCACGGTCGGGGTGTACCCGCTGCTGGAAGACGACAGCTGCTACTTCCTGGCCGTCGACTTTGACGAGGCGGAATGGCGGGACGATGCCCGAGCGTTCATGCAGTCCTGCGACGAGCTCGGCGTGCCAGCGGCGCTGGAAATTTCGCGCTCCGGAAATGGCGCGCACGCATGGGTATTCTTCGCCAGCCGAGTCCCAGCCCGCGATGCGCGACGGTTGGGGACGGCCATCATCAGCCATACCTGTACACGTACGCGTCAGCTACAACTCTCCTCCTACGACCGGCTATTCCCCAATCAGGACACGATGCCCAAGGGTGGGTTCGGCAACCTGATTGCCTTGCCGCTGCAGAAGGCGCCGAGGGAAATGGGCTTTAGCGTGTTCGTCGATGCAACCGCCTGATCCGCCTGGCTGCCTTCCAGAATCCCGAGTTCTACAAGGCCCAGGCCATGCGGATGTCGGTGTGGGACAAGCCGCGCGTCATCGGCTGCGCCGAGAACTACCCGAAGCACATCGCGCTACCTCGGGGGTG
>JBGTIC010000355.1:0-2814 GCA_041745895.1 Gammaproteobacteria bacterium
GTCTGGAGCAGCTCGCCGGCCAGCGCCCGGATCTGGCAGGTCCGCGCGTCAACCTCGCCATCGTGCTGCGCGCCAGCGGCGACGACTCCGGTGCGCGTGCGGTGCTGGACTCACTGGTCGAGGGCCATCCCGAGTTTGCACCTGCCCATCACCAGCTTGCCTTGATGCTGCGCGAAGGCGGGCGCTTCGATGCAGCTGACGATGCCTACGCGCAGGCGCTGATCGCAGACCCCGACTATGCGCTGGCGCACTTCAACCGCGCCGTGCTCAACGACCTGTATCTCGCGCGTCCAGACGTGGCACTGATGCATTTCCAACGCTACCGGGACATCACCAATGGCGAGGGCGCCGATGTCTCACGCTGGATCGTGGAGCTGCAGCGTCGTGTCGATGCCGAGGCGAGCACGCGTGTCGCAGACACCGGCGGTGGCGCATGAATGCGCGCACGCTGATGGTTGTGCTGCTGACGGCGACCATGCCTTTGGGGGTGAGCGCCGAGGAGACCGCTGAGGCATCTGCAACCGCGGTGCCGGGCGCGCTACAGAGTGCGCCGGTACGGCCGACAAGGGCTGCAGAGGAGGCCTCGAGCGCCGTCCCACGGATTGCCCGCGCGCAGACGCCCGCGGCGAGCGTACGCGGGGTCGAGGAGATCGAGCTGGACGCCACTGCCATCACGGGTTACGAGGAGCTGCCGCGAATCATGCATATCGTGCCCTGGAAGCCGGCGGACCTTGGCGAGATTCCCGGTCGGCCCGTGGACTCCCTGCTCAACGACATCATCGCGCCTGTCGACCGGCAGGAGTACCGCCGCCAGTTGCGCTACCACGACGCCCTGTACGGCGATCGTCCCGATTCATGAACTGACACGAAAAATGCCTGAAGGAGTAAACCGATGGACATGTACTCGAGCATAGTGCGCTTCTTTCAGGACGGTGGGGTATTCATGTACCCGATCGTGCTGGTGCTGGCGCTGGGTCTGGCGATTGCCGTGGAGCGCTGGCTCTACCTGCAGTCCACCGACACCCGCAACCGGGCGCTGTGGAAGCGCATTTCGCCGCAGTTGCAAAGCGGCAACTTCCAGATGGCCGCACATGAGGCCGGTAGCTCCAAGGCGCCGATTGCCAGCGTGCTGAGCTACGGCTTTGCCCGCATCCGTGCGGCAGGTCGGCGCGATGACGTCGAGAAGGCGATGGAAGAGAGCCTGATGGAGGTCATGCCACGCCTGGAAAAGCGTACGCACTATCTGGCCACGTTTGCCAACGTCGCCACGCTGCTCGGGCTGCTCGGTACCATCATCGGCCTGATCCGCGCGTTTACGGCAGTGGCCGGCGCGAATCCTGCGGACAAGGCGGATCTGCTCTCGGCGAGCATCTCGGTGGCGATGAACACCACGGCCTTCGGTCTGATGGTCGCCATCCCGCTGCTGCTGATGCACACGCTGCTGCAGACCAAGACCTCGGAGATCATCGACAACCTCGAGATGGCCTCGGTGAAGTTTCTCAACGCGATCACCGAGCGGCGTGAACCGGCACCCAAGCCCGGCAAGCAGCAGGCGGCAGCGGCATGAAATCGCGCCGGCTCCGGGTACGGCGATCCAAGGATCCTGCCGAGCTCAACATTACCGCCTTCATGAACCTGATGGTGGTGCTGGTACCGTTCCTGCTGATCACGGCGGTGTTTTCACGCCTGGCCGTGCTGGAACTCAACCTGCCGGCCCCGGGTGACGGGGCCGATGATGAGCAGCCGGCGCTGGCGCTGGAAGTGACCGTGCGGGCCGAACGCCTGGAGATCGGCGATCGCAATCGCGGACTGCTCGCAATGATCAGTCGCCAGCACGACGACCGCGCCGCGATCGATGAGCTCTCCGAGCGGCTGCAGGACCTGAAGTCCGAGTATCCGGACATGTTTGCCGCCACGCTGCTGCTCGAACCTGATATCCGCTACGACGTGCTGGTGCAGGTGATGGATGCCGTGCGCGTGGTGGAGCATCAGGACAACGGTGGCGCCCCGGTGCAGATGGAACTGTTCCCGGATATCTCCATTGGCGATGCGCCGCTGCTGGCGGCAAGTCCAGGCACGAGGTCAGGCACATGAGCGATCGGGCAAGCCGGATGCAGCGTCACCACGAGCGCCACCGCAAGGGCGGCGGACTGAATCTCGTGTCGCTGATGGATATCTTCACGATCCTGGTGTTCTTCCTGCTGGTGAACTCCACCGAGGTCGAGACTCTGCCCAGCGACCGGGGCCTGACGCTGCCCGAATCGGTCTCGCGGGAGCTGCCGCGCGAAACGGTCGTAGTCGCTGTGACGCTGAACGACATCCTCGTACAGGGCCGACGCGTCGCCTCGGTGGCCGACGTCATGGCCAGCGAAGGCACGGTGATTCCCGAGCTCGTCGAGGCGCTGCGCGCGCAGCACTCACGTGCGCTGCGCGCAAGTCTGGAAGGTGCCGAAGTCACGATCATGGGTGATCGCGAGCTGCCCTACAGCCTGCTGCGTCGGATCATGGCGACCTGTACCGAAGCCGACTATGCGCGCCTGTCGCTGGCTGTGAACCAGCGCGTGGTCGAGCCCCAGGTGGCGCAGCTGCGCTGACGGAGAACGAAGATGTCTGCTGCAGTTGCCGCAACGAATCCCTACTTCCGCAGCTTCGAGCTGCCCGCCGGGCGTATGTCCGAGCAGGAGCGTCGCTTCCGGCGACTGACCGGCCGGATGCTCCTGGCGCTGTTCGTGCTGTCGCTGATCGTGCCGTGGCTGCCGGTGCCCGAGCGCGCGCCGGATGCCGTCGAGGAGATCCCGCCGAGGCTGGCGCGCT
>JBGTIC010000356.1:0-4845 GCA_041745895.1 Gammaproteobacteria bacterium
GGCGCGACTGGTCGCCGCGGCTGCTCGAGCTGTTCGGCATTCCGCGCGCCTGCCTGCCGGATTGCGTGCCCAGCGCTCATGCCTTCGGGCACCTGCGCGGCGAGATGGCACCGATTGCGCTGGAGGTATGCACCGGTGACCAGGCCGCAGCGCTGTTCGCATGGGGCGAACCTGATCCCCACACGCTGTACGTGAATATCGGGACCGGTGCGTTCGTGCAGCGTGCCTGTGCCGAGCATCCGCCGGCAGCCGAAGGACTGCTGCAGAGCGTCGCGTGGCAGGACGCCGCGCGCACCGTGAGCGTGCTCGAGGGTACGGTCAATGGCGCAGGCTCGGCGGTGACGTGGTTGGCAGCGCAGGCAAGCATCAGTGAAAGCGAGCTCTTCGATCAGACGCCGCGCTGGCTGGACGAGATCGACGCGCCGCCGCTGTTCATCAATGGCGTCGGCGGACTCGGCGCGCCTTTCTGGAATCCCAGCTGCCCGGTGCGTTTTGAGGGCCTGGCTGATTCGTCGAATGCCCGGACGCTGCCGGCGCGCATGGTCGCTGTGATCGAGAGTATCGTGTTCCTGTTGATGGCCAATCTGGAGGCGATGGAAGCCGCTGCAGGGCCGACACGGCGCATCCGCGTCAGCGGCGGACTGTCGCGGCTCGACGGGCTGTGCCAGCGACTCGCGGCGCTCAGCGGCCGGGTGGTCGAGCGGGCGGCTGATATCGAAGCCACGACGTCCGGTCTGGCCTGGCTGCTGACCGGCAACCTCGGCGTGGCAGAGACCAGCGCGCGTTTCGAGCCCTTCCCTGCAACCGCGCTGCGCGAACGCTACCGTACCTGGCTGGAATGTCTGCCGCGGTCCTGATCGTCAGGACCAGGGCGAAACCAGGGGGCGCTCAGGCCTCGTCCCGGAAACGACGCAGCACAACGGCCAGTGCCACGAATACGGCGGCCACCACGATACCGCCCCAGAACCCCGGCGCCATCAGCAACCCCGGCAGGTCGATGTAGCTCAACAGCCGGTCGCCCGCCAGATCGGTAGGTGCACGCACGCTCCCCGAATCGCCGTCGAACTGCACGAGCTGACCGATGTCACGACGAAACCCCGAGCTGAACACGCCGATGACCCGCTCGCCGATGAGCCGGAAGATACGCGAGGTCCCCAGGGCCAGGATCTCCAGCTGACCAGCCACCACGACAGGGAGCACGGCCCACAGCAGCGGCGCCTTGCGCGCCCAGGCACTGGCCAGCAGCAGCCAGCCCAGAATGGGCAAATACCACAGCATCACCGCCAGCAACGAGTAGACCATCAGCAGCCAGAGGTTCAACAGCGGCGCGGGTTGCCAGACCAGTGCCCAGGCATCACCGTCGGCGCCCCAGACGACGAACGTAGCGAGCACCAGCGTGACCAGCTGGGTCACGATGATGAACGCGGCGGTGACCAGCGGTATGACCACCGCAGCCGTGGCGAGCTTGGACACCACCGTCGCAAGGTCAGTCACCGGCAGCGATTTCCAGAACAGGATGCTGCGATCGCGCCGCTCGGCATACAGGGCGTCCGCGGCGTAGAACACGGTTAGGACCAACATCGTCACCAGAAACAGCGGTGTGACGCTGGCCAGCAAGCCGGCAAGTGCGCCCTCACGCTGGGCCGGCGGCATCATCGCCAGGCCCTGTACGACCTGCAACAGCGACACATTGCCGCCTAGGCCACGCAGCAGGACAATGAACATTAGGGTGGTGAGGACGGCGATCACCGCGGGTGCGATAACCACACCTCGATGTTCCCAGAGTTCGCGGCGCAGCAGCATCAGGGGGCCCTTCAAAGCGCTCATGAACGCATCCCTCCCACCTTGGCGACGAACAGGTCACTGATCGGCGGCGTGCGCAGCTCCCCAAGAGCGGCCAGCTGGTCGCGCGGCACATTTTCGAAGACGAACACGTGACGACCGAAGCTCTGCTCCTCGGACAGCGGCCCCAGCGCACGTGCAGCCTCGGCGTGCTCCTGGCGAACCACCAGCTGACTGTAATGATCGCCCAGGGTATCCATGGATTCGCTCAGCACGTTCCTGCCGTGATTGATAAACACCACGTCGGTGAGAATGTGCTCGATCTCCTCGACCTGATGGGTGGTGACAATGATGGTGCGGCTGTCGTCGAAATAGTCGTTCAGCAGCGTGGTGTAGAAAGCCTTGCGGAACAGGATGTCCAGGCCGAGTGTGGGCTCGTCGAGCACCAGCAGCTTGGCATCGATGGCCATGATCAGCGCAAGATGCAGCTGGGTGATCATGCCCTTGGACAATGTCTTGACCCGGGCTCGCCGTGGAATATCCGTACGCGCGAGGAACTCCTGCGCGCGCTCACGACGGAAATGCGGATGCATGGTCTCCACGAAGGCCAGCGCCTGATCGACACGCAGCCAGCGCGGCAGCACGGCGACATCGGCGATGAAGCACACATCGCGCATCAGCTGCTTGCGATGACGAAACGGATCGAGGCCGAGAACGCTCAGTTCGCCGTCGAACGAGGTCAGCCCCAGCAGCGCCTTTAGCGCCGTGGTCTTGCCCGCACCGTTGGGTCCGATCAGACCGACGATACGACCTTGCGCGATGGACAGGTCGAAGCCGTCGAGCGCGCGGTTACGACCATACACCTTGGTCAGGTTGCGCGCGTGTACCAGTTCACTCACTTTTTGCTCTCCTTGACGCCGTTGCCCGCGTCATCGTCGCCTGGCGCGCCGCCGCTGAGCAGCGTCAGGGCATCCAGACCGAGGCGTTCGATCGTGGCCATGACCTGCGGCCATTCCTCGGCGAGGAAGCGATCGCGCTCGGCCTTCAGCAGGCGCTTGCGTGCACCCTGGATGACAAACATGCCCAGGCCGCGGCGCTTCTCGACCAGGCCCTCGTCCACCAGCTCCTGGTAACCCTTGAGCACCGTGAGCGGATTGACGCGGTACTCGGCTGCCACGTTTCGCACGGAGGGCAGCGAGTCGCCGTCGCTGAGCACCCCTTCCAGCAGCATCGCGACGACGCGGTCACGAAGCTGCCGGTAGATGGGCTGTTGGTCGTTCCAGTTCGGATCCATCCGTCACCTTGCGGTCATGTGCCGCAGTGGACCGGACCGGCGTTCAGGACGCCGAGTCCGAGCTCTCCATGGCACCCATGGCCGGGTGTGCCGCCAGTCGGTCCCCGCGGGTCGCCGGCAAGCGTAACTCAATCTCGGCCAGTGTGCGGTCGCGGGAAGGCACCACCGGGGTCAGGCCGGCGAAGTCCATCTCGACGGTCGCACAATCGATTGCCGGCACTTCCAGCGATTCGCTGGCCGCGGCCATCGCCTCGGCGCGCAGGGTCGCGAGGGTATCGCGACGCAACTCCTCCAGGGTCGCCGTGGATGACGCATCGACCATCGCAACCCGGGTGTCCGCCCAGGAAACCGTTGTTACGCTCAGCGCGCCAAAGGCCAGCGCCGCTACCAGGGCGAGCTTTGCCCCGCCGCCCGAAATTCCCGTGTTCATCGTCTTGGTCCTCATGTCAGTTCCCATCCTGTTCGTTCGTGGAACGCTGTGTGGCTTGGTGTTGTAGTCAACTATAACACTGATCTCTGAAAACGCAAGCCCTGGGCCAAGAATTTTTTTGGCAAGTGCTACAATCCGCGCCGCCGCCACGCAGCGCTCCGCGTCGGGGGCGCCCATCGGACCTCCCGGCCGCCCCGTTGCAGGCTCGGCGCGGACCGGCGATGCACTGCCTGCCAAGGAATCTCAATAATGAAGACCCCCGTCCGAGTCGTGATCACCGGTGCCGCCGGCCAGATCGGCTACCAGCTGGCCTTTCGCATCGCTTCAGGCCAGATGCTGGGTGCAGACCAGCCCGTGATCCTCCAGCTGCTGGAAATCCCGCCTGCCATGGGCGCATTGTCCGGCGTGGCCATGGAACTCGATGACTGCGCCTTCCCCACGCTGGCGGGTCTCGTGCTCTCCGAGGACCCTGCCGTGGCCTTTGCCGACGCCGATGCAGCACTGCTGGTCGGCGCGCGACCGCGCGGCCCCGGCATGGAGCGCAAGGACCTGTTGATGGCCAATGCGCAGATCTTCTCCGTACAGGGCAAGGCGCTCAACGAGCGGGCCAGCCGCGATGTCAAGGTGCTGGTGGTGGGCAATCCCGCCAACACCAATGCGCTGATCGCGCGCGAAAACGCCCCGGACATCGATCCGCGCAATTTCACCGCCATGACGCGCCTGGATCACAACCGCGCGCTGGCGCAGCTGGCTGCGAAGACCGGCGCACACCCACGCGACATCCGCCAGATGACCATCTGGGGCAACCACTCGGCCACGCAGTACCCTGATATCGCGCACGCCAGCATCAACGGCAAGCCGGCCGCCGACCTGGTCGAGCAGCCCTGGTATCGCGACGAATTCATTCCGACAGTGCAGCAGCGTGGCGCGGCCATCATCAAGGCACGCGGTCTGTCCTCGGCCGCCTCCGCCGCCTCCGCGGCGATAGACCACATCCATGACTGGATGCTCGGCAGCCGCGAGGGCGACTGGGTCAGTATGGCGGTAGCCTCCGACGGCAGCTACGGCATTCCCGAGGGCGTCGTGTATTCCTATCCGGTGCGCTGCGGCCAGGGGCGCTACGAGATCGTCCAGGGGCTGGAAATCGATGCGTTCAGCCGCGAGCGGATGGACGCCACCCACGCGGAGCTTCGTGAAGAACGCGACGGGGTTGCCGAGCTGCTTTAGGCTCAATGGCACTTATTTGACCCGGTGGCGGATCCGGCGTTGCCTGCGGGAGGTCTTTGGGGGAAATAAAGCGGACCGAAGAGAGCCATTCCGCCAAAGACCTCCCGCAGGC
>JBGTIC010000357.1:0-1537 GCA_041745895.1 Gammaproteobacteria bacterium
CGGCGGCACCGAGGCCCAGGCGATCTGACGGACACCGGCGGCGCGCAGCAGATCCGTAGTCTGCTGCAGCGCCCTCACCCAGCGTCGCGTCGAACTGAGCTTCACGGTATCGTTGACTCCCATCGGCAGCAGCGCAATGTCGGTATGCGGCGCGATCCTGGCGGCCTCCAGCAAGCCGACGAGGCGCTCGACCCGCGCGCCGTTGGCCCCCACGACCTGCCATTCGACGCGACGGGCACTTCGTACGGCGATCTCCCCTGCCAGCCTGCCGACAAGTGCGTCATCAAGCCGGTCCACGCCCACACCCACCGCGGTGGATTCGCCGGCCACGAGCAGGCGCATCGGCACCCGGGTATCGGAATCAACAGCGCTGTTGTCGGAGACATCGGTCACTGCCGCGCGTTCACCCGCGGCCTCGGGCAGGCGCGGTGTACGCCGGGCGGTCCATAACGCCTGAACCAGCAGCAGCGGCGACAATGCAATGGCAGGTAACCAGAAACACGGGCTCGCGAGGCGACTCATGCGCCGGTGGGCCGCGGCTGACGCATACCGGCACTCAAGCGAGCTGCCCGAAGACCCAGGTGGGTACACGGCGCCAGGCATCATCGAGCTCACGGTCGAGGGTCCTGCAGTCGGGTTCGAAGCGCACCACCAGATCCCAGTAACGCCGCGAGTGGTTCATGTGGCGCAGGTGGCAGAGTTCGTGCAGTAACAGGTAGCGCAGGAGGCGCCCTTCCAGGAACAGCATGCAGGCGTTCAGGCTGACGGTGCCAGTGCTGGAACAGCTGCCCCAGCGGGTACGCTGCAGTCGAAACTGCAGTCGGGCCGGCGCAAGGCCGGTCTCGGCAGCGACGGCTGCCACCTGCGCCGGACCATGGCGGCGCGCCTGGGCAAGCAGCCAGTCGCGCAACACGGTCATACTCGCCGGCGCATCCTGTGAACAGGTGTTGAGCACCAGTGTGTCGAGGCGCTCTTCCCAGCGCCTGCCGCGCCCGGGCGAACCGGCGTAGGCAAGCGCGAAGCTGCGCGCGATGGCTGGCAGTTCGATATGCGATGGCAGGGCCAGTGGCTGGGTCGGCGAAAGCTGTTGCGAGGTGCGAATGATCCAGTCGCGATGTTCGTTGATGAACGCCTCGACGCTGCGCGCCGAACTTCTGCGCGGCACCACCACCACCACGCGACCGCCCGGGTGCACACGGATACTCAGACGACGCGCCCGCGGATGGCGTCGCACCTGCAGGTAGGGCAGTTCGTCGATCGCCGCCTCGGGCGCCTCCAGCGCCAGCGACAGCTGGGCCTGTGCCACGCCGTCAGTCCATCGCATTGCTGACCCGGCACACCTGGATGCCGACATTACGGCTGTCGTAGAGTCGCATCAGGCCCTCTGGCATACGCTCGAAGCCCTCGAGCACATCCTCGCGTGCCTGCAGCTGGCCATGCAGCAGCCAGTTGGCCAGGCAGCGCTCGGCCTCGTTGAATCGTGACTCGTAATTGTAGATGAAAAAACCGTGCATGCTCGCGTTGCCGCGCCGGATGC
>JBGTIC010000358.1:0-3249 GCA_041745895.1 Gammaproteobacteria bacterium
TGGCTCGCGCCACCGGCGCCCAGTGCGCCGCATGGCGGCTGCTAGAGACCACCGTCACTTCGGCATGGCGCACACTTGATGCGAGCGATGCACTGTCGGATGGGCAGGTGCGAGAGGTGCATCTGGCGGCGGTGCAGGCGACACGGCTGAGCGTGGAGGCCGTCGATACGCTCGCTGCGGTGGCCGGCATGCGTCTGCTCGAGCGAGGGGATCGCTTCAGCCAGTGCCGGAGGGATGTGCATGCCGTCGCCCAGCATGCGCTCGTCTCAGTGTCCCGCGAGGCCGAACTGGGCGGCTGGCGTTCGGCGTACGGCGATGAGTCGTGACAGTCGGCCCGCGCAGTCTTACCTGGTAGTCAAAGACTCGCTCAGCGCCCGCAGCGCCGCTTGTGCTGACTCGTCGTACGCCTGTTCATGCGCTCGCGCTTCTTCCAGGCCCTGAAAGTACAGCCCGGTGCGCCCTTCAAGCGCCGGTGACACCGCCAGCTGCATGACAGCCTCGACACCTTCCTCGACGGTCGCGCGTGGGGGCACGCCGGCGAGCCTGACCATGGTGGTGTCCATCAGAGACGCCGGATGCAGGCTGGTAACCGTGACGCCACGCTCGGCAAATTCTTCAGCCACATCCATCGTGAAGATGATCTGCGCCAGCTTGCTCTGGGCGTACGCGCGCGATGCGGAGAACGCCTGCTCGAGCATGACATCATCGAAGTCGATCGGCTGCTGGGCGCGCGAGGCGACGTTCACGATCCGCGCAGGCGCGCTGCGCTCGAGCAGCGGCAGCAACTCGTAGCTGAGCAGGTAGCCTGCCAGATAATTCACCGCGAACACCAGCTCATGGCCGTCCTCGCTGAGCCTTCGTGTTTCGTCGTCGGCCTGCCGCCATATGCCCGCGTTGTTGATCAGCAGGTCGAGGCGATCATGTCGATCGCGGATGGTGGCGGCGAACGTCCGCACATTGTCCAGCAAGGCAAAATCCGCAGCATAGAACACGGCGCTTCCATGCCCTGCCGCCTCGATCTCGCGCACGACTTCGGCACCACGCTCAACATTGCGGCCGTGAACGATGACCTGCGCCCCCAGCGCGGCAAGCTCGAGTGCGAGCTGGCGCCCCATGCCATCGGTGGACCCTGTAACCAGTACGGTCTTGCCGGCCAGTGTATCGGGTGCGGGGCCGTGGCTGCTTTCGGCGAGGGTTTGTGCAGGTAGTGCGGCGAGCGCGAGTGTGGCCAGCAGCAGCGTGATGAGGTGTCGTGTGAAGGTGGTGATCATGACTCCAGGGTATCCCAGTAGCGCTCGATCTCGCTGCGCAGTTCGGCATCAGGCAGGCGTCCGCGACCGGCGGCCTGGTTGTCTGCGAGATGACTGGGGCGCGTGGTGCCCGGAATTGCGGCAGTCACTGCCGGGTGCGAGACGACATACTTCAGAAACACCTGCGCCCAGCTCGCCGCATCGATCTCGTCGGTCCACTCCGGCAGCGGCCGGTTGGCCACTCGCGAAAACGTGCCGACCGCACCGCGGCGCCCGCCGAAGGGCATATTGATCAACACGGCCATCCCGAGTTCCCGGGCCAGGGGCAAAACGCGTTCGGCCGAAGCGCGGTCGTCGATCGAGTAGTTGACCTGGATGAAATCGAACGGATGCCGGCGCATGGCTGCGATGAAGTCCTCGTACTGCTCCTGCGAAGATGTGCTCGCACCAATGTAGCGCACGCGACCGCGCTCCTTCTCAGCAACGAAGTAGGGCATCTGGCGGTCGATCTCGTGCAGGTTGTGCACCTGCAGCAGGTCCAGCGTGTCCACGCGCAGGCGCCGGAAGCATTCGTCGATCGCACCCTGCACGTCTGGCATCTCGCCCCGGATCGGCGTCTTGGTCGCGATGAACAGCTCGTCGCGATTGCCAAGATCCTCGACTATCTCGCCGATGACCTCTTCGGATCGTCCGTAGACGTGCGCGGTATCCACCAGCGTGCCGCCCAACCGGGGCATTTCGCGAAGGACCTCGCGCAGCGGCGCCATCTCCTCTGCGGTGCTGACGCCGTAGGCATTGGTGCCCAGGCCGATGACAGGCAACTGCTCACCGCTGGAGGGAATGGTGCGCAGGATCGAATCACCCGTAGCCCCCGCAAGGGCTACCTGCGTAGCCCCTTTCGTCACCAGGAGCGCAGAGACGCCCGCAAGGCCGACGCTGAGAATTTTCCGTCTGTCCACTCGCTGATGCATGACTGTTGCCGTCCTGTGTGTCCCTTACCTGGTCACCAAGACTAACAGCTGCGGCGGAGCCCGTCAGCCTGACGCTGGCTGCGCCCGCGCAGCTCAGAAGTTGAACCCGTGGCAAACCGCACCAAGGGTGCCGACATTCTTGGTGGTCTCAGCATCGAAGAAGGTCACCATCGGCTCTGTAACAAATGAGGTCAGCCACAGGGCATTTGGTGGCGGCGGTGGGGAGCCGATTACCAGACGCGCTCTGAGCACCCGGTAGACCGCCACCCTTGTCGTGGCGCCGGCGTTCGTTCGCTGCACGTTCTCGATCCATGGCAGACCTACCGAGCCGACGCGTAGCACGGGGGTATACCACCCTGCGCGAAAACTTCCGTCAGCAGCAACGGCCGCGCGCGCAAGCGTTCTGCCCTGTTCGAGCACGCTGGTGCCGTCCTGCAGTCGATCGTAGGTCATGCCCGAGCCACGCTGCGCGCGCGAGGTCGGAATCTCGAATGTTTCACCGTTACGAATGTAAAAGTACTCCTTTATTTCCACGGTGAAATCCGACATGGGCTGATCACAATCAACCTGGCGGATGCGTCCTGTGACGAACGTGTTGGGTGCCGACTGCATCGCTTGCTGACGAAGCCGCGGGTCAGGGCTTGCCGTAGGGTTGGGCCGCGTGGATTGCGCGACGGCGGCAGTTGAACACAGTCCGCTCACCGCGAGCAGTGCCGCTGTACCTAGCACGAAACCGATGCGTGCTTGTCTGGTGTGGCTGGCGTTTTCCATGACCCGTCCCTCGAGAGCTGATTGGACGACCGGCGGGGTCGTGTTGTCGTTGGATGGGTCAGTCGTGCCTGGATGCCAGCCGGTTCACACGCTCTTCGCGAAAATGTCGCGTGGTCGACAGTGAATGTCCGCGATCTGATAACCGTCGGCGCACGCGCGGGGTCATTCTGCTGCCTGCACCCCCTTCATAATGGAGTCAGGCGATGATGCGAACCACCTTCCACGCGCGCCACGGTGCGGTGGCGCTACGGGCCAGG
>JBGTIC010000359.1:0-2624 GCA_041745895.1 Gammaproteobacteria bacterium
GACGGCGCATGCGCCCTGCTCGTCGCCAGCGAAGCGGCAGTGCTACGCCTTGGCATGTCGCCGCTGGCCCGGATTGTCGCCAGCGCGAGTGCCGGGGTGGAGCCGCGATTTATGGGAATGGGTCCAGTTCCCGCCGCGCGCCGCCTGCTCGAGCGCACCGGTGTCACGCTGGCGCAGCTGGATGTGATCGAGCTCAACGAGGCCTTCGCAGCCCAGGCACTTGCTGTGCTGCGCGAGCTTGGCATTCATGACGAGGAAGACCACGTCAACCCTAACGGCGGCGCCATCGCACTCGGTCATCCCTTGGGCATGTCCGGCGCGCGCATCGTTGGTACCGCTGCGCGTCACCTCGGTCTCATCGGCGGTCGACATGCCCTGTGCGCGATGTGCGTCGGCGTTGGCCAAGGCGTCGCAATGCTGCTTGAGCATCCCGGGTAATCCGCCGTACGGCGGGAGCGGCTACTCCCCGGTGCGTCGCACGGTGACGGGGGGCGATCAGCCCTGCTCGCCGTAACCTGAAAGCAGCGCCCGCCAGTGTGAGGGCAGCAGCGCCTCCCGGCCACCCTGAACGGCGGTCTTTTGCAGCGAGCGCTTCAAGCGAGCCAGATTGCGCGCCTGCCAGCGACCGGGTGGACGCAGCCGGGCCTGATCGAAGTCCACGATGAACACCTCGTGGGCGGCGGTGACCAGCACATTGCCGGCATTGAGATCCGGATGAAACGCGCCGGCCTCGTGCATGCGCCGGATCACCTCACCGACACGGCACCAGACATCCGGGGGCACCTCGTCGTCGGTATACAGCTCGCGCAGGGTGCGGTTGTCGGGCAGCCTATGGGTGATCAGCTCGGCCACGTAGCGTCCCATGCCAGTGCGCTGATACCGGGCCGCGACCGGTCTCGGCACCGGCAGACCCGCCTCGCAGAGACGCGCAAGCAGTCGCCACTCGGCAAAACCGCGGTTACGACGCTCGCCCAGCCACAGGTAATGTCGCCGCACCAGACTGCGCACCAGCCCGCCGCGCTCGAATCGACGCAACACCCACTCGCCTTTCCCGCAGCCATCAGGTGGCTGCATGAACAGCACGCGACCACGACCGCCGGCCTCGCCGGTGACTCGGCCCTGTGCCCGCCACCAGTCCGCGTCGAACCACTCGCTGCGGGCGGACTGAGGCAGCGATGCATCCTGGAGGATGGCGCCTGCCTCGATCTCACAGTAAGCCTCTTGCACGCTGCGTCCCCGGGTGCTGCCTGCGCCACGGCCGCGCCGGGGCAGTATAATCGCGGGCATGATACTCGAAGTCTTCGACCAGGCACGTTTGGCCGATGCTCCCCGGGAGGCACTCGGCGATGCACTGGAGTCACATCGCATCGTGTATTTTCCGCAATGCCCGCTGCCGCTGCCTGATGAGGCCTCGCTTGCGTTCCTTCGTGATGAGCTGCCTTCGCGGCTGAAGCTCAAGAACGTCTCATATCACCCGGAGGCTGACCATGTTCGCGGCCTTGAGGCCGAGGAAGACGACCAGACCCGTGCGCGCGACATTCTCAAAGCCCACAGTGCCGAGGTCAGCGCCTTCCTGAGCCGCCACATCGGGCACCTGACCCGTGACTGGCGGGTAGGCACCTGCAGCTTCCGGCCCATCCAGGAGAAGGGGCGGAATCTGAAGCCCCACGCGAGCAACGAGCTGGTGCATATCGATGCGGGCGCCTATGGCGCGACCAATGGCGATCGCATCTTCCGTTTCTTCGTCAACGTCCACCCCCAGGCCGACCGCGTCTGGGCCACCAAAGGTGATTTCCAGTCGGTGCTGGCGCGCATCGGCCGCGAAGCCGGTGTGCTCGATGCTCAGGGCCGCCCGGTATCGACGGTTGACAAGGGCATACTGGATTGCGCCTTCAGCGGCCTGGTTTTCGGGCTGGGCAGGCTCAATCCGATGGCGCGAGTGCTCGATTCCAGCCCTTATGACCGCCTGATGCGCCGCCTGCACAACTACATGAAGGACTCGGCGGAATTTCACGCCGACATGCGCGGCTTCGAGGAATTGCGTTTCGCGCCGGGCTCGGCGTGGATGGTGTTCACCGATGGCGTCAGTCACGCAAGCCTTGAGGGCCAGTACGCCTTTGTGACCACGTGCATCGTTCCGCGCGCCAATCTGCGGCATCCGGAGCGCTCGCCCTACGCGCTACTTGCAGCCGCACGCAGCGCGGCAAGCTAAGCTCTCAGGCCGCCTCGCCCGTCTGGTTCCTGCGAATCAGCGTGTACACGGCGCCACAGTAGGGGCATTTGGCCTGACCCGTGGTCTCGATCGGCAGGTATACCTTGGGGTGAGAATTCCACAGGTACATGCCGGGCATGGGGCATGACAGGCGCAGCGCCTCCTCACCGACCTCGTAGCGGTTTTCCGCATTCGGCTCGATGAGTTCAATATCCTCGGGATGGCCTGAGCGTCTGCGCACGATTCCAATGTCCTGTGGCGTTCCTGAGTTCAGTCGGCGAAGTATAGCAATCAACCCGCGCCCGCAGGCTCGCCGAACACCTCCGCCCAGCGCGTGCGCACCCAGGCGCGCTCTTCGGCAAACTCCCCGTCGGGCACGATACCCGGCTGGCCGGCCAGGGACAGCCCGTGC
>JBGTIC010000360.1:0-27303 GCA_041745895.1 Gammaproteobacteria bacterium
CTGCGCGAGACGCAGCGCAAGTCGGTGCTGCTGGTCAGCGCGGATGTGCAGCGACCGGCCGCCATCGATCAGCTGGAGCGACTGGCCGAGCAGGTCGAGGTCGATTTCTGGCGCGCCGCGCAAGGCGAGCAGCCTGCCGAGATTGCCGCCCAGGCGCGCAAGCAGGCCCAGCTCAAGGGCCGCGACGTGCTGATTCTCGACACCGCCGGCCGGCTGCATGTCGATGAAGGGCTGATGTCGGAGGCGGCGGCGGTACAAAAGGCCGTGGCCCCGCAGGAGACACTGTTCGTGGTCGACAGCATGGCCGGCCAGGATGCGGTCAACGCGGCGCGCGCGTTCCATGAGGCCCTGACACTGACCGGCGTGGTGCTGACCAAGATCGATGGCGATGCCCGCGGCGGCGCGGCGCTGTCCGTGCGCGAGATCACCGGGGTCCCGATCAAGCTGGTCGGCCGCGGCGAGAAGCTCGATGCGCTCGAGGCGTTTCATCCCGATCGCATGGCCTCGCGCATCCTGGGCATGGGCGACGTGCTGTCCCTGGTCGAGGAAGTCGAGCGCAAGGTCGACCAGGACAAGGCGCGCGCACTGGCCGGCAAGCTCAAGCAGGGCAAAGGCTTCGACCTGGCCGACCTGCGTGACCAGCTGAGCCAGATGCTCGATATGGGTGGACTGGGCGCGCTGCTCGACAAGTTGCCGGCGAACATAGGTGGTGGTGCCATGAAGGCCGCGCAACAAAAGTTCGACGATCGTCAGGTACGCCGCCAGATCGCCATCATCGACTCCATGACCCCGGGCGAGCGCCGGCATCCGAAATCAATCACGGGATCGCGCAAGCGGCGGATCGCGGCGGGCTCCGGGCTGGCCATCCCGGACGTCAACCGGCTGCTCAAGCAGCACACGCAGATGCAGAAGATGATGAAGAAGATGGGCAAGGGGGGGCTGAAGAACATGATGCGGGGCTTGAGTCCGGGGCGGGGTCCGCGCTGAGACTGCCCGGCCCGTCGCCGCTGGAGCCTCGCCAAGCGGTTTCTTTTTCCACAGAATCGGTTAGAATTGGCGGTTTACCTCCTCAGGGGCCGGCGTGCTTTGGCATGTGTGCCTGAGGGTGTCTGGTTGGCGAGAGGATTCATACGAGCATGGTCAGCATCCGGTTAACCCGCGGTGGCGCAAAAAAGCGCCCCTTCTATCACATCATCGTGACCGACAGCCGCAACCGTCGCGACGGGGCCTATATCGAACGCCTGGGTTTCTACAATCCGTTGGCCAAGCCGGGTGTGGAGCAGCTGCGCATGGATCTGCCGCGCGTCGAGCATTGGCTGGAGAGGGGTGCCAGGCCCTCCGAGCGTGTCGCACAGCTGATTCGCGGCGAGCGCAAGGGTGCCACTTCCGCGCGCGCCGAAGAGGCCGCGACTGCCTGATGTGCTCGCCCGCCTGTCGGGCGGGCGTAAACACTTGTGAACGATGAGTCGACCGTCACGCTGGGCAGGATTTCCGGTGTGTTCGGAGTCCAGGGTTGGGTCAAGGTGTTTTCTTTCACCGAACCCCGGGAGAACATTACCAGTTATCGAACGTGGTTGTTGTGCAAGGCTGGCGCGCTGCGTGAAATCACGGTGCAGCAGGGGCAGGCACACGGCAAGTCGGTAATTGCGCAGCTGTCCGGCGTGGCCGATCGTGACGCCGCCCAGGCGCTGGTGGACTGGGAGATCAGGGTGCCGCGCAGCGCTTTGGCGCCGGCGGCTCCGGGTGAGTATTACTGGGCCGATCTGGAAGGGATGGTCGTTTGCACACGCGACGGCCAAAACCTGGGCAGGGTGACCCGCATGCTGGACACGCCGGCGCACGACGTCATGGTGATCCAGGGAGACCGCGAACGCCTGGTGCCGTTCGTTCAGGGTGACGTGGTGCTCGAGGTCGACCTCGATTGCGGGCGCATCACCGTGGACTGGGATGCGGACTTCTAGAATGCTCAGGTTTGCAGTCGTGGCACTGCTGCCTGAGCTTGTCGAGCCGGTGACGCGCTACGGTGTCGTCGGGCGCGCCTTCGAGCGCGGACTGGTGGCGATGGAGTGTTTCAATCCGCGCGAGCAGGCGACCGATCGCCATCGCACGGTAGATGATCGGCCCTACGGCGGTGGACCAGGCATGGTCCTGAAGTACGCGCCGATGGCAGCGGCGATCGAAGCGGCGTTGAGCGTGCTGCCGGCAGGCAGTTCGAGACTGGTGATGGCCGCGCACGGCCGGCGCTTTGATCAGGGTCAGGCTGCGCGGCTGGCAGCAGGGCCCGGTGCCCTGCTGGTGACCGGGCGCTACGAAGGTCTGGACGAGCGTCTGCTCGAGGCCTACGGGCTGGAAGCGGTGTCGCTGGGGGACTACGTGCTCTCGGGCGGCGAGCTGGCGGCGGCAGCCGTTATTGATGCCACGTGCCGCCTGTTGCCAGGGGCGCTGGGTGATGAGGATTCGGCGCAGCAGGACTCCTTCGCAGGTGGTCTGCTGGACTGGCCGCACTACACGCGGCCTGAGGAGATCGCCGGGCGCCGTGTGCCGCAGGTGTTGCTGGAAGGCGACCATGCGGCCATTCGGCGCTGGCGGCTTGAACAGGCGCTGGCGCGAACACGTCGCTGGCGGCCTGAGCTGCTGGACGAAGTCAGGCGGGCGGCTGCGGCCGACCGGAAGGTCAATGGAAATCAGGGCCCTGCGGGGTCGGTGGATGGTGAAGACGATGAGCAAACTGATTGAGGCGATCGAGCAGGAACAGATGACCCGTGAGGTCCCCGATTTCCAGCCCGGCGATACGGTCGTCGTGCAGGTCAAGGTCGTGGAAGGCACGCGCGAGCGTCTGCAGGCCTTCGAGGGCGTGGTGATAGCGCGACGCAACCGCGGGCTGAACTCCGCGTTCACAGTGCGCAAGATGTCGCATGGCGAGGGCGTCGAGCGCGTTTTCCAGACCTTCAGTCCTTCCATCGCGGAGATCCAGGTCAAGCGCCGCGGTGACGTGCGCCGTGCGAAGCTCTACTATCTGCGCGGACGCACCGGCAAGGCCGCGCGGATTCGCGAGAAGGTCTGAAGGCCTGGGCCGCCGGGGCGGTGGCGCCCCGGAGAGCTGTTGAAGAAAAGGGCCGGTACCTGCAAGGGCGCCGGCCCTGACTCGTTCTGGCGACCGATCGACTGGCGGTCATGCGACTGGTGAGAGCCTCGATGAGCGATACCCCCCGAAGCAATTTTTTCCTCTCCCTGCTGCGGGGTTTCTGGCGGGCGCTTGATGGCCTGCGGCGCGTACTTCACCTGGTGATCCTGCTTTTCATCGCGCTGATCGTGCTCGCCGTGCTGACGCCATCCAGCCTGCTGGTGCAGGAAGACTCGGCGCTGGTGCTTGCACCGTCCGGCCAGCTTGTGGATCAGCTCTCCGGCAGCCCGATCGACCGCACGCTGGCGCGAGCGCAGGGGCTGCCCTTGCAGGAGACGCTATTGCGAGACCTGCTGGAGGCCTTGGAGCTCGCCCGCGAGGACGCGCGCATCGATGCCGTCGTGCTCGACCTGAGCTTGCTCACCGGCGGAGGGCTTAGCAAGCTTCAGGAGCTCGCCGCAGCACTTCGGGAGTTTCGTGACAGCGGCAAACCTGTGATTGCCTACGGTGAGGCCTTCAGCCAGGGCCAGTACCTGGTCGCAGCCCAGGCCGACGAGGTGCATCTGCACCCGGGCGGCGGTGTCGTGCTGCAGGGGTTCGGCTACTACCTGTCGTTCTATCGGCGGGCACTCGACTCGCTGCTGGTCGATTTGAACGTGGTCACTGTCGGTGAGTTCAAGTCCATGGGCGAGCCCTTCACACGTGACGACATGAGTGCGGGTGAGCGCGACGTTGCGCGTGCGTGGCTTGCGTCCCTTTGGGACATGTATCGCCAGGAGGTAGCATCCGCCCGCGGCTTTGAAGCCGAAGCGATTGACCGCTACATCGATCAGCTGGTGCCGGCGCTCGAAGCAGTGGACGGGGATCTCGCCCAGCTGGCGCTGGATGCAGGCATGGTAGATTCGCTGTTGCACCGGGACGAGCTCGGCGAGCGCATGCGTGAGCTGGTAGCCGCCGATCACGAGAGCACCGATGGCTTCCGCGGCATCGATCACGACAGCTACCTTGCCGCGCAGCGCGCATCGAGTCCTTACAAGGACAAAGTCAAACACATGCGTGGCGCAGACGCGGTGGCCGTGGTAACGGCCGCCGGCATCATCCTGCCTGGCGAACAGTCACCCGGTTCGATCGGCAGCGACTCCACGGCACGGCTGGTCCGCGAGGCGCGTGAAGACGATCGCGTGCGCGCCATGGTGCTGCGCATTGACAGCGGCGGCGGCAGTGCGTTCGCCTCAGAGGTACTGCTGCGCGAGCTCGCACAGTTTCGCGAGAGCGGCAAGCCGCTGGTGGTTTCGATGGGCAGTGTCGCAGCCTCCGGCGGGTACATGATCGCGCTGGCGGGCGAACAGATCTGGGCCAGTCCGACGACGCTCACCGGCTCGATCGGCGTGTTCTCACTGTTTCCGACCTTGCAGAGGGGGCTTGCGCGTCTTGGCATCACCAATGATGGCGTGGGTACGAGCTGGCTGGCCGGGCAGTTCCGGCCTGATCGTGAACTCGATGAGCGCGCCCGTCGAGTGCTCGAGCTCACGGCGGAGAATGTGTACGAGCGATTCGTCGGCGCCGTGGCGCAGCGACGCGGACTCGACGACGAGGTGATCGATGCCGTGGCCCAGGGTAGGGTGTTCAGCGGCCTGCAGGCGCTTGACAACGGGCTGGTCGACCGCCTCGGCAGTCTGGATGATGCAGTGGACGCCGCGGCTGGCCGAGCAGGTCTGACGCCGGGGCGCTTCAGTGTGCGCCATGTCGAACCGGAGCTGTCGTTCACGCAGCGCGTCGCCCTGGGCGTGCTGGGGTTAGGCGAGCCCGGCGTTGCGATGGTTCGGGCCATCGCTGGAGCGCGCGCGCCGGCGAACCTGCTGCAGGGCGTGCTTCAACGCCTGGAGCGTGAAGTGCTGCTGATCGAAGCTTTCGGAGATCCCCGCGGCGTGGCCGCCTACTGCCTGGTCTGCGAGATCGACTGAGCCGCCGCTAGCGCTTGACGAAGTCATCCTGTCTGGCCACACCGAACATCTGCTGGAGCATGGCGTCTTCCCGTTCGGCCAACGCTTCGAGTCCGTTGGGCGGGCGGATGAACACCGTGAGCGAGGTGATCTGGCCGCGCTCGTTCAGGGTGAAGATGTCGATGCCATGGAGATTCCTGTCGCCGACCTTGCCGTCGAACTCCATTACCACTTCACTGCCCGCGATCCACTGGCGGTGATAGGCGAAGCCCTCGATGGCCTGCGGCACCATCGACAATATGCCGATCATCCAGTTGCGATCCGTGACAGGGCGCCAGAAGCGGGGGGTGTGCAGCACGACTTCATCGGCCACCATGTCGGAGAAAGCTGCGGGGTCGAGGTAGGCCTTCTCGGTGATGAGCCGGCGCAGTTTCCCGGCAAAGGCTTCGCCGATGCCCTGATCTGTCATTGCGTCTCCTTGCAGAGGTGGCCGCTGCAGCGGTGGGATTTTCGAGCTAGACCGTCGACCAGTCGAGCACCACCTTGCCCGACTGCCCCGAGCCCATGGTTCGGAACGCCTCGCGGAAATCCGCCGCGGCGAAGCGATGGGTGATCATCGCGGAGAGGTCGAGTCCGCTCTGCAACATCGCCGACATCTTGTACCAGGTCTCGAACATTTCGCGACCGTACACGCCCTTGATGACCAGGCCCTTGAAGATGACCTGATTCCAGTCGATGGCCGTGTCGCCGGGCGGGATGCCCAGTAAAGCAATACGTCCGCCGTGGTGCAGCACACGCAGCATGTCGCGAAACGCCGAGGGTACACCGGACATCTCCAGACCCACATCGAAGCCTTCCTGCATGCCCAGTTCCTGCATGACCGTATCGATGCGCTCCTGCCCCACATTGATGACCCGTGTCGCGCCCATCTGCTGCGCAAGTCCGAGGCGGTAGTCGTTGACGTCGGTGACCACGACGTGCCGGGCACCGACGTGGCGTGCGACTGCCGTAGCCATGATGCCGATCGGACCTGCGCCGGTGATCAGCACGTCCTCGCCGACCAAATCGAACGACAGGGCGGTATGTGTTGCATTGCCCAGTGGATCGAGCAACGCGGCCATGTCGTCGCTGATCGCTTCGGGCAGCTTGAACAGATTGCTTGCAGGCACCTGGATGTACTCGGCGAATGCACCTGCGCGATTGACGCCGATGCCTGCCGTATTGATGCACAGGTGCCGGCGCCCCGCGCGGCAGTTACGGCACACCCCGCAGGTGATGTGGCCTTCGGCGGAGACGCGGTCGCCGATCGCGTAGCCGTAGACCTCACTGCCCATATCGCAGATGGTGCCGGAGAACTCGTGGCCGACCGTCATCGGTACCGGAATGGTTTTCTGCGCCCAGTCATCCCAGTTGAAGATGTGCATGTCGGTCCCGCAGATGGCCGTGCGTTTGACGCGAATGAGCACGTCGTTGGGGCCGATCGCCGGTTCGGCGACATCTTCCATCCAGATGCCGGGTTCGGCGCGGGCTTTGACCAGGGCTTTCATTGTCTGGTCCCCATCGCCGGGATCACGCCAAGTTCACGTCCAACGCGACCGAAGGCCTCGATGGCCTGATCGAGGTGCGCACGCGTATGCCCGGCCGACATCTGCGTGCGGATGCGCGAGCGTCCCTCGGGCACCACCGGGAAGAAAAAGCCCACTACGTAGACGCCCTCGGCCAGCAGCCGATCGGCCATGTCGGCGGCAAGTTTCGCATCGCCCAGCATGACCGGGATGATCGGGTGTTCGCCCGGCAGCAGATCAAAGCCCAGTGCGCTGAGTCCGGCGCGGAAGTGCACAGTGTTGTCCCACAGACGTTGACGCAGCTCATCGCCATGTTCGAGCAGATCGAGCACTTTCAGCGAGGTTGCCGCGATCACCGGCATCAGCGTGTTGGAGAACAGGTAGGGGCGCGAGCGC
This sequence comes from Gammaproteobacteria bacterium, assembly GCA_041745895.1. GTDB lineage: Bacteria > Pseudomonadota > Gammaproteobacteria > Steroidobacterales > PWYM01 > PWYM01. The sequence continues at coordinate 7,029 of JBGTIC010000360.1, forward strand.
TGCCGCAGCCATTCGACGATCTCTCGCCGGCCCGAGGTGTAGCCGCCCGATGCGCCGCCAAGTGCCTTGCCAAGCGTGCCGGTAATGATATCGATGCGCCCCATCACATCACGATACTCGTGTGTGCCCCGGCCACTGTTGCCGAGAAAGCCGGTGGCATGGCAGTCGTCGATCATGACCATCGCATGATGGCGCTCGGCCAGATCGCAGATCGCCGGCAGGTCCGCGATGGTGCCGTCCATCGAGAACACCCCGTCGGTGGCGATCAGACGCGCGCGCGCATCTTTAGCTTCCTCCAGGCAATCGCCCAGCGCTTCCATGTCGTTGTGCGCGTAGCGCAGTCGGCGCGCCTTGCACAGCCGGATACCGTCGATGATGCTGGCATGATTGAGCGCATCGCTGATCACCGCGTCGCGCTCATCCAGGATGGCCTCGAACAGTCCACCGTTGGCATCGAAGCACGACGGATACAGGATCGTGTCCTCGGTGCCGAGGAACTCGCTGATGCGCTGCTCAAGCTCACGGTGTGGCGTTTGCGTACCGCAGATGAAGCGCACCGAGGCCATCCCGTAGCCGTAGCGATCCAGTGCCTCGTGCGCAGCCGCAATCAGTACCGGGTGATTGGCCAGTCCAAGGTAATTGTTGGCGCAGAGGTTGATCACCTCGGCGGGCTGTACCGCCGGCACCTGGATCACCGCCTGCTGTGCCGAGTCGATGACGCGCTCGACCTTCAATGTGCCGGACCTGCGCAACGCGTCAAGCTGTGCATCGAGCGCATCGGTGAAAGCGTTTTGCACAGCAGGCTCCAGGCGTCTTGGTCCAAAGGGTGCAGGGCAAATTATAGCAGTCGCCAGGTGCCCGCGAACCACCCGGACAGCGTGGCGGGCATCGGCGCAAGGCGTGATAGCCTTGCCCACCGGGACCTCCTACAAGCGATACTCGCATGAACCCGCTGATTTATTCACTGGATCTCACCGGCACGTTCGTCTTTGCGCTTTCCGGCGGGCTTGCCGCTGCGCGCAGCCGACTCGATCCCTTCGGGTTCGTCGTGGTGACCATGGTCACCGGCCTTGGCGGGGGTACGCTGCGCAACCTGTTGCTGGATCTGCATCCGGTGACATGGGTAGCCGATCCGAGCTATCTCGGTGCGTGTCTGGTGGCCGCCGTTATCAGCTTCCTGTGGGCCCGCTGGCTGGAGTCACGCCTGCGCTGGCTTCGGATTGCCGATGCCTTGGGGCTCGGGCTGTTCGCGGTCGCGGGCACGCAGCTGGCGCTGACAGCAGGTACGCATGGCGGTATTGCGGTGATGATGGGGGTCACGACGGGCATTGCGGGCGGCATGATCCGGGACGTGCTGTGCAATGAGGTGCCGTTGGTACTGCAACAGGAGATCTATGCGCTCGCCGCACTTGCTGGCAGCCTCAGCTACGTTCTGCTGGATTTCGCCGGCGCCGATTCACTGCTTGCAGCCGTGATCTCGTTTGGCATCTGCACCGGTCTGAGGCTGGCGGCCATGCGCTGGAACCTGTCGCTTCCGGCCTACGGCGGCGGCCGGATGCCCGAGCAGTAGCCATGTTTGACGATCACGTCGCAGCGGTCGCGTACAATGGTCGCTTCGGTCCTGTGTGGGTACTGGCATGTCCCTGAGTGTTTTTGACATCTTCAAGATCGGCATAGGTCCCTCGAGTTCGCACACCGTGGGGCCGATGAATGCGGCGCGGCGCTTCGTCGAGGAACTTGCCGAGCGCGACCTGCTCGCCGGGGTGGTGGCCATCGAGGCGGATCTGTTCGGGTCGCTGGCCTTGACCGGTATGGGGCATGCCACTGATCGTGCCGTGCTGCTGGGCCTGGCCGGTCATCGGCCTGAAAGCGTCGAGGCGCACGAGGCTGAAGCCACCGTGCGGCGGGTCAACGATGAGCGCCGCCTGCAGTTGCTTGGTCGACAGGACATCGGGTTTGATCGCGCCACGCAACTTCGGTTTCACAAGCGCGAGGTGCTGCCCGAACACACCAACGGCATGCGTTTTACGGCGCTCGATGGTGACGCCGCGCGGCTGCACCAGGCTGAATTCTACTCGATTGGTGGGGGCTTCATCGTTCGAGGTGGCGAGGCAGAAGTCGCACCCGACGCGGAGTCGCGGCCCGTCGCGCCGCACGAGTTCGAGACCGCCAGAGAACTTCTCGAGCTGTGCCGTGAGCAGGGCCTCGAGATCCATGAACTGATGCACTCGCGCGAGCTGACCTGGCGTTCGGGCGAGGCGGTGCGCAGTGATTTGCTTGCGATCTGGCGGGTAATGGGTGACTGCGTGCAGCGCGGCTTCAATGCGCAAGGGCTGTTGCCGGGTATCCTGAAAGTGCGGCGCCGCGCCCCCAAGCTGTATCGACAGCTTGCCAATCAACCATCGCCACAGCCGATGCAGGTGATGGACTGGGTCAATGCCTGGGCGCTGGCGGTCAACGAGGAGAACGCGGCCGGCGGGAGGGTGGTCACCGCACCCACCAACGGTGCGGCCGGCATCATCCCCTCGGTACTGCACTACTACCTGCAGTTCGAGCCGGGCGCGAATGAGGACGGCGTGATCCGGTTTCTGCTCACCGCCGGTGCGATTGCCATTCTTTACAAGAAGCGTGCATCGCTGTCGGGTGCGGAGATGGGCTGTCAGGGCGAAGTGGGCGTAGCCTGCTCGATGGCCGCCGGCGGGTTGGTCTCCGCGCTGCATGGTACGAACGCACAGATCGAGAACGCCGCCGAGATCGGCATGGAGCACAACCTGGGTCTGACCTGTGACCCGGTGGGCGGGCTGGTGCAGATTCCGTGCATCGAGCGCAATGCCATGGGCTCCGTAAAGGCGATCAATGCCGCGCGCCTGGCGATGCGCGGAGACGGCTCCCACAAGGTCTCGCTCGACCAGGTGATCCGCACGATGCGCCAGACCGGCCGCGACATGTCAACGATCTACAAGGAAACCTCGGAAGGTGGACTTGCGGTGAACGTGCCGGAGTGCTGAACGCAGGTCTGATCGCGCCATCACGCGCAATGCTTCGTCATCGGGAGGGATGATGTTCTCCGCTACCAGCACCGGCCGCCAAGCGGCCTATTGGCTTCTGGGCATCGGGACGCTCATTGCCGTGAGCGTGTTCGTGCTCAGGCCGGTGTCCGAGTCTCCCGCCCCGCCAGGTTCCGCGACTGCGCTGGCGGCGACCCTGGACCGGGCGCTGGATCGTCCTGGCAGCTATGACCAGCCGGGGGTGGCGGTTTTCGCACCGATCGCGCATGACGATGACGCGGAACTCTCAGGACTCGGTCATGTGCTGTGCGATGCGATCATGGAGCGTCTGCTGGAAGCCGGTGAGTTGCGTCTTGTGTCGTGCAATTCGACCAGGGCAGCCGCGCAGGCCGACGTGCGCGGTGCCTACCTCGCCCACCTGCTTGGCGTCGACTTCTCGCTCTCCGGGACACTTTCGCGCAATGCCGAGGGTGTTCCCCGTGCGCGCATTGAAATGCTCGATCTGCGCAGCGAGTCGCGGGCATGGTCACTGGAGGAAGACATCGCGCAGGAGCGTTTGCAGTCCTTCGTCGAGCGGGCCAGCACGCGTGTGTTGCGCAGTGCCGGCGTGGCCGCAGAGACGAAGGATCTGCCGCTGGACCCGGTGCTCTATGGCAAATATCTGCGCGCCACACGGCTTTCCCGCGAGGGTGCTACTGCGTCGCGATTCGAGGCCCTGGCGCTGATCGAAGCAGTCCTTGCCGAGGCGCCCGACCACGCCCCGGCGCTGTATCTGCAGCTGGCCCTGCAGAGCATGCTGGCCAGTATGCCCGCACCCGACCAGCCGCCGCTGACAGCCGATGCGCTGGTGTCGGCAAATGCGCTTCGCGTCCAGCGCACGCAGGTGCTTGGCGAACAATTGCTGGGCGCCAACGTGCATGACTGGCGAGGACATACATTGCTGTTGAATCATGCCTTCGAGCAACGACAGTTGTCCCAGGCCTTCGTGCACGCAGATGTGCTGTCGCACGGCCCAGGTGCGCGGCCCGGTGGTCAACGAATCAATGGCCAGCTCCACCTTTATGCTGGCTACCTTGCACGTGCGCAGGCGCTGGGGCGACAGGCTGCCGTCGCCGATCCACTGGATGCCAATAACTATGCCATCCTCGCGCAGGCGCACGCCATGGCTGGGGATGATGCGGCAGCGCGAAGTTTCCTCGATATCGCTCGCGAGATCAGCGGGGTTGAGGCGCACTGGACGCTAGCGGTACTCGCCTTGCGCAGCGGCGATCATGAGCGATTTGCTGATCATCTGGTCAGCTTTTTTTCACTCTATCTTGCGGACGTCGACGCAAGCAGGGCGATCGCGGCGGGTGTCATCGATCCATCGCAACGCGCGGCGGCCCTTGCAGTGCTGGACGCGCTCGATTCGGCGACCCGTGTGCGCATGGCCGGAAACTTTCCTCAGTACGCACTGCTCGGGGACGTGGAGCGTAGCATCCAGGCGATCAGCGAGAACGCCAAGCGCGCGCCGGCGGGCTGGATGCAGGATCTGTGGTGGCCCGAGCTCGCAGAGGTTCGTCGCCACCCTGAGTTCATGGTGGCAATGACCCGGGTCGGTCTCCCACAGTTGTGGGACAGTGACGGTGCACCGGAGCTATGTGCACGCGGTGCCGACGGCGCGTGGGGTTGCCGGTAGTGCTCTCAAAGAGGCTTGACCGCTGGCTGTGGTGCACACGGTTTTTCAAGACCCGTGGCTTGGCTACCGCTGCGGTCAAGGGCGGTCATGTCCAGGTCAACGGCGAGCGCGCCAAGGCCGCACGCGAGATCAAGCCGGGTGACTGGCTGGAGATCGTGCGCGAGCAACAGGTCTTTCGCGTCGAGGTGCTGGATATACCCTCGCGGCGTGGTCCGGCCAAGGAAGCGGCGATGTGCTACGAGGAGGATCCCGACAGCCAGGCCCGACGCGAAGCACGCCAGGCCCAACTGCGGCTGGAGCGTAAACTTCTGCCAGAGACAGATGGTCGACCCGACCCTCGCACCCGACGAAAGATGCGCGAACTCAAGCAGGGATGACACTCATCAGCTTGCGAGGCGAGCTGGTCGCCGACCGTCGCCATGGGCAGCCGGGATCTTGAAATCACGGCACGATACCGCCTCCGAGGAGTCGAGGAAACTTGTTCAGCGTCGTGAGGACCGAGGTGGGCATGAGAAGCAGGATGGGGCTCAGCACGATGGCGGTGGCGGCCAGGGGCTCCTGTCGGCGCAGCAGTCGGACGCCGACGATGGCGGCAAGCGGAAATGCGAGCAGGTAGGCGGCGAACGTCAAGAAAAACAGTTTGTCGGTGGGGAAATAATAGCTGAAGCCCAGGGCACCGAAGAAAATCATGATTGCGAGGTACGGCAGCCACAGCAGCTGCAGGACGACCGCAGCGAAAAAAAGCCACGCGCCTCGGACTAGTGTCGGCAGGTCGGGGCGGGTCGCCTTGCATGAGGGCCTTTCGGTGGTTAGCTACGTCGCAGAAACGCGCGCAAGTATTGCGCTAACGCGCCCGTCGCGGCAAGCGGTGCAGCGCTCATTCCTTGCACTCCTGGTCACTCGCGAAACTGATCCAACTGCCACTCGATCGACTGGTTGACCTTCGCCTCGACAGGCACGCCCTCGGCGTCCGTCGCAGGGTAGAAGATCCAGCTGCTGATGCCCGCGCACGCCGCCGCGTCCAGATCGCTCCAGCTCGACGAGCGCGCGATCTCGCAGGCAGTCGCCCGCCCGCTCGTGCCGATCGTGAGCCGGGTAACTGTCGTACCCTCGCGACCGTCGCGGATGGCGTGCTCCGGATAAACCGGCCTGGTTGCCATCGACCTGACACTCGAGTGTTGGTCCGGCAGCAGACGCAGTACCGACCGGGGATCCCTCCCCCGCGCGTCCGAAGCCTCCAGCAGCGGCACAGTGTAGCGGTCGATGCATGTGCGGGCCTCGAGCAGCGCCGACGGCGCAAGCGGTACCGAGAGGTGCGCACCATCACCGGCGACCAGATCAATCGCACCCGCCACGAGCAGTTCGGCGAATAGCAGCTCGTCGACGACGAAGCGCAGCGCGGGATCGCTCTGCGATCGGGAGATCCCCATGGAGGGGTCGAACAGTGCGCCTCCGAAGAGGCTCGACCCTACGCGTACGAAGTGCAGATCGTCCGGCTGGAAGTCCGTCCCGTTCATGGCGATCCGCAAGGCGAATACGGCACCGCGCACGACGGTCAGCGTACCGGTCTCCAGGCGTACGGCACGCTCCTGGGTGCCGACCGCTATCGGCGGGCACTCCCTCGCGAAACCCTGTGCGCTGACGGGGCTGGACCAGCCCGGCAAAGCACCAACCGAAAGCAACACGATCAGCAGCAGTGCGCGCATTACGATACGACTCATGGAAGTTTTCTCCGGGGAAACAGCATAGTGGCGTTTCGCCTGAATACCGCATGGACTGTAGTCCGACTTAGCTTGCAAGCGCTAGTGCAAGTGGCGCTCAAGGCTAAGAGCCCGCAATGGTTGGAGCTGTGCAAGCGTCGATCCTGGCGGGCACCGTCCACACAGCGAGTTATACATCACGTTCGAACGATGTTTTTGGATCAACAACATGGCAGCACTTTTGGTTTCCGGACTCTGGCCGCCAGCGCATCCGGCGCCTGCGGTAGAGGAAGTACTGCCTAGAACGAAGTTCCAAGCAGTGAGATCGGATTTCCGCCGCGACCTGAACGAGGCCATTTTGACGCTGTTTCGTGGCAGCTAAATGCTCCGTCGCATAGCGCCGAAGTGGTAACCCTGCTAGCGTTTTTGATTACCCCGAATCAGGCTGTGATATATGCCGAATTTCGCATAGCAGTGCCGCATTCTGCTGCGCAGCAACTAGATGGATTGTTCGGCGATCACCAGCTTGGCAGCGTGAATTCCTGAGTGAATGGCTCCATCCATGAATGAACGCCATTGCACAGCAGTCTCGGTGCCGGCGAAATAGAGTCGGTCCAGTGGCGCGAAGAGATCCGGCGCCAACTTCCAGCCGCCTATTCCGCGACGGCTGGCATAGCCGCCAATACTGAACGGCTCTGCCATCCAGTCCAATGATCGTGCTGCTGCAAGCGGCGGCGCCCGACGGCCATGCGCATACTCGACGTAGCGCAGAGACTGCAAGATCCGCTCCTGTTCAGGCATGTTCCGTCCCAAGATTTGATTGCTCGTCGCGGTTGCAAGCGTAACCAGGACGCCAGCACTATCGTCGCCGGGCGACGCATCAACGATGGCGCCGAGTGGGCTGCCGGGGCTGATCACCGTCCCAGACAGTCCAGCTTCGCGCCACCAGGGTGTCGAGAACACAAGCATGGTCTTGACGACATCCCCTACACGGAACTCCGAAATGACTTTGCGCCAGGGTTCAGGCAGCAGGGGCATGAGCCCCAGTGACGGATACAGCTGCGGCGGTACCGCGATGATGGTATGTTCCGAACGATAGGTGCCGGCCGCAGAGGCCGTTAGAACACCCCATTTATCCAAGGCGATCGAGGTGACCGGTGCGTTCAGAATGATGGCGCTACCCAGCGCTTCGGCGAGGAAGTTCGTCAACCCGGCCGCACCGTTCGCCAGATACCACTGGGTGGAGGACCCCTCGCCTGCGAGACCTCCGATAGAGGAGATCTGAGTCAACAGCTCCTGAGCAGAAATATCGTTGAGCGGAACGCACAGTTCGCCTTCGACATAGCCGGCGATTGCGCGATAGGTCTCTTCCCTCAAAAATCGCTTGCGCAGGAACGACGCGGCGGTGACAGCGTCGAACTTCGGGCTGCTGGCCCGGTCACAGGCAGCGGCCGCGCGTTCAAGACGCCAGAATGCCTGCAGTGCATCCAGCCGTCCCAGCCATGTGAGCGGCATTGCATCCGGATGTCTGCGTACGGGCTCAGCTCGTGGTGAGGACAGATACAGTACGTCGCCGGGCTTGCGGCCTGCGACGCGAGCGAGGCCCGCTTCGTCGACCAGTGCTGAGACCAACGGCTGCACGTCGCCAATGAACTGGGCCCCGAGATCGATCACTTGTCCATTGGCGAGCCGCTGCGAGTAAACGCGGCCGCCAGGTCGTCCGCGCGCTTCGAGAACCACGACTTTCGCACCGGCTTGTGTCAGTTGCCGGGCCGCGGACAGACCGGCAAGCCCGGCACCGACGACTACAACATCGACCTGCCGTTTGTTTTGCGCCTCACTCCGTCGCATCACCCCACCTGCCTCCAAGTGCGGAGTAGAGTCGCACCCCGGCGCGTGCCAACGCCGCGGAAGAGTGAGCATGTGCCAGCTGCGCCTGTGTCAGATGGCTGCGCTGGGTCAACACGAAAGCGAGGTCGGCTTCGCCAGCCGCCTGCAGCGCCATGGCACGCGCCAGCGCTTCGCGCCTCGACTGCAGCGCCGCATGCACCATCGCCTCTTGTGCGGCCAATCGATCGCGTTGCAGCAGCGCGGATTCAACATCCTCCAGTGCTGCGAGCGTCGCATGTTCGAAGTTGAGCAGGCGCTGCCGCGTTCTTGCATCGGCTGCTTCGATCAATGCTCGGCGCGCGCCGAAATCAAATAGCGGCACCGACAAACCGACCGAGGTTCGCTGCAGAGACCCGCGACCCAGTGAGTCTCCGTTAATGGTCAGTCCCTGCGCGCCAAGCAAGCCCGACATCACCATCTGTGGATAAAGATCACGACGGGCGGCTTGGCTCTCCCTGCGCCCCGATTCCAGCTCGGCCAGCGCCTGTAGCAGATCCGGGCGGCGCAACAGCAGGTCGGCAGGTTCCCCCAGCGGCGGCGCAGTCACCAGGCGCGGTATCGGGGCAGGCTCTGTCAGCATCGGCAGCAGCTCGGCGCGCTCGCCCCCCAGCAGGGTCTCGATACCGAGCAGCAGTGTTCCGAGTGCGGCCTCGAGCACGGCCAGGTCGGCCTCGAGCAGCAGACGTTCGGCTCGCGCCATGTCCTCCTGCAGGCGCGTGGTCTCTCCGGCCAGATACAGGCGCTGCGCAGTCCACTCCTGCTTCCGGGCGAGATCCAGGCCGGCCAGCAACGCGGCTGATTCGGCCTGCAGGCTGCGCAGCTCGATATACGTGTCTGCCGTGGTCGCAGCCAGATCCAGGCGCAGGCCCGCCAGCGCCGCCTCTTCGGCCACCAGTCGCTGGCGTGCAGCGCCAAGGCGTGCGCGCGTCGCACCCGAGATGTCTACCGCCCATTCATCCTGTACCGAGACTTCCCAACTGTTCTGGTCGGGCGCGATCAGCTCGGCGCCCGGCCCATCGATACCGGAACGACTCCGCGCGGCCTGTGCACCGAGTTCGAGTTGTGGCAGCGCACGACTGCGCGCCTCACGCAGCAGGGCACGCCCTTCCTCCAGTCTCTCGGTGGCCGATGCGAAGCCTCGATTACTCGCCAACACGGCATCGATCAGCATCGCCATCAGGGGCTCATCACCGGCGCGCCACCAATCCTGACCTGGCGGCATCGCTAACCGGTCTTGCCAGTCGCCGCGCCACTGATCCGGGAGCTCCAGCGTACTGTTCAGCTGTTGCGGCGCCACACAGGCGCCCAGCAGGACGCAGAGGGCAGACACGAGCGCTGGCATGCCGAGGTATCTCATCATCCTGCCTCCGCCGGCCTGATGCGATACACCAGCATGTAGAACAACGGTACTGCGATGACGGTCAGCAAGGCGCCAAACCCCAGTCCGCTTATGATCGTAACGGACATGCTGGCAAAAAACCGATCCGAGAGCAGCGGAATCATGCCGAGCATCGTCGTCGAGGACGCCAGCAGGATCGGGCGAAATCGGGCCACGGAGGCATCGAGCAGAGCGCTATAGCGCTCTGCACCGTTACCGATCTGCAGGTGAATCTCGTCGATGAGCACGATGGCGTTCTTGACGAGCATGCCCGACAGGCCGATAAAGCCGAGCAACGCAGGGAACGTGAAGGCCATGCCGGTAAGCAGAAGACCGGCAGTGACACCGATGATGGACATCGGCACCACGAGCCAGATCACGACCGATTCACGCAGCGCGCCGAACAGCAGCAGGACGACCACCAACATGCCGATCAGGCTGACCGGCATCTGCCTAGCAAGCGACTCGTTGGCCCGCACCGTTTGCTCGTACTCGCCGCCCCAGTTCAGGCGGTAACCAGGCGGCAACTCGATCGCCTCGATCGCGGGTCTGATGCGCGCAAGCGCCAACACCGTATTAGCCCCCAGCAGTGGATCGGCAAGTACACCCAGCGTTCGGGCGCGATCCAGACGACCGATCATCTGCTCGCGGTTCTCCAACCCGATGTCCTTGGTGACCTCGCTCAGTGGCACGAAGCTGGCCTGGGTCGGACTCCACAGCAGGCGATCCTGAATCAGCGCAGCATCGCCACGCTCACTGAGCGGAGCACGCACGAGGATCGGCAGCTGCGTATCGCCTTCCCGAAAGGCTCCTACCTCGAGGCCATCGCTGGCAAGCATCAGGGCATCGAGGAGGTCCGCGCGCGCAAGCCCGGTCTCGCGTGCACGCACCAGGTCGAGGCGCGGCACGATGGTCAACTGCGGACGTCGCCAGTCATTACGAATGCTGGTCAGATGACCATCGGCATGCATCAGGGTCTCGGCCTGCGCCGCCAGCCAGCGAAGTTCGTGCGGGTCGGGACCACTGAAGCGCGCCTCGATTTTTGCACCTCCACCTGGACCGAACATCGCCCGTTGCACACGCCGCTCGCCGTCGGGAAACCTCTGCGCCAGCCACTGCTCAACGTCTCCGGCCAGCGCGTCGATACCTTCTATCCCTACCGTGCGCACGATGAACTGCACATAGCTCGAGTCCGGCATCTGTGGCTCGTAGGTCAACATGAAGCGCGCGGCACCTGCACCCACCAATGTGGTGACGGATTCCACGCCGGGCTGTTGTGCGAGGTACGCCTCGATGCGACGGGCATCACGATCAGTGGCGCGTATATCGACGCCCTGGTCCAGCCAGAAGTCGACATACAGCAAGGGTGCGTTGGACTCCGGAAAGAACCCCTGTGCGACGAATCGAAAGCCCAGCACGGCACTGACCAGCATCGCCACCAGAGCCAGCAGCGTGATCCACCGATAACGCAGCGCGCGGTCCAGCAGCCGACGATAGCCGCGAAACAGGCGATGATCGTATTGCGGCGCATCGGGACGGCCGGCCGCTGGCAGCAGGTAGTAACCCAGCAGCGGCGTGACGGTAACCGCGAGCACCCACGACAGCAGCAGCGAGACGGCAATCACCACGAACAGGCTGGCGAGGAACTCACCGGTAGAGTCAGGTGATAGACCGATGCCGGCAAATGCCAGCACACCTACGATGGTCGCACCGAGCAACGGCCAGCGGGTCTGGGCAACGGCTGCCGAGGCCGCCTCGATCCTTCCCATGCCGCGCTGCAGCCTCACCAGCATGCCCTCGCAGACAACGATTGCGTTGTCCACGAGCATGCCCATCGCAATGATCAGCGCACCCAGCGAGATGCGCTCCATTTCCGCACCGAGCAGGTACATCACGAACAACGTACCCATGACCGTGAGCAGCAGCACCGTGCCCACGATGAATCCCGCACGCCAGCCCATGCTGACGCATAGGGCGAGTACGACGATCGCCACCGAGAGCGCAAGGCTCACCATGAACGAGGAGATCGCCTCGTCTACAACAGCCGGCTGGTCGTAGATGAAGTCCAGCTGCATGCCCAGCGGCTGCAGCGGCTGCAATTCCGCCAGCCGTGTATTGACGGCGTGGCCAACTCGCACGACATTGACGTCGGCGCGTGCAGCTATCGCCAGGGTGATCGCGGGGGCGCCGTTGAAGCGGATGATGTGATCCGGACGCTCCGCATACTCGCGCCGAACCGTGGCGATATCGCCAAGACGGAAGGTGATTGAGTCATGGCCGATCGCAAGCTCGGCGACATCCTGTAGCGTCTCGAACGCGCCGCCGGGCGCTACCCGGATGCTGAGATCGCCGCCGCGCAGCAGGCCGGTGGGACGGATCGCATTGGCCTGCTCGAAGGCCTCGAAGATGACACCCGGCGGCAAGCCCATGGCGGCGAGCTGCGTCTGGGCCACCTCGACGATGATGCGTTCTCCGGGAAAGCCGGCCAGGTCGATCCGCGCCACGCCAGGCACCCGCTGCAGTTCTCGACGTAGCAACTTGGCGTGCTCATGCAGGTCCTTCAGTCCGTATTCCGGGCCGGTCAACGCGAGATACACGCCCGCGACACCGCCGAAATCATCATTGATGGCGGGCGCACCCGCACCTGACGGCAGCTGTGTTGCCGCCTGACTCACCTTGCGTCGCAGCTCATCCCAGATCTGTGGCAGTTCGCGGCCCGTGTAGGTATCGGCGATTTCGATGGTGATCTCGGAGCTGCCAGGCCGCGACCTGGAGGTCAGGCGATAAACCTGCTTGAGCTGCTGGATCTCGCTCTCGAGCAACTCGGTCACCAGCAACTCGACCTCCTCGGCGGTAGCGCCGGGAAATTCCGTCACGACAACTGCGAGGGGGATCGTGAAGGAGGGATCCTCAAGCCGGTTGATCTCGAAATAGGCAACCACCCCGCCGATCAGGCAGGTGGCGATCAGCAACCAGGTGTTGAGCGGTCGGGCGATGGAAAGGCGGGCAATATCCACGACACGATCGCTTTAGTGAACGAGCGGACGGACGCGCTGATCGGCGCGCAGCAGCCGGGCGCCGGCGGCCACCACCCGCGTACCTTCAGGAAGAGCATGTTCGAGTGTCACCGTGTCGCCCTGCAGCTGTGCGACACGCACGGGCAGCTTCTCGATACGCCCCTCGTCATCCATGACGCGCCACAGAAAATGCCCGCCACCTGCATCTGCCTGCAGCGCCGTGACGGGTACGCTCGAGGCGCGGGGGCCGCCGGCGACCGGTGGCAGCGTGACCTCGACGGGCATGCCGGGCAACCAGTCAGGCGCATCGGCTGCATCACCACGGAACACAACCCGAAACGTCCCAGTGGACGGATCGGCAGCCGTGGCGTGCTCGCGATAGACCAGCGCGACCGCGCCAGTCCCCCTGCCAGGTCCGGTGGCGGTGACGCCGACATACTGACCGAGGTTCAGGTTTCCGGCCATGCTGCTCGGCAGATGGATGACTACATCCAGAGTCGCGGTATCCTGCAGAAGCAGTACCGGCTGGCCACCCGCGACCGAGGCGTAGGAATCCACCAGCCGCTGGCTGATGCGTCCGGCAAACGGTGCGCGCAGGCGCGTTTGTTCCAGGCGACGTTCGGCGACATCGAGCGCTACCTGGGCAAGTTCGATGTCGGCCGCGAGTTGCTCCCAGGCAGCCCCTGCAAGGATGTTGTCGTCACGGAGGATCTGCTTGCGATCACGTTCCGTCACCAGGCGCTGCACAAGCGCGCGCGCCTCGCGCACGGACAGCTGGTAGTCTGTTGGATCGAGACTGGCGAGCACCTCGCCGGCTGCGACCAACTGGCCGGCGCGCAGCTTCGAGGCCTGCATCTGGCCCGGAACCTGGAAGGCCAGCTCGGTCGTCGTACTTGCCAGCACCCCGCCAGGAAGTGCGCGCGCATTCAGGCCGTCGGCGACGGCGACGATCTCGACGGGGCGTACTTCAGCCTCGGAGGAAACCACTGCATCGGCGCCGTCGCAGGCGCTGAGGCTCATCAGCAGGGGACCCAGGAGGATCGGGGTCAACGACTGGTACCGGCGGGGCATAGGCATAATGATGGGCCGTGATAGAAGAAATTCGTTGCAAAGCGAGACTTGCGAACTAGACTGACTAAACCGTCCGGACGGTACTGTACCGTCCGGACGGTATATTATTGGACGAGAATCAGATGTCAATGGCATCGGCCCACAAAAGGTGAGGCCTTCCTTCTATAACCATGGATAAATGCCCGCGTATGGAGTCGCCCCCGCCAGAACGCACCGCCCGCGAACGTCTGCTTGACGCAGCGCTGCATGTCGTCGCCCAGTCCGGCGCCGGTAACCTCACGCTCGAGGCCGTGGCTGAGGGGGCCGGAGTGAGCAAGGGCGGTCTGCTCTACCACTTCAAGACCAAAGAGGCGCTGCTGCAGGGCTTGCTTGATCGTCACATGCGGCAACTGGAGGCGACCTTCACCCGCGAGCTACAAGCGCTCGGCGGAGGCCCAAACGCCGCGGTACAGGCTTACATCAAGGCGTTGATCGCCTGCGAGAACCTCGGCCTGGACAACGAGGGCAGCCTGTCTGTCGTCGCCGCTGTAGCCAACGATCCAACGCTGCTGAGAGATCTGCGTCGGGAAGTGCAGCGCAGCTATCGGGAGGTCGTTGCAGCCCATCCCGAACCCTTGCGAGCAATGCGCCTGATGCTGGCCGCGGAAGGCCTTGTGCTGATGGATATCTTCGGCATCGAGGTGCTTGATCCCGAGCAACGCAGCGCGTTCCATGAAGATCTGCTGGCCGAGGCCGGACGCCTCAGGGAACGCTGAGTCAGCGGAGTCGGATCAGGTCAAGCGCCGAACTCCGTCCGATAGCGCTTGGGACTGATCCCGGTATGTGCAGAAAACGGGCCGGTGAAGTGTGCCTGATCGGCAAAGCCTGCGAGGAATCCGATTTCCAGCGAGGGTCGGTCAGTTCGAGCGATTCAGAGCGCAAGATCGATGCTGACTCCGACCAGCGCCACCGACCCCACGGCATCGCTGTCCGCAACTCCGACGTAGAGGTCGACCGCGCTGCCGGACGCACGCGGAATACTCACGCCGAATGTGAGGGTGTGAGAGGTGAGTCCCGCAAACGCCTCCTCGGAGCGATCGAAGCGCAGACGATAACCAATACGCGCACCGTCGATGCCCGCTGCGATCCCCCATCGGTGATCGAGGAGGCTGTTCTCGACTGCTACCCGCTGGGCAGCGCTGCGCGAGAGATCGTTCGTCGCGCGCCCGGCGAATTGCACGAAAATTTCTCGCCTGGCGTTCCTCAGCAACTCCAGTTGGGGCGAATCGAATCCACACTTGGCAGCATCGTAGTCATGACTCATGAACTCCCCGTGCACGTGCCAGCCTTGGCCGAGCCAGCCGGCATGGAGTCCGACACCGCGGTCGTCGAGGTCGCACTGCGCGTTGGCCGACACGGGCACGACCGTCCCGTTTGCAAGTTCAACCGACGTCGCAATGGCAAAGGGTTCGAACTCGCTGCGGCGAAACTCCCCGGCGGCACCGAAGTAGCCGCGGCCGCTTCCGTAGGTGACCTCCGAGCGAAGCACCCTTGCCGTGACGACGTCCGAATACTTCCACCACCGTCCTCCGAGCTGGAATGCCAAGGGACCCCAGGCATGCGTCAAGCTGGCGTCAGCGGCTGTCGTGCCGGCGTCCGCGCTTGAATCGTTCTGCACCTGGGAGCGCGAAACAGAGGCACTCCAGCGGGTCTGTGTAGTTGCATCACCCCGAAGTCCGCCCGACACCCAGTAGCTGCCGTCACCATCGATCTCGGCTGCACCGCGAAGGAACAATCCATCCGCCGATGCCGGTTGCCCGCCCAGGAAAAGAAAGTGCGCCGCTAGCGCGACGCCTACACCGCCTCGGCTCACCCGGGCGTGATTCACCGTAGTCATGTTTGCTGGATCCGATTGGCTCTTGCCTCAAAACCAGTGCGGTGCGGCGCACCATGGCGCCGCACCGCACGCATTGACTCACGCGCTGAGCTCAACCGCCATCGTTGCCGCGATCGACCGTGACGTCGCGGACCCACGTCCCAGTCTCACGGTCGTAGGTCGCCACGACGTCACGTGTGCCCGTTGAGCCGTCGGCGCGCTCTACGGTGGTATTGCGGAGGTAGCCGCCTTCGACGCGCTCGGTGACATCGGTCACGCGACGCGTGCGTCCCTCTGGTCCGGTAGCCACCGACTCCCGGGTCCGGACGCCGGCTTCGGCGTTGCGATGCACGCGCGCATTACGCGTCGCTGTGCGGCCTTCGGGACCTGTGACCGTGGTGTCCCGGGTATGGCCGGATTCCGTGCGCCGTATCTCGCGCTGGCGTTTCGCCTGGCGACCCTCGGCGCCGGTCCAGGTATCGCTGCGAGTGCGCCCGGTTTCGGTGCGCTGGTGTGTGGTCTGGCGGTTGAAGTCACCGCTACGCAGACGCTCCGCGGCAGCCGCCCGCTTCGGTGGAGAGGCGCCGTCACGAGCCTCGGAAGGGCTCGATGCAAGCACCCCACCAGCACCGAGTGTCAGCGTGGCGAGGGCAAGGGCCAGCGCAGGGCGCCGGAAGAACTGCTTCGCTTTCATTGTCGTCTCCTGATATGGCGCCGTCGGCGCAGAGTGGTTACACAGGGAGACAACGCGCCCGCAGCGCGTTGGTTGACGATGAATTCGCTTATTTGGTCGGTCGGGAATAGTCTCGCTCAACCGGCGGGATCGAGCTCCGTTGCTCTGTCGAGCATCAGCGGGCTAATTTGCTGCGCTCGGCACTTCCGCACCTGTCAGAGGAGACACTGTCATGAACGCTATGTCCGCACTCTCAACCGGCTTCGCCGCTGCGCCGCGTTTCGAAGAGGGCGGTATCGTGTCCCGCTGCAACGTCAAGGGTGAGCTGGGCTCACCGCGAGTGGCACCGGCATCTTCGTTGGCCATGGTAAAGCGCTGCGCGGCCTGAATGAGTTTGCTTTGGGCGCGCTGGCGTGAAGATGATGGCATTGTTTCTGGATGACCGAATAACATTCACAACTGCGCTTCTCGAGCGTGGCCCGGTCGAGAATCCTGATGCGCCCGCGGTGATACTCGATCGCACCGAGCTTTCGGAGTTCTCCCGCGGCTGCGGTGACGCCTTCACGACGCACACCCAGAAGATCAGCAATCGTGTTCTGCGTCATGGTCAGTTCGTCCCGGCCAAGACGGTCACTCGACATCAGCAGCTTCAGGCACAGCCGTTGTTCGATCGAGTGAAGCCGATTGCAGATGACCGCCTGTCCGATCTGCGAGATCATCGAATGCATGTAGCGCAGGATCAGCGAACGGATATCATCGTCACAGTTGAATTCATCTCTCAACACGCGGGCGGGCAGGCGATAGGCCGTACCGGCGCACTGCACTCTCGCCTGGATGTAGGGATTTCTTCCACCTGTCAGCCCCTCCAGGCCGACCATGCCCTCGCTGCCGACCACACGGATCTCCGCGGACTTCCCGTTTTCGATCACTGACAACACGGAGATCAGGGCCGCGTTCGGGAAATAGGCGTAGGCTTCCGCAGGCTCCGTAGCGTTCAGGAGCGCGCCGGCCGGCAAGCCGACGATTGTCAGATGGCCAGCGATCCGATCGCTCATCTTTGCCATCAGCATCGACAGCAGCTGGTTCTGGTGCACCTCAGACCTGTTGAGCATCGCATGGGTGATTTTCATGAGCGCGTCTCTTTGCAAGTAGGCTTGCAGGAGTCTTTGCAAGAAGCGGGCCATGCGCGTTTCAGCGTTGAGAAACGTGTCCGGCGGCCGATGTGAGCGTGCTTCGGGGGACGAATTACACACGTATCGGTAAATCATTCCCGCTGCGCTATCGAGAAGCCCCCGACCTGGCGGGTCAGCCGATCGAGCCAGCTTCGAAATGGCGCCGTCCCTGCCTGGGCCGGTTATGCGTGTGGCTGGCCAGATCGGCGCAGCGCATGCCCGAGGCCAGAGAGCACGGCGATGGTGTCCGTAAGGTGTGCCTCACGAACGAGCAGGTAGTCGGTGTCGTAGGTCGACAGTGTGAATACCGGCACCCTTGCCTGCGCAAGCGGCGCCAGGAGTGAGGACAGCACACCCGTCAGCGCGAAGTCCAGTGGCCCGGCAACTTCGAGCGCGCGCCATCCTGGCTCGCAGCGAACGTTGGCCGGCACGGCGGCAGCCAGGCAGACGATGGAGGTCTCGTGCCGGGTCCAGGTGATCGACGCCAGGGACTGTTTGGGCAGCCACGCAGGCGCGGGCGCCTCTGGCGGCAGCCGGCATACCGCGTAGGTGTCCAGCAGGAGGATGAGTTCGAGCGTCACAGTTCGCCGCGCACCGGCCGCCGCTGAACGCTCCTGAGGGACTTGATATGCACGATAACCCGCCCGCGACCAGACAGCGGCGTGATAAAGCCGAAGCCCCAGTCGTCCTGCCACCCGGTAATCCTGCCCTTATGGCGCATACGAAGCTCCTGCATGCAGGGCACCGGCCTCGTACGCGAGCACCGTGCGCTACGCGCAAACACGGCGAAGACTACCCCAAGATGTCGGAATATGCTTGACCATCCCTTCAGTTTTCTCGCATCGGCCGGCTCGTCGAAAGTGATCGGGGGAAGCCGCGAGTACGTGCTGACCTTACTCACCCAAGGCGATCGAGCTGGTTGCGTGCGGTGCGTCAATGCTGGACGGGTAACTCGGCCAGCGCGCTCGCCCGTGCGATAATCCCCGTTCGCAGCCGATAGTCCCAGCCGGAGCACGTCCACATGGCGGCATCTCCCCGATCCCCGCGCGTTTCCAGATCTGCCGGAGCGCTTGCGCTGGCCTCTGAATGGCCCTCGGCCAGCCGCATCAACCGCAGCTGGCTGGCCGATGAAGCCCGCCACGTCACCGGGCTGCTCGATGACTACTCGCTGAGCACCGCGCAGCGCCAGGCCATCCAGTCGCAGGCCATGCATCTGGTGGAGGCGGTACGTGACAACCGCGAAGACAAGGGCGGCCTCGATGCTTTCCTGCACGAGTACGACCTGTCCTCCGAGGAAGGCATCGTGCTGATGTGCCTGGCTGAGGCGCTGCTGCGTATTCCCGATGCTGATACGGCCGACCGGCTGATTGCCGACAGGCTCGCCTCCGGACACTGGGAGGAACACCTGGGCACCAGCGAGTCGCTGTTCGTCAATGCCTCCACCTGGGGACTGATGTTGACTGGTCGGCTGATGCGCCCGTCCTCTGAGACCATGAAGAACCCCACGCGCATGATGAAGAACCTTGCCACACGCGCAGGCGAGCCGGTGCTGCGCACGGCGATGCGTCAGGCCATGCGCATCATGGGTCACCAGTTCGTCATGGGCCGCGACATTCGTGAAGCACTGAAGCGCGGGCAGAGCAAGGACAACCGCCAGTGGCGTTATTCCTTCGACATGCTGGGCGAGGCCGCGCTCACGGACGAGGATGCAGATCGTTATTTCGAGGCCTATGCACAGGCCATCGATGCGACCGGTGGGGCGGCCGACAAGGCCGTCGACATGGCCGCACGTCCCAGCGTGTCCGTGAAGCTCTCGGCGCTTTATCCGCGCTACGAATTCCTGCATGCCGAAGCGGCGCTGGAGGCACTCGGCGAACGTCTGCTCTCGCTCGCACAGCGCGCGTGCGCTGCTGGCATCGCGCTCACGGTGGATGCCGAGGAAGCCGATCGGCTGGAGCTGTCGCTGCGGATTTTCGAACGGGTCTATCGTGACGCCTCACTGACCGGCTGGGGCGGTCTCGGCCTTGCCGTGCAGGCCTACCAGAAGCGGGCGCGCGATGTCGTCGCCTGGATCAGCGAGCTTTCGGCGGATGTCGGCGAGACGATCTTTGTACGCCTGGTCAAGGGCGCGTACTGGGACACCGAGATCAAGCGCGCACAGGAACAGGGCCTGCCGGGCTACCCGGTGTTTACCCGCAAGGTCTGCACGGACCTGTCGTATCTCGTCTGTGCGCGGGATCTGCTCCAGGCACCCGCGAGTGTGTACCCGCAGTTCGCGACTCACAATGCCCACACCGTCGCCAGTATCCTCGAGCTGGCTGGCGAGCGCGCTTTCGAATTCCAGCGCCTTCACGGCATGGGCGAGGAGCTTTACGGTGAGCTTGCGCGTCTGCCGAAGGCCCCGGCCTGCCGCGTGTACGCACCCGTGGGCCGTCACAAGGACCTGTTGCCGTATCTGGTGCGCCGGCTCCTGGAGAACGGGGCGAACACCTCGTTCGTGAACCGAATCGTCGATGAGCAGGCGCCCATCGAAGATATCGTTGCCGATCCGGTGGCACAACTACGCGCGCTCAAGGCTATTCCACATCCGCGGATCGGCCTGCCGGCGGAGATGTTCGCACCATCACGGCGTAACTCCAGCGGCATGAATCTCGCCGACCCGGCAGTGCTCGCTGGCCTTTCGACTGACATGCAGGCTCGCACGCTTGCGCGGGCACAGCCGTTGATCGACGGCAAGGCGCGCGAGGGTGTCGCCCAGCCGTCCGTGAATCCGGCACACCGGGCCGAAAGCGTCGGCGAGGCGATCGACGCCAATGCCGCGATGGCCAGCGAG
>JBGTIC010000361.1:0-10483 GCA_041745895.1 Gammaproteobacteria bacterium
CCGGCACAGCCCGCCATCACCCGGCGCGCAGCCGGCCGCCGCGCCTTCGTTGGCGCGATTGCCGATGTCGTTGACGCCTATGGGCTCTCCGCTACCGTCGTCCTCGGAGGCCAGAAAAATGTAGTCGTCGGCGCGATTGTAGAACAACGTAAAGTCATAGCGGAGACGACCAAGGTGACGGTCGACGCCGAGCTCCAGGTTGGTGTAGGTCTCGCGCTTCAGCGCCGGGTTACCGATTTCGAATGTGCCCGCAGCCGCGTGTCGGCCAAATGCATAGCGCTGTTCAGGCGAGGGCGCACGCTCAGCGCGGGTCAGCGCAATACGCAGGTGATGGGCCGCATCGAGGTCGATGATGCTACCGGCCGACAGGCTCAACGGCGTGATGCTGCGGCGGTCGAGCTGTTCGGGGAAGGCGAGAAAACTGCCGTCGGCCTGGGTGACGCCGGTGACACGCGATCCGATCACAGCCTCCGGCGTGCTGCGTTCGCGCTCGACGCGTGCGCCGAACTCAAGACGCCCGAAACTCGTGGGCAGTTCCTCGATCAGGTAGGCGGCCAGGCCGCGTGTGCGATTGGGCCGGACGTAAAAGCCACGATCGGCACCGCGCGGATCATCGGCGAAGAAGTCGCGGTCGCTGTACTGCACGCCGAGCACGCCGTGCCAGCCCGCGAGCGGTGCATGCACCAGGTCTATGCGTGTATCGAGTTGATCGTTCTCGAACTCGACTTCCACCACGGAGTCTTCGAGCTGCCCGTCGCTGCGGCTGAACTCGAATGCCGTCTCGGCCTGTGCGAAGCGGGTCCACGCTGCCTTGATGCGCAGCGCGGTGAAGCCGGGCAGGGGATCGGCGATCTCGCCGCGCAGGTCGAAGCGCTCATAGTCGGCGGTGATGCGCTCGAGTTCATCTGAGCCGTCACCGCGGATGCGTTGAGGATCGAAAACCTCGGGCACGCCGTAGTTCGTGCGCCAGCGGCTGGCACCCAGCCCCAGATAGCCCCAGTCCTGGCGAAAGACGCCGGTCAGCGAGGCGGTGTCAGAACTCAGGCTGCTGTTCTGCAGTCGACCCCGAAAGCCTTCATCCTGGCCCTCTTCCTGGAAGCCATCGATGGAGAAATCGTTGCTGCGGCGAAGGCCGAGGCTCGCGCGAACACCGAAGTGCTCATCCAGCGCATGCTCAAACGCCAGGCCGAGCTGGCGGTCATCACCGTTGCCCGAGTAGCTGCCTTCAACCCGGGCAAAACTCGACGGCGCGAAGTCCGGCAGGAATCGGAAACTGCGCACGTTGACGACACCGCCGACGGCGCCGCTGCCGTAAAGCAGGGACATCGGCCCACGGAACACCTCGATCTGCTCGGCACCGCGGGCGTCGATCGCCACGGCGTGATCGACGCCTTCGCCGGAGACATCCCCGACCGGCAGTCCGTCGTCCAGCACCACCACCCGGGCGCCCTGCTGACCGCGCACGGCGGGACGACCCACACCTGGACCGAAATCGGCGTTGGCCACGCCAGGCAGGCCATCGAGCATTTCGCCGATGGACCCGGCCAGCGCTCTGGCCAGTTCATCGCCGTGCAGCACGGTGACGGGTTGGATGAGTTCATCGGCGGTTCGATTTCCCAGCGCATCGGCGGTGACGACGATGCCGGGCAGATCGGTGTCGCCAGGCTGCTGCGCGGCGGCTGATGGCAGCAGCAGGGGAGAGAGCAGCGCGGCGACCAGGGTGGTGGGTCGAATAAGGGGATTGATGGGGGGCATGAGGAACTCCGGGGAAACTTGGAAGCCGGGACGCGATCTGGATCCAGATGGAACATGATACGTAATAATGTAACGCTCGTACAGCGCGGTTTCGCGTCTGCGTGAGTTTGGTGGCGGGTTCGACGCGGTGGCAGGTCCGACGGCGCGGCGCTGCCTCGGCGGTACTGCGCGCGTAGTGGCGCTTTAGCTGCCGAGTTCGTTGTGGCGGGTGATGATGTGGCTGTAGCGGCCCGAGAGTCGGCGGGCGACCTGCTCGGCCATGTAGACGGAGCGGTGCTGACCGCCGGTACAGCCCAGTGCTACGGTCATGTAGGTGCGTTTGACGTCCTCGAAGTGAGGCAGCCACTTTTCGAGAAAACCGACGATGTCGTCAACGAGTCCTGAGGTCAGTGCCTGAGCTTCGATGAACGCAGCAACCGAGGCATCGCGGCCGTCGAGGCCCCGCAGCTGCGGCTCCCAGTAGGGATTGGGCAGGCAGCGCACGTCGAATACGAAATCCGCGTCTGCCGGCAGGCCGTGCTTGTAACCAAAGGACTCGATGAGGATCGAGAGTTCATCGAGCTTGCGGTCGGCGACACGCCGCCGGATCGCCTCGCGCAGTTCATAGACACTCGTACGCGTGGTGTCGATAGTAAGATCAGCGACGTTTATCACCGGCCCCAGCAGTTCGGCCTCGCGCTTGATGGCGTCGCGCAGCGAGGTGCCAGTGACCAGCAGCGGATGTTTGCGGTGTGTTTCACCAAAGCGCTTGAGCAGCACCTTGTCGTTGGCGTGCAGGAACACCACCTCACAGGAGATATCGCGGCTGCGCAGTTCCCTGACCAGTTCAGGCAGGGCCCCGAGGTCAGCCTGCCGGTTACGGGCATCGATCCCGACGGCGGTGAACTCATAGGCGGGATCCCGGGTGAGGATGATCTGCTCCACCAGGGTACGCAGCAGCGCGATCGGAATGTTGTCGATGCAGTAGTAGCCCAGGTCCTCCAGCATGTTGAGCGCGACGCTCTTGCCGGATCCTGACAGCCCGCTGACGATGATCAGGCGCATCCGAAGGTCGTTCCGGTGGTCTGCTCAGGCGTTTACGGCGGGTTTCAGCGATCCCGCCGGAAAAAGTTCGTAGAGTGCACGCGCGCTTCCGGCGGCACGCAGCTGTCCGCGGAAATCGGCATCCGCGAAGACCCGCGACAGCTCGGCGAGCTCTTCGCTGTGGCAGGCCTCGCGCTCGGTCGGCACCAGCAGTGCGAACACCAGATCCACAGGTCGATCATCCGGTGTATCGAAGTCGACAGGCTCGTCGAGGCGTACGAACGCGGCCATCGGCGCGTCGATGCCATCGATGCGCGCGTGCGGCATCGCCACGCCATTGCCCAGGGCGGTGCACCCCAGGCGTTCCCGACTGATCATTGCGTCAAAGACTTCGGTGGCATCCAGCGTGCCGCCACTGTCCCTGGCAAACAGGCCGCTGACGATGTCGAGCGCATGTTTGCGACTGCGGGCCGCGAGCTTGCAGCCGACCCGCTGCGGGGTGAGCAGATTTCGGACATCCATGATGATATTAGTGATCAAACCAGCTGATGGAGTTCCGCGCCCGGCCAGCTATTCGAAGTAGCGGGCCTTGTGCGCCTCACGGGCATGGTGATCGCTGAGCTTTTCCTTGTGCTTTTTGACCTGGCGGTCGAGCTTGTCGGCGAGTCCGTCGATGGCGGCGTACATGTCGTCTTCAACGGAGTCTGCGAATATCTTACCACCGGTGACCTGCATGGTGGCTTCGGCCTTGTGTCGGAGCTTTTCCACCGTGAGTACACAATGGATATCCGTGATGTGGTCGAAGTGCCGCAAGACCCGGTCGAGTTTGGTATTCACATAATCACGCAGCGGGTCGGTCAGGTCGACATGATGTCCGGTGATATTGATGAGCATGTTCCACTCCTGTGCGCCAGGTTGGGGCGGCGTTTCCGGTCGCGCCGGAGCCGCAGGGTTTCCTCGAGCAATCATCGCACATTCATGCGTTTGCGTTCGCTCGAGGGCGGAATATTCATAGCCTCCCGATACTTGGCCACGGTGCGACGCGCGACCTGTACCCCGTCTTCGCTGAGCAGTTGTGCCAGCTTGCTGTCGCTCAGGGGTTTGTGGCGGGCCTCCTGGCCGATCAGCTTGCGGATCTTCGCCCGCACGGCGGTCGAGGACTGGGCATCGCCGTCGTCGCCGCCGACCTGGCTGGAGAAAAAATGACGGAACTCGATGATGCCGCGTGGTGTGTGCATGTACTTGTTCATCGTCACGCGCGAAATCGTCGACTCATGCATGTCCACCGCCTCGGCCACATCCTTCAGGACCATGGGCAGCATGTGCTCGTCGCCGTGATCGAGAAATGCCTGCTGGCGTTCGACGATGCTGCTGGCGACCTTGAGCAGCGTTTCATTGCGGATTTCCAGACTGCGGATCAACCACCGTGCTTCCTGGAGCTGGCCGCGCAGCACGTCGTTGTCACCCCCGCGGCCCAGCGCGCCCGCGTAGGTCTGATTGACTCGCAGCCTGGGGAATGAGCCTGCGTTGAGTTCCACGATCCAGCGCCTGTCGATCTTGCGCACATAGACATCAGGGACCACATACTCGGGTGCCGCGGGCTGGATCGCCGCGCCCGGTCGGGGATGACAGGCGCGCACCAGCGCGGCGGCCTGCGCAAGCTCGTCATCATCGAGGCGAAGTCGGCGTTTCAGGGCCGGATACTGCTGCTCGGCAAGCAGGTCGAGATGTTCGCCCGCGATGCGTCGGGCACTCGCCAGGCCCGGCGTGGCGGGATCGAGCTGCGCGATCTGCAGCAGCACGCACTCTGGCACGGAGCGCGCCGCGATACCGGCGGGATCGAGGCGCTGGATCATGTGCAGCACGGCCTCGATCTCATCCTCGCTGACATCCAGATCCGGTGCCAGTGTGGCGCGGATCTCGGCGAGTTCCGCCTCCAGGTAACCGTCGTCATTGATCGAATCGATGATCGCCTCGGCCACGATCACCGCACGCGCATCGAAATTTTCCATCTGCACCTGCCACAGCAGATGTTCGTGCAGGCTCTCACCCGAGCGATCCGCGTACTCCAGGCTTTCGCGACTGTCGTCCCGGCTGTACGGGGCCTCTGCGGGCCCTGCCGTGACCTCGTCACCCCAGTCGCTGTCCTGGCGGGTCTCGACATCGAGAAACTCGTCGCTCGCAGGCGATTCAGCGTCGCTGTCGCCGGCACCGGCCGGGTCCTCCGTGGTGCCGGTGGTCTCGCGGTCGCTCAAGGCCGGTCCGTCACCTGCACTGTCGGGCTCTTCGGCCTCGAGCATGACGTTCGCCTCCAGAGCTTCCTGGATCTGCGTCTGCAGATCGATGACGGGCAGCTGCAGCAGCCGGATGGCCTGCTGCAGCTGCGGTGTCATCGTCAGCTGCTGTCCGAGTCGCAGCTGCAGCGAGGTCTTCAGCATGAAGCGTAGTCTGTAGGCCTTATGAGGAGGGGAGAGGGCACGCGGTCATTCTACAGACGAAAATCCTCGCCGAGGTAGACCTCGCGCACCTGCTTGTTGCTCAGGATTTCCTCAGGCGTGCCGGCGGCTATGAGCGTGCCGGCATTGAGGATATAGGCCCGCTGGCAGATCCCCAGGGTTTCGCGCACATTGTGATCGGTGATCAACACGCCGAGTCCGCGCGCGGCGAGGTGACGGATGATGCGCTGGATATCCAGGACCGAGATCGGATCCACGCCGGCGAAGGGTTCATCAAGCAGCACGAAGCGCGGGTCGGCTGCCAGCGCGCGGGCAATTTCCACGCGACGGCGCTCGCCGCCGGAGAGGCTCATGCCGAGGCTGTCGCGCACGTGCGCGATGTGCAGCTCATCGAGCAGTTCCTCGAGCACGCGGTCGCGTCCCGCCCGGTCAAGATCCTTGCGAACCTGAAGGATGGCGCGAATGTTCTGCGCGACAGTGAGTTTGCGGAACACCGAGGCTTCCTGCGGGAGGTAGCCCAGGCCGCGTCGCGCGCGCTGGTGCATCGGCAGACGCGTCAGATCGCGGTCGTCGAGCACGATGCTGCCGCGGTCACAGGGCACCAGGCCGACGATCATGTAAAAAGCTGTGGTCTTGCCTGCGCCGTTGGGCCCGAGCAGACCGACGACCTCGCCACTGTTGATGCTCAGCGAAATGCCGTCGACGACCTTGCGCAGCCGATATTGTTTGGCGATGTCGGTGGCGACCAACGTACTGCCGGCGGATTTCTGAGCAAGGTGCTCCTGGGATTCACTCACCGTTCAGGGCTCTGCGGGGCATCGGCGTCCGCGCTCGCCGCCGCCTCATCCGCACCGCCGGTCGACTCGCCTTCGGCAGGCTCCGGCTGATTTTCGGGATCTTCGTCCGGTGCGGATTCGGTGTCGGGTGAGGCGCCGTTGCCGCCGGGCGGCACGATGGTGATGCGCACCCGGTCGCCTTCGCCCTCGGCGAGGATGCGCTCATCGGGGACGTTGTAGAGCAGGGTGGCGCCGGTGATCTCATTGCCGCCTTCCGACAGCCATGCCCCCTGGCTGAGGCGGATCACCCCCTGAGGCAGGTCGTACTCGAGCTGGCCGGCGCGTCCGCGGATCAACCGGCCCGAAGCGGTCCCGGAATCCTCGAATCGGGCCGGGGAACCCGTGGCCACGGCGCGTGTGAGCCGGAAGCCCAAGAAGGTGAGGGTCGCCTCGCTGGCCTGCAGCTCCGAATTTTCCAGTTCGATGCGCACATTGCCGGCGAATTCCCACTGCGAGTTCTCGAAGTCGATCTGGCTGGCCTGAGCGCGATCGGCGCTGATCTGAAGCGGGCCCTGGGAAATTCTCAGACCTGTGAATACCACGAGATTGCGCCGGCGGTCGAAATCCGAGCTGTCCGCATCCAGCGAGATCGGCAGTGTGGGATCGAGGTTCACCTGTGCCACGGCGGGCAGCGCGGTCATGACCAACAGCGCGACGGCCCCCAGTCGGCCAATACTGCTGCGCAGGCTCGCATGCCCTGCGGGCATATCAGGGTGTATAG
The DNA here is from genome assembly GCA_041745895.1 of Gammaproteobacteria bacterium. GTDB lineage: Bacteria > Pseudomonadota > Gammaproteobacteria > Steroidobacterales > PWYM01 > PWYM01. The sequence continues at coordinate 6,792 of JBGTIC010000361.1, forward strand.
ACACCATGAACCTCGGATTCCAGGACCAGTCGGTCGTCTTGCAGATAAGCGGTCAGGCCGACACCCGAGAGCGTGCCCTCGGGCGATCGCACGGAGACCGGGTCGCGTGTCGCAGCGACGTGGGTATGCGGATTCAGCCGCAGGCTGTCGGTGCGGATGACTGCCTGCGGGCGTGAGTCGCCGGTGCTGGTGGCCACTACGCCGTCGAAGAGTTCCACCTCGCTGAGGTCGGCGGGCACGCGTGCCTGTCGACCTTCCAGGCGCCATGGCACCTCGGCAGCCGGAGTGTAGTCAAGGCTCACCTCGCGCAGCTCGATCGGGCCGGCCGGCTCCACCTGACTGCCGTATTCCGCATCGAGGCGGTACAGGACCAGTCCCGCGTCATCCAGCCCGATCAGGCGCGCGCGCCGGATGTAGAAGCCGGGGGGCGCGAGCGTGTCGGCGACCGGTAAGGCGTCGTCCACACCGTCACCGCCGCGGGCCAGCCACCAGGTAAGCGCGGCGGCAAGCGTCAGTACGAGGACCCAGAGCCAGGAGTGAGGCATCAATCATTTCCGTTCGGTGGCGGCAACCAGCAGATCACACACTTCGCGCACAGCGCCTGCGCCCCCTGGCGCCTGCGTGGTCCAGTCGGCGGCGTCTCGGACTGACGTGTGGGCGTCGGCAACGGCCACTGAAAATCCTACGCGGGCCATCACCGGAAGGTCGGGTGCGTCGTCGCCAACGAACGCCGCCTGCTGGGGCGCCAGCCCGAGTTCTGCAAGCAGCGTTTCGAGGACAACGACCTTGTCCTTGACCCCTTGGAACACATGCTCGACACCAAGTTCCTGCATGCGGCGTTCGACCGCACTGGAGCGACGGCCCGAAATCACGGCGACATGGATGCCAGACTCCAGCAGGCGGCGCACCCCATAGCCGTCGCGTACATGAAAGCACTTGTACTCCGCCCCGTCATCACCGAGCAGCAGGCGGCCGTCGGTGAACACACCGTCGACATCGAAAGCGACGATGCGGATGTCTGCGCCAGGTGCAAGCACCTACATGACTCCGGCGCGCATCAGATCGTGCACATTCAGCGCACCGATCAACCGCTTCTCGTCGTTGATCACCAGCAGCGCGTTGATCTTGTGCGTCTGCATCAGTTCGACGGCTGCAGCCGCCAATGCCTCCGGGCCGATGGTCTTGCAGCCGCTTGTCATCAGCTCGCCCATGCGCGCATCGTGCACGTCGATCCGGCGGTCCAGTGCCCGCCGCAGGTCGCCGTCAGTGAAGATCCCGAGCAGCCGCTGTTCGTCATCGACCACCGCAGTCATGCCCAGGCCACGTCGGGTCATCTCCAGCAGGCCGGCCGAGGCCGATGCCTCTGGGCCGACGCGCGGCACCCCATCGCCGGTGTGCATCAGTTCGCCCACGGTCAGCAGCAGCCGTCGGCCCAGGGTGCCGCCGGGATGGGAGCGGGCAAAATCCTCCTGCGTGAACCCACGCGAGGCGAGCAGGGCAACGGCAAGCGCATCGCCCATCGCCAGCGTGGCGGTGGTGCTGGCGGTGGGTGCGAGGTTCAGCGGGCAGGCTTCCTGACTGACGCTGATGTCCAGGTTCACCGTGGCGATGCGCGCCAGCGTGGAATCGGCCTTGCCCGTCAGGCCGATCGTCGGCACGCCAAGGCGTTTGATCATCGGCAGGATCGCGACGATCTCGGGCGTCTCGCCCGAGTTGGAGATCATCAGCACGACGTCCTCGCCGGTGATCATGCCCAGGTCCCCGTGGCTGGCCTCGCCTGCGTTGACAAAGAACGCGGGACTGCCGGTGCTGGCCAGGGTGGCGGCAATCTTGCCGCCGATATGCCCGGACTTGCCCATGCCCAGCACCACGAGGCGGCCGCGGCTTTCCAGGCACAGCCGGCATGCCGCGACCAGCGGCTCGCCAAGGCGCAGCGTGAGTGCCTCGATGGCGCGCGCCTCGATCATCAGCACCTCGCGGGCCAGTGCCAGGACATGCTCGGGGTCGAAAGAGTCGGTCAGCGACATGGGCAGGGCAGGTTCCGTGGGCGATGCAGCGGGTTTCACGCGAGCGCATTGTATCAGGCGCATCCGCAGGCGCACTGCCGGTCTGCGGCCTGCGCGGGCTGGTACACTGGCGTCGTGTTTGACAAGAGGATTCTGCCAGCGATGACCCCACAGGAAATCCAGCGCCTGATCGAGCAGGGACTGCCCGATGCGCGTGTCGAAGTTTTCTCCGACGACAATACCCATTTCGAGGCCCTGGTGGTCTCCGATGCGTTTTCCGGCAAACGCAGCCTGCAGCGGCACCAGATGGTGTATCGCACGCTGGGCGAGGCGATGGGCCGGGAGATCCACGCCCTGTCCCTGAAGGCGCTGGCGCCAGGGGAGCAGGGGTCGGACGCCTGAGCGTGGACAAGCTGGAGATCGAGGGCGGAGTTGCCCTGCACGGCGAGGTGCGTATCTCGGGGGCCAAGAACGCCACGCTGCCGATCCTCGCCGCCACGCTGCTGGCCGACGAACCCGTGAGCGTGGGCAACGTGCCCCACCTCAATGATGTCACCACGACCATCGCCCTGCTGGGGCGCATGGGCGTCGCGGTGTCGATGCACGATGGGATGCGCCTGGAGGTCGACACCTCCGGCATCGAAGACTTTACGGCGCCCTATGAGCTGGTGAAAACCATGCGTGCCTCGATCCTCGTGCTTGGCCCGCTGCTGGGCCGCTTCGGCCGCGCGAACGTGTCTTTGCCCGGCGGCTGCGCCATCGGCGCCCGCCCGGTGAATATTCACGTCGCCGGTCTCAAGGCGATGGGTGCCGAGGTCGAGATCGAGGAGGGCTATATCCGCGCCCGCAGCAGCGGACTGCATGGCGCACGCATCGTGATGGACACGGTCACCGTGACGGGCACCGAGAATCTGATGATGGCCGCGGTACTCGCGCGTGGCGAGACTGTGCTCGAGAACGCTGCGCGTGAACCCGAAGTGGCCGACCTCGCGCGATTCCTGGTGGCGATGGGTGCGCGTATCGAGGGCGCAGGCACCCACACAATTCATATCCAGGGCGTAGAGCGTCTGGGTGGCACCGAGTACCGCGTCATGCCCGATCGCATCGAGACCGGCACCTATCTTGTGGCCGGCGCGATCACCGGAGGTCACGTGCGGGTACTCAACGCGTGGCCCGATACTGTCGATGCCGTGGTGGCAAAGCTGCGCGAAGCCGGCGCCACGATCGAGTGCGGCCCCGACTGGATCGACCTGGATATGGGCGGGCAGCGGCCGCGCGCACTGGATATCGTCACGGCACCGTATCCGGGCTTCCCGACCGACATGCAGGCACAGTTCTGTGCACTCAACGCCGTGGCCGACGGCGCCGGGACGATCACCGAGACGATCTTCGAGAACCGCTTCCAGCACGTGCTGGAAATGCAGCGCCTTGGCGCGGATTTCCGTATCCAGGGGCACACGGCCTACAGCCGCGGCGTAGCGGCCCTCAAGGGTGCGCCGGTGATGGCCACGGATCTGCGTGCCAGTGCCTCGCTGGTGCTGGCAGCACTGGTCGCCCAGGGCACCACCCGCGTCGAGCGCATCTATCACATCGACCGGGGCTACGAGTGTCTCGAGGAGAAGCTGCAACGGCTTGGGGCCAGCATCCGGCGCGTGCACGGCTGAGGCCCGGCGCTGCACAGATCGG
>JBGTIC010000362.1:0-6146 GCA_041745895.1 Gammaproteobacteria bacterium
CACCGAAGGCATCGGGCTGACCATCGTGGGTCCCGAACAGCCGCTCGTGGCGGGTGTGGTGGATCGCTTCGCGGCCGCCGGGCTGGCCTGCTTCGGACCGCGGCAGTCGGCTGCGCGCCTCGAGGGCTCAAAGGCCTTCGCCAAGGCCTTTCTCGCGCGTCACAGAATCCCGACAGCCGCCTACGAGACCTTTACCGACATTCACGCAGCCCGCGGCTACCTGCGCTCGCGCGGCGCGCCTGTCGTCGTCAAGGCGGATGGTCTGGCCGCCGGCAAAGGGGTGATCGTCGCAACCACGCTCGTCGAAGCAGAGGCTGCAGTCGAAGACATGCTGGCAGGCAACGCATTCGGCGAGGCCGGGCATCGCGTCGTCATCGAGGAGTTTCTCGAGGGCGAGGAAGCCAGCTTCATCGCAATGGTTTCCGGCGGTCACATTTTGCCGCTGGCTACTTCACAGGACCACAAGGCACGTGACGATGGCGATGTCGGCCCGAACACCGGCGGCATGGGGGCCTACTCTCCGGCCCCGGTCGTTACACCCGCGATTCATGAACGCGTCATGCGCGAGGTCATGGAACCTACGGTCGCCGGACTGGCGGCCGAGGGTATCGACTACACGGGATTCCTCTACGCCGGCCTGATGATCGATGCGCAGGGCACGCCGCGCGTGCTCGAGTTCAATTGCCGGTTCGGCGACCCGGAAACCCAGCCGATCATGATGCGGCTGCGATCGGATCTCGTGGCGCTGTGCCAGGCGGCCGTATCAGGCAACTTGCGCGACTGCACGGCGCAGTGGGATGAGCGCGCGGCACTGGGCGTGGTGCTGGCAGCCGGCGGGTATCCGGGCCGCTATGCCAGTGGCCAGAGCATCGACGGCCTCGCGCAGGCCGCGGCGATTACCGATACCAAGGTGTTCCACGCCGGTACGCGGCTTCAGGATGGCCAGGTGGTCACTGCAGGCGGACGAGTGCTGTGTGCCACGGGCCTGGGCCACAGTGTCGGTGAGGCGGCAACGCGCGCTTACGAAGCTGCTGCCTGCGTTGGCTGGGACGCAATGTTCCACCGCAAGGATATCGGTCATCGCGCCATTGCTCGGGAACGCCGCGGCGATTGAAGCCCCGCTACGGCGGACCATGTCCACGCAAGGCGGCCCGTCCGTGCTTTAGCGTTTCATCGCCTCGAAAAACTGGCTGTTGGTCTTGGTGTCCTGCATCTTGTTGATCAGGAACTCCACGGCTGCCAGTTCGTCCATCGGGTGCAGCACCTTGCGCAGGATCCACATCTTCTGCAGTTCCGCCTCGTCGGTCAGCAGTTCCTCGCGGCGCGTGCCCGAGCGGTTGATGTTGATCGCCGGATAGACACGTTTCTCGGCAATGCGGCGATCCAGATGGATCTCCATGTTGCCGGTGCCCTTGAATTCCTCGTAGATGACCTCGTCCATCTTGGATCCGGTGTCCACCAGCGCGGTAGCCAGGATCGTCAGGCTGCCGCCTTCCTCGATATTGCGCGCGGCGCCGAAAAAACGCTTCGGGCGATGCAGGGCGTTGGCGTCGACGCCACCGGTGAGCACCTTGCCCGAGGACGGCACAACGGTGTTGTAGGCCCGTGCCAGCCGCGTGATGGAATCCAGCAGGATCACCACATCGCGCTTGTGCTCGACCAGACGCTTGGCCTTCTCGATGACCATCTCGGCGACCTGCACGTGCCGGCTGGCAGGTTCGTCGAAAGTGGAGGAGACCACCTCGCCGCGCACGGTGCGCTCCATCTCGGTGACCTCTTCGGGTCGCTCGTCGATGAGCAGCACGATCAGGTAGCAGTCGGGGCTGTTGGCGGCCACCGCAGTGGCGATGTTCTGCAGCAGCATGGTCTTGCCAGCTTTGGGCGGAGAGACAATCAGTCCGCGCTGGCCTTTGCCGACCGGAGACACCATGTCGATGATGCGCGCGGTGAGATCTTCCTTGCTGCCGTTGCCCTGCTCGAGCTTCAGCCGCTGCTTGGGAAACAAGGGCGTAAGATTCTCGAACAGCACCTTGTGGCGTGCGGCCTCCGGTGGCTCGAAATTGATCTCGCCGACCTTGAGCAGCGCGAAGTAACGTTCACCATCCTTGGGCGGGCGGATCAGGCCCGAGACGGTGTCGCCGGTGCGCAGACTGAAGCGACGGATCTGGCTGGGAGAGACGTAGATGTCGTCCGGCCCGGCCAGATACGAGCTGTCGGCGGATCGCAGAAAGCCGAAGCCGTCCTGCAGAATCTCGAGCACGCCATCGCCGTAGATGTCCTCGCCCTTGCGCGCATGCGCCTTCAGGATCGCGAAGATCATGTCCTGCTTGCGCGAGCGCGCCAGGTTTTCCAGGCCCATTTCGGCGGCCAGATCCACAAGCTTCGCAGCCGGCATGGACTTCAGTTCGGTGAGGTTCATCGCCGCACGCTTCTCGGCAAGATCCTCGCTGGAGATGACCTCCAGGTCTTCATTGTCCGGGAACTCCTCGCGGGAATATTGCCCCTGCCCCTGCCCCTGGTCCTGCGGCGGCCCCTTGCGACGACGAGGCTTCTTCTTGCCGCCCGGATTACGATTGGGGTTGGGATTCTGATTGGCGTTCATGCCTTGGTTTCCATCGCGGTTTCCATCGCGATTTCCGTCGCGGTTGCCATCTGCGCCCTTGGGGCGATTACGTGCGGTGTTGCCCAGGTAGCCTCTCACAGGTGCGAATCCAGGAAGTCCCTGAGCTGGGACTTTGACAGCGCACCGACCTTCTGGGCCTCGACCGTACCGTTCTTGAACAGAATCAGCGTGGGGATACCTCGGATGCCGTAGCGAGGCGGCGTTTGCGGGTTCTCGTCGATATTGAGCTTGGCGATCGTCACACGATCGGCGAAATCCTCGGCCAACTCGTCGAGCATGGGGGCAATCATCTTGCACGGGCCGCACCATTCGGCCCAGAAGTCCAGCAGAACGGGACGATCGGCCTTGAGCACGTCCTGCTCGAAGGACCCATCGCTGGTATGCACAATGCGGTCACTCACTCGTAAGCTCCTTGGAGATAGTCAGCGTTATCCTGGGTTCTCGTAAGGGACTGGTGGCAGCCCGTCCTGGTCAGGAGGCGGCTGAAGACACCGGTCGCATATGGGGATGTGACGTAGCCTGACGAATCAGGCACAATGTTCGGGCTATTTCAAGCGCGTTCCGTCTATGGCCGTCAAGGTGCTCGGCATCTGCCAGTTACGGAGGGCGGCGACGGACGTCACCATAGGTTTTCCGTATTTTGACCCCGTCTCGGGCTATTTTGCAATAGCCTGGTGTTTAACTGTTTTGCTGGAGTCCCATGACCGATCATCATCTGAGCACACTGGCCTATGCGGATCTGCCCCTGCACGAAGCCGTGGCGGCGGGTGTCCGTGAGGCCGGGTTCACCCACTGCACGCCGATTCAGGCGCGCACGCTGCCACTGGCACTGGAAGGCAAGGACATTGCCGGCCAGGCCCAGACAGGCACCGGCAAAACGGCAGCGTTCCTCGTTGCGGCCTTCAACCGGCTCCTCAGTGCGCCGGCCCCGGAGCATCAGCGAGGCCCGCGCCTGCTGGTCATGGCCCCGACCCGCGAGCTCGCCGTGCAGATACATGCCGATGCAGCGCTGCTGGCAACCCACACCGGACTTCGCCTGTGTATTGCCCATGGCGGCACCGACTATGACAAGCAGCGCGATGCGCTCACCGCCGGTGTGGATGTACTGATCGGCACACCCGGGCGCCTCATCGATTACTTCAAGCAGAACGTCTTCGACCTCAAGAGTGTCGAGGTGATGGTGCTCGATGAGGCCGATCGCATGTTCGATCTGGGCTTCATCAAGGACATCCGCTATGTGATGCGGCGCCTGCCGCCGGCCGACAGGCGTTTGTCGATGCTGTTTTCGGCGACCCTGTCGCAACGCGTGCTGGAACTGGCCTACGAGCACATGAACGACCCCGATCTGATTCGCATCGAACCCGAGAAGGTCACCGCGGATCGTGTGCGCCAGATCATCTACTACCCGTCCAACGAGGAAAAACTGCCGCTGCTGGTCAGTCTGCTGCGCAGGCTGGGCACGACCCGCTCGATGGTCTTCGTGAATACCCGGCGCGAAGCCGAATATCTGCGCGATCAACTCAGCGCAAACGACATACACGCCGAGGCACTCTCCGGCGATGTGCCTCAGAACAAGCGCCTGCGGATGCTGCGAGAGTTCCAGGCAGGCAAGCTCCCGGTGCTGATCGGCACGGATGTCGCCTCGCGTGGCCTGCACGTGCCGGAAGTCAGCCACGTGTTCAATTACGACCTGCCACAGGACGCCGAGGATTACGTGCACCGTATCGGCCGAACCGCCCGTGCCGGTGCCGCAGGCGATGCCATCAGCTTCGGCTGCGAGCGCTACGTCATGTCCCTGCCGGATATCGAGGCGTACATCGGTAATCGCATTCCGGTGGGCACGGTGGAGTCCGACATGCTCGCCGAGGTTCGACGCTCGCCAAGGCCTCGTCGTCGACCTGTCGGTGCCGATGCTCGCAGCTCTGATCGCTCACGCCCGCGGCGTAACCGCCCCCCCACGGACCATTCACCTGCCCCGCCGGCGAAAACCCAGTCGGCACCTGCCAGCACGCCCGGCGACGAGACCGCACCGAAAAAGCGTCGCCGCCGCCGGCGCAAGGTTCCAGCTTCCGGCCAGGACAGCTGAAGCGCCGGCAGCGGCACGGGGCAGGCGTCTTTCAGTCGGCCGACTCGTACGTGTCGAACAGATCGGCGATGCGCGCAACACAGCTGAACTCGTCGATATGCCGCGCAGGCAAGGTCGTGTCGGGTATGCCGATGGTCACCAGCTCGTGCACGCCATGATGTTTTGCCGAACGCAGCACAGGCAGGCTGTCATCGAGCAGAACGGCGCGCGCCGGGTCGAAATCTTCTTGTGTCGCCAGACGCTGCCAGAACTCCGGCACTTCCTTGGCCAGCGCAAAGTCGTGCGAGGAATGAATGGCATCCACTTGATTGGCCAGTCCGGTACGCTCGAGCTTGACTGCCAGCGTGTCGGGGTGCGCGTTGGTCACCAGCACCAGGCGCAAGCCCCTTGCCCGGGCGCGCGCAAGGAAGCCCGGTGCGCCTGGCAGATAACGGATCTGCGCGGCCGTCGCGAGCTTGAGGGCGCGAAGATCCAGGGCGAGTTCCCGGCTCCAGTAATCCAGGCAGTACCACTCCAGCCGGCCCTCGAGTGCCGAGAAACGCTCCAGCAGCTCGCGGCGAGCCGCCGCCGGTGCCATGCCATGACGGCGGGCAAAGGCCAGCGGCAGGTGTCGTCGCCAGAAGTAGTTGTCGTAGGCAAGATCGAGGATCGTGCCGTCCATGTCGAGCAGCACGGTCTCCACCGCGGTCCAGTCGATGTCCGGCCTGCCCTGCATGCGTCTCGTATACTTCCCATTCGCACTTGACGACAATAAGGCACGCATATGATCCCTACCCAGGACAGGTTTCCTATCGCGGAAGTGATCACGCTGTGCCAGCGCGCCGGTGCTGCCATCATGGAAGTCTACCGCAGTGACTTCGATGTCTCCCTCAAGGATGACGACTCGCCGCTGACGCAGGCCGACATGGCCGCCCACCGTATCCTCTGTGAGGGTCTGCCAGCACTGATGGACGCGCTGCCCGTGCTTTCGGAGGAAAACGCCGCGCAGATCGCCACGGCCGAACGTCTGGGCTGGCAGCGCTATTGGCTCGTGGATCCCCTGGATGGTACGCGCGAGTTCATCAATCGTCGCGACGAGTTCACGGTCAACGTCGCCCTGGTGGAGAATCACGTGGCGACGCTGGGCGTCGTGCACGCGCCAGTGTCGGGCATCACCTACTGGGGGGCCCCCGCCCACGGAGCACACCGGATCGGGGCCGACGGGCAGTCATCCCCTCTCCAGGCTGCCGCGCATGCCAGCACGCCGGTGCGCGTACTGGGCAGTCGCAGTCATCCCGACGCCCACATGGAGAGCTACCTGTCGTCGGTTGGCGAGCATGTCCTCAAGGTGGCCGGCAGCTCGCTGAAGTTCTGCCGCATGGCCGAGGCCGCGGCCGACCTGTATCCGCGATTCGGGCCGACCTGCGAATGGGACACGGCGGCCGGCCAGGCGGTGGC
>JBGTIC010000363.1:0-6369 GCA_041745895.1 Gammaproteobacteria bacterium
AGTTGAATGCCGGCAGCCCGCGGCCCAGCCCGGTGGCCTCGATGTCTTTCAATACCAGTGCGCCGTCGAGCAGGGGAATGCGCTGCTCGCCCGGCGCATGCAGCCGCTGTCCCTGCAGCGAGAAACCAAGTTCGGTGCTGCCCAGCGCGAGGTTGAACAGCCGCCCGGTGTCCCAGCGCAGCCACGAATCGCGCGCCGGCCCGTCGCGCTGCCACTCGAGACCGGCATCGAGTGCATTCAGCGCCAGGGCTTCATCGCGCGTGCGCAGCGATACCGCATCGAGGTTCAGACCCAGTTGCACCGCACGTCCATGCTCGATACGCGCCGTGGCCCTGACGGTGCCGCTGCTGTGCAGATTGTCCAGCGGTCCGCCCAGCAGGAAGGGCTGGGCATAGCGATCGAAACTCGCGGGCAGGCGGGCCTGCAGTTGTGTGATCGCAAGCCAGCCGCTGCCGTCGACTTCCATCGCGCCGCGCGCCTGCACCGCAAGGTCCTCGCCATCCTCCAGCGCCACGCGTGTCAGCGTCAGCCGGCTGCCTTCCACCAGCAGGTCGGCCTCCAGTGACAGGGGAGCGTCCGCTAGGTCCAGGAACACCGGCTCGACATACACCTGCCCGCGGTCTGCCACGGCGCTCAGATCGAGCGCCAGCGCGCTGTCGGTGAAGCCCGTCAGCCGCCAGTCCAGGTCCACACCGAAGGCTTCAGTGGCGGCGGTCCCATCCAGCGAGGCGGCGGTAAGCTCGTGCAGGGAAACACGGCCTTCGGCGCCCAGGCGCCCATCGGAGTCCAGTCGCAGCTGCGCATCGAAGCCGGCGGTGCCCGCAAGGCTGGCACCGGCCAGCAGACCATCCTCGGCCACGCCAGCGAATGTCGCGATTTGGGCAAGCTCGAGCTCCCGGGCATCGAGGCGCGCCTGTAGCGTGCCGGACGAATCGCGCGTGATCGTGCCGGCCAGTCGCCCGCCCGCAGCCTCGACACCCGCGAAATCCACCGCCAGGCTGCCGTCGAACCCCACGCGAAGCTCGACCGGGGCCGCATTGAAGATCTGTGCGTCGCGTGACAGGGAGGCATTGCCGCCCTGGCAGGTCACGCCGTGTGTGGTCAGGCGCACGCCGGCGCACACCAGACGTATGGACTCGAGGCGGCCCACCGGTGCAGGCAATTGTGCGGCCGCGATGTTCAACTGCCCACCGTCGCCGGGAGCGGCATCCAGTGTGAGCTCGACGTCGTAGAGATGGATGCCATGGCCGCTGACATCGCCCAGCGTCAATGTCAGCCCGGGCCCCGACCACGCCGGTGCCCCAGGCAGTGCGGCAAGCAGCACCCAAAGCATTGCAGTGGGCCATATCGCTGTCGGCGCGGAATGGGGGCGCGGCGTCGAGGCGGGGATGGCTATCATGGGACGATGATGTACCGATTTCGCAAATCTGGCCTGCTGTTGCTGACAGTCTGTCTGGTGACCGGCTGCGTGGCGCGATTGGCCTATAACAATGCTGACAGCTTTGTGCTGCGCGCGGTCCGGGACTACGTCACGCTGACCGATCCGCAGACTGTGCAGCTGCGGGCCACTGTCGATGATGCCTTGCAGTGGCTCGGCGTGTCGCGCAGCGCCGAGTATGCGGCTTTTCTGCGCGAACTCGGCGAGGGTCTGGCGCAGAGGGATGCGGGAGAGTGGGACGCCTACCTGCTGCGCGCCCGCGACTACCTGGAAGAGCTCGCCATGGCGGCGGCTCCGGGCATGGCGGCGTTGCTCGAGAGCTTCACGCCGGTGCAGCGCGAGGCGTTCTTCGAGGCGCTCGAAGTGCGCAATGTCGAGATGCAGGAGGAGCGTGCGCAGATTGCGGATGCGCAGCGTGCCCGCATCGATCGCCTGGAAGCGCAGTTTCGCGGCTGGCTGGGCCGGCTCTCGCCGGAGCAGCGGGCGCTGATTCGCGAGCATGGCGCCCGGCTTGAGAGTACTGGCGATATGTGGCTTACGCACCGGCGCGGCTGGCAGCAGGCGCTGCGCGAGGCGCTCGAAACGCAGCCGGAAGCACCGGCCTGTGATCGCGTGACCGATCTGATCGTCGCACCCCAGCAGCTATGGAGCGAAGAGTACGCGGCAGTGATCCAGCGCAACGGTCAGCGCGGTCTCGCACTGGTCGTGGCACTTGCGCCGACTCTCAGTCCTGCCCAGCAGGAGCGCGCGCAGCGTCGCCTTGAACGCTATGCGGGTACCCTCGAGGGGATCGGGTCGCTTGCTGCACGCGATTGGCAGCGCCGCTGCGAGGGTGAGGACTGCGTGCCTCCCGATCCGCTGACATGTCCCGCATGAGTGTGTCGTGGTCGATTGACTGACGCGCCTGCCAGGCGGCTACAATCGCTCAACGGTGGTGACATCGATCGAAGTGCGGACCCGTCATGCCCAAGCACGCGCTCATCGTTGATGATTCGCCTTCGGCGAGGCTGGTCCTGGGGCGCATGCTGACCCGGCACCATCTCGAGGTCGAGGCAGTGGCCTCGGCCGAAGAGGCGCTGGACTATCTCGAGCATGCGCGCCCCGACGTGATCTTCATGGATCACCAGATGCCGGGCATGGACGGGCTTCAGGCGCTCAGCGCCATCAAGAGCAATCCGGACACCGCGACCATCCCGGTAATGATGTACACCTCGCAGTCGGGTGAGGTGTACGTCGGACAGGCGCGTGCGCTGGGCGCGTTGGGTGTGCTCCCCAAGCAGGTTCAGCCTGTCGAGGTGTCGGAGGTGCTGCGCTCTTTGCACCTGCTTGACGATGAACTCTCCGAAGCTGCCGCTGCTGCCGAAGCGGCCGCCGAGATCGCAAGCCCGAGTCCCACGACCGCCCACGCGATCCGTGATCTGCTGACGGACCTGTTCGCGCAGCAGCGCGAGTTGCTGCGGGCGGAACTGCGCGAGATCGCCGCGCCCGAAACCCACGAGATCTCCTCCCCGGCGATACCCTGGCAGTGGGCCACGGCGCTGCTGGCGGCTGCGCTGCTGGTCACACTGGTGCTGCTGCAACGGCCCGCGGGTGATCCGATGCACTTGCCCGCAGACTCGCCGACCCCTGCGCTCGACACACCGGCCGCCACCGTGATGCCGGCCGCCGGCCAATCCGATGCCATGAACGCCACGTTCGGCGAAGCCAGCGAGGCTGCCTGGCTGCCTGCGTTCGAGTGGGCGCTGAACCAGGATCTGCGTTCGGGGCCGGAGACGCCCCTGCTGGGTGACGACGCGGCCCTGATGCTGCGCGAGTTGCTGGGACAGCTGGATCGACTCGAATATCGCGGCACCGTGTGGATACAGACACACGTCGGGCGTTTCTGCCTGCAACGCGACGGCTTCGGCAGCCTTCAGCAGGCAGACGCGCAGCTGCCACTTGCGCAGTGCGAGGTGCTCGGCCTGAGTGAGAGCGATGCGCGCAGCGAAGGCCTGCGCCAGTCGCTGGCTTTCGCCAATACCATGGGGGCGATGGCCGCGCAGTTCGCGGAACGCATTCGCATCGAGCTTGTCACAGCCGGGAGCAGCGAGCCGCTGCTTGCCTACCCGCCGCTGGCTGACGAGCTGCCGGCAGGCTTATGGAATTCGATTGCGGCGCGTAATCACCGCCTCGAGGTTCGCATGCAGGCCGAGGAACGTACGCAGTGAAGCCCGACTGGCTGGCTGACTTCGAGCTCCATGAAGGGTTTCGTCCCGCCACCGGCCTGGGCAACCCGCATCTGCAGTCGCTGCTGGCCAGTCTGAAGCTGCGCCGGCCGCTGGTATCACGCGCAGCCGGTGCGCTGCTGCGTGACAGCCAGCAGGTTCTGCTCGACTGTGGACAGGGCGTGCGCCTGATGGGCGAGTACACCCGCGCGGCGGTTCAGCCTTCGCGCGGCCTTGTGGTGCTCCTGCATGGCTGGGAGGGCAGTTCTGCCTCGCTGTATATCCTCTCCTGCGGCGGACGACTGCATGCCGAGGGTTACGATATTTTTCGCCTGAACCTGCGCGACCACGGGCCCACGCATCACCTGAACCCGGAGATTTTCCATTCCTGCCGGCTCGATGAGACGGTGGCCGCCGTGGCTGAGATTGCACGGCGCTGGCCCCATGAACGGCTGCTGCTGGCAGGCTTTTCGCTGGGTGGCAACTTCGCGCTGCGTATCGCCAGGCAGGCACCGGCGGCCGGTATTGCGCTGGCGCGTGTGGTGGCGGTGTGTCCGGTGCTCGATCCCGTGCGCACAATGGCGCAGCTGGAAACCGGCTTCGTTGGATACCGGATGTATTTTCTGCGCAAGTGGCGGCGAAGTCTGCTGCTCAAGCAGACCTGCTTCCCGGAGCTCTACGATTTCGGCGACCTCAAAGCGCTGCCCACGCTGACGGCGACGACGGATTTTTTCGTGCGCGAGTACACTGAATTCCCGGACATGGACAGCTACCTCAACGGCTATGCCATCACGGGAGAGGCGCTGGCGGGGCTGGAGGTGCCCAGCCACATCATCACTGCGGCCGACGACCCGGTCATTCCCGCCGCCGACCTTGCACGCCTGGCACGCAGTGATGCGCTGCAACTGACGATCACCCCCGGAGGCGGACACTGTGGCTTCGTACAGAACTGGCGGCTGGGCAGCTGGGTGGACGAGGTGATCGTCGCCGCGCTCGCCGAGCAGTAATTGCCTGCCGTTGCGGATTCGGCGGCAGCGTTGCACGCTCAGCGCTGGCGCTTCTCCTCGAAACGCACCGGTGCCTTCCCGGGCGTACCGACATGCACCTCGCCCTGAATGACCGCGCCCTGGGCGATGGCCACCGACTGGCCGGCCAGCGTGCCGGTAATATGGGCCGAGCTGCCCACTTCGACGCTTCCTCGCGCCGCCACATCGCCATTCACGCGCCCGGCGATGACCACGTCATCGGCGCGCAGGCTCCCCTGCCAGTGGCCGCCCTCGGCCAGCGTGACGCTGCCCTCGAGGTCGCACTCGCCCTCGAATCGCCCGCTGACAACGACATTGCCGCTGCCTCTGAGTCGGCCTTCGAATACGACATCACCGGCCAGCACGGAGACCGGCCCCTGCCGCGCATCCCCTATACGCCTGCGCTCTTTGGCCACACGTTCTCCCCACTTTCTGCTGCAACAAGAACACGGCAGCCTAGCCCGCAAAGGGCCAGCGCGCCTGCGAGCCAGTTCTCAGTCGCTAAAAGCGGTCTCGGTGTAGCCGGCCGGCAACTGGAAGGTCGAGGGATCCACCGACTCTTCGCGCACGGCGAGCAATACCGTCTCGAAGTCCTCGCCATCCCGGGTCTCGGTCGAGCGGATCGGCAGCCCGCCGGTTTCGGTCATCGGCAGAATCGGGTTGGCCGGCAGACCCATCGGCACGCTGTCGGCGAGCTGGCGCATCAGCTCTTCATAGATCGCCGACATGGCGTTGATCATTGCCACCATCTCATCTCCGCCCGGCACGGCGTCGGCCGCAGCAATGCACGCGGTGCCCACCTGCGCCTGGCCCTCAAATATGTCGTGCCAGCGGCAGGCGATGCCCGCGGCCTCGCCGCGACGACCCGATTCGCGCATCTCTCGGGGCGGCGGTGCCGCTGAGCCGCCACCCATATTGCCCATCATGCCGCCCATCATGCGTTCGGCCATCTCGCGCTGCTCGGGCGGCATCGCCGCAAGCTGGCGGCGCATTTCGGCCATGGCCGAATCGACCTGGCCGACGAGTTCCCCAATGTTCTCGCGGTTCAGCCGCACATAGCTGCGACTGGAATGATCGATCGTGTAGATGGTGTCGGTGTCGCGATCAAAGATCATTTCCACGGCGCCATCTTCATCGATTGCGGCCAGGCGCCCGCTGCCGACAACCATTTTGACCGGGAACACGTCCTCGCCGTCACGTTCTTCCATTTCCAGCACGATCTCGGCGCGTGCCGCCGTACTCAGGCACAGCGCCAGCGCCGCTACCGCGGCGAGCGCACGAAGATTGGTCTGCATCTGGGGATTCTCCATTTCGAACAGGCGCCCAGCATAACAAACCTGCGCAGACGCATCGGATCGGCGGCCTCCGACGTAGTGCGCTGCATGGACATTGGCCTGGAGTATCTGCCGTGCAGAGGCTGAGCGCTGCGGGCCCCGACCGGCTGCCGACCCACCTGGCAGAGCGCACACGCATTCTGGCATCGCCGCGGATGCGGGCGCACGGCCGCCATGTGTTGTGGTGGGCGCATCACGCGCTGCGCGATGACGAGAACGCCTGTCTGGACGTTGCGCTGCATATGGCCGCTGAACTGGAGCTGCCGGTGCTGGCTTACGCCGGCCTGCACGGCGTGCACCCTTACGCCAGCGATCGCCACACCATGTTCATCCTCCAGGCGCTGCGCGAGTGGCAGCAGGCGCTTGCG
>JBGTIC010000364.1:0-7662 GCA_041745895.1 Gammaproteobacteria bacterium
CGCGCCGCGGCCACTGAGCGGCCACCATTGCTCGTTCGCTGTCATGGCGGTCCCACGGGCGCCGCCGACCCGGGCTTCGATGCGCGCGTGCAGTTTTGGACCAGCCGCGGCTTCGCGGTTTTCGATGTCAACTATCGCGGCAGTACCGGCTTTGGCCGCACATACCGGCAAAAACTTTACGGCGCCTGGGGAGTCACAGATACACAGGACTGTTGTCTCGGTGCGCGTTGGCTCGCGGCTCAGGGCCTGGCCGACCCCGCCCGCCTGGTGATCAGCGGCTCCAGCGCGGGCGGATACACAGTGCTGTGTGCGCTGAGCTTCCATGACACCTTCGCCGCGGGTGCGAGTTATTACGGAGTCGCCGACCTGGAATCGCTGTTCGCCATCACTCATCGCTTCGAGGCCGGCTACGATCGCACCCTGATTGGCGATGACGCCGGACGCCTCGCGCGCATGCGCGCCCGTTCGCCGCTGCACCATGCCCAGCGGCTGCGACGTCCGGTCATTTTTTTCCAGGGTCTGCGCGATCGCGTGGTCCCCCCGGACCAGTCGGAGCGCATGGCAGCGGCGCTGCGCACCCAGGGGGTGCCGGTAGCGATGCTGACATTTGCCGAAGAAGGCCACGGTTTCCGCCAGGCTGAGACAATCTCGCGGTGCATCGCCGCCGAGTTCAGCTTCTACGCACGGATACTGGGCTTCACGCCGGCCGATGCGCTGCCTCCCCTGGTTATCGACAACCTCGCGCGCTGAAGCCCGCGTCGCAGGTGACATGCTCATGGCCCATCGGATTACCGCCAGCTCGATTGCAGCCCTCCTCGCCCTTCTGCTCAGTGCACCGATAGAGGCCCGCATCCGCGTGCAGCTCAGCGGCGTCGAGGGCGACGCTGAGGCGAACGTGCGCGCGCATCTCGATCTGCTGCGTTTCGCCGAGCGCGAAGATCTCTCGGATACCGCCGTTCGCCGACTCTACGATCGCGCGCCCCGCCAGGTCCGCGAGGCACTCAAGCCCTTTGGCTACTACGACGCACGCGTCACATCGCGCAGCCTCGAGCGCAACGGCGACGACTGGCAGGCCTCGCTCGAGATCTCGCCGGGCGAACCGGTGCGGCTCACCCACCTGCGCCTGGAAGTCACAGGCGAGGGCCGCGACCATCCAAGCTTCCGCGCCCTGCTGGCAGCCTCACCCCTTGTAGAGGGCCGGCGCCTGCGTCACCAGGAGTTCGACCAGCTGCGCGCGCGACTGGAGCGTGCCGCCACTACCCACGGCTACTTCGACCGCAGCTTCGTTGCGCGTCGTCTGGAAATCGACGCCGCCGCGCTCAGCGCCAGTGCCGTGCTGGTGATGGACACCGGACCCCGCTACAGCTTTGGCACGGTGGAGATCGACCAGGACATCCTCAACGAATCGCTGCTGGAGAGGCTGGTCTTCACTCGTGAGGGGGAGCCCTTCGACAGCGAGCGACTGCTGCGCACCCAGTACGCGCTCAGCGACAGTCAGTATTACGCCAACGTCGTCATCGATACCGGTGAGCGTAACCCCGAGACGCTGAGTGTTCCCGTGACCATCGAAACCGTGCCAGCGCGGCGCCAGCGCATCCGGCTGGGCCTGGGCTACGGCACCGACACCGAGGCACGCGGCTCGGTGGGCTGGGACTGGCGACGCATCAACCAGCGCGGCCATCGTGCCAACCTCCTGCTCAAGGTGTCCGACCCGCTGACCGAGCTGGCCGCCCAGTACAGTATTCCGTTCGGCGATCCGCTACGGGAGCGCCTGGCTTTTCGCAGCACCCTGACGGCAGAGGACCTTGCCGATGTCCGCAGTCAGCGCGCATCACTGGGCGTCAATCACCGGCGCGTGCTCGGCGACTGGCAGCGAAACCTGTTCACCGACATCGTCGATGAGCGCACACGACTGTCCGCAGACGAGCGGTTCTCCGATACACTGGTTGTTCCCGGCGTAGGCTTCGAGCGCCTGATCGCCGATGATCCTCTGTCTCCGACCAACGGACATCGACTGCGGGCGGAACTTCGCGGCTCGCATTCGGCGCTGGCCTCGCGGACCGACTTTCTGCGGCTGAATGTCGCGGCCGCACGCGTGACCTCACCAAGCGATGACTGGTCACTGCACCTGCGCAGCGAGATCGGTCTGGGGCTGGTGCGCGGCTTTGGCGAGTTGCCGGCTTCGCAACGATTTTTTGCCGGCGGCGACACGAGCGTGCGCGGCTACGGCTACAACCGCCTGGGCCCCACGGATGAGGAAGGTCGCACGATCGGCGGCCGCCATCTGGTGTTCGGCAGCGTCGAGGCGCACCGTCGAGTGAGAGGCCCGTGGCATGTCGCAGCCTTCGTCGACGTCGGTAACGCCCTTGATCGCCTGGACCGGCTGGAGTCCGACCTGGTGGTCTCGGTCGGGCTGGGTGTGCACTTCCTGACGCCAATCGGACGATTGCGGGTTGAGGTCGCAAAGCCGATTTCTGAAGGGCGCGCACCGCGACTGCACATCAGCATCAGGCCGGACCTGTGATGCTGCGTCGGCTGTTGATCTGGTCCTTGCCGGTTTTGCTGGCGGCCCTCATCGCGGTGATGACCTGGCTGGTCACCACCGAGGCCGGCCTGCGGTTTTCGCTCGCCCGTGCTCATGCCCTTGCGCCGGTTGAATTCTCGGTCGGAGAAGCACACGGCAGACTCATCGGCCCTCTTGCACTTGACGACGTCCGGGTGGATCTGCCGACACTCAGCGTCGTTCTGCCCCGTACGGAGCTGGACTGGCGACCGTGGCGCCTCATTTACAAGCGCGAGATCCGCGTGCTGCGACTCGACCTGCGCGCACCTGAGCTGCTGCTGCACGCGGCCGATGACGCTGCGCAGCCCGCAGACCCGATGACTCTGCCCGAGGCCATCGAGCTGCCTGTGCACATCGAGATCGACTTTCTCAACGTTCGCAATGCGCGCGTCGTTCGCGACGGGCAAGTGCTGGTGGAAGCGCTGAACGTCGCGCTGTCGGCCTCGTGGCGCGAGCGCAGTGTGGAGGTACGTACGCTGGAACTCTCGGCGCAACGCGACGAGCTCGCTGGAAGTCTTCAGGCCACCGCCCGGCTGGGTACCGCGCTGGAGGCTGATCAGCGGCTGGACATCGACTGGCGGCTCGTGCTGCCCGAAGAAAATCCGGCGCTGATCGGCAGCACACGGCTGCGGGGACCGCTCGCTGCGATGCGCATAGAGCAGCGCTTCTCGGGCCTCATCGAAGCAAGTCTCAGCGGCATGCTGCGCGAGGTCCTCGACACCCCTGCCTGGGACTTCGAGCTTTCGCTCTCCCCGCTGTCCGACGGCGTCAGCCTGTGGCCTGAACAACTTGTCGGCACTGCTGCGCGCCTGACGCTGCGCGGCGAGATTGCTGACAGCCGCATCGCCGGGGAGCTCGACCTGCCGGGCTGGCTCGATGAACCTCTGAACCTCGATCTTGCGGGCGGCTGGCGCGAAGGCATCGTGCGCCTGGACACCGGAAGTTTGTTGCTCACCGACGGGGGCGAGCTGCGGATTAGTGGCTCGCTGGCACCCCAGGACGACCTTGCCGCAGCGCTCGACATCCAGGCACGAGGGCTGAGCTGGCCGATCGGCGAGGCTGATCCGGCGTTGCGGCTTGCCACCCTGCAGCTCAGACTGGAAGGGCGCGACGAACGTTATGAGTTCGCGTTGCAGGCCAACGGCGGCAACGCCGCACTGCCAGAGATCACGCTGACAGCAGACGGGCAGCTGGTCGGACGCGAACTGCGGCTGCAGCGCCTGCAGGTAGACGATGCACAGGGCCTGCTCAGTGCGCGCGGCGAAGCCAGTGTGCAGCTGGATGGAGAGGATCTCCCCTACGATTTCCAACTCGATGGCTTTGCCCGCATCCCCGACCAGCCGGAGCTCGCCCTGGATGTGGCCGGCGCGGGCACCTCGCGCCAGGTGGAATTCAGCAGATTGCGCATCGACGCACTCGAAGGCACGGCTCAGGGCGCAGGCCGTCTTGCCTGGAGCGAGGGCGCGGAGATGGATTTTTCGCTTGAGGTTCGCGACATCAACCCCGGCAGTCACTACGCCGGATGGCAGGGTCGCTTGTCTGCAAGCCTCGGCTTGACCGGCGAGTTCGGTGAGGCGACGGACGTAGCGCTGAACCTGACACCCGTTCGGGGTACGCTGCGCAATCGCGACGTCAACGGCGAGATTCGCGCAGCCCTCAGTGGCGATACGCTGACGCTGCGAGCAGTGGAGCTGGCGGTTGGTGGGGCGCGGATCTCCGCCTCGGGCACGCTGGGCGAACGGCTGGATCTGGCGTTCTCGCTCGCCGCACCCACCCTCAATGATCTCTATCCGGGTGCCGCGGGGCAGCTGGATGCACGCGGTCGCCTCGCGGGCTTGCGCGCATCGCCCGCACTGGTGCTGAACGCCGAAGCCAGTGAACTGCGCTATGCGAGCTGGTCGTTGAGCTCACTGTCGGCAGCGCTGGATGTCGACCTTTCAGAAGCTGCGGTGTCCACGGTCGACCTGCAGCTTGCAGGGCTGAGTGGCGAGGAGACGCTGGTCGACACGCTGTCGTTGCAGGGTGAAGGCACGACCCTGGCCCACCGGGTGACACTGAGCGCCGAGCGTGGCGAGGCGAGCCTGGATCTCGATGTAGCAGGTGTACTCGACAAGAATACGCAGCGCTGGGCCGGTGTGCTCGACAACGTATCTCTCGTGCTGGCTGAAGACGTCATCTGGGCTCTGCAGCAACCCAGCGAGATCAGCGTCGGCCGCGCCAATGCGCGCGTGGACACCGTGTGCATGGACGGCTCACTGGGGCTGGTGTGCATCGGCGGCGACTGGCAAGGGGGCGCCACCTGGCAGGGTGAGCTGAGCGTTGCGCAATTTGATCTCGAGGGGCTCACGCGATGGCTCGGTGAAGACGGTCTGATCGCACGCGGCACTGTGGCCGGCACTGTCATCGTGGAGGCCGATGAACGTGGCTTCGTCCAACTGGGTGGTGGACTCGGCCTGACAGCAGGCTCGGTGTTTCTCGGCGAGCAGTCTGACGAGGTGCTGCTGGCGTGGCGCGGCGCGGCCGTGGCGCTGGATGGAGATGCTCAGGCGGCGCGTGGCGAATTGACAGTGGACCTCGCCGACGACGACGATGTGCGCGGCGGCTTCGAGATCGGCTGGAACGACGCGGATCTGCCGCTCAGCGGATCGCTGGATGTTCGTCTGGGCCAGCTCGGTCTGATCGCCGAACTGTTGCCCGACCTCGCAGGGGTGGCGGGAGAGTTGGGCGCCAATTTCGAAGTACTGGGTAGCGTGCGTGAACCCCAGGTCACCGGCAGGGTCTTCTGGGAGAACGGCGCGGCCCAGATTCCGGCTGTCGGCATCGCACCGCGCGAGATTTCCGCGACCATCGAGCTGCAGCCCGACACTCTGTCCTATGAGCTCAGTGCGATCTCCGGCGACGGGCGCCTGACCAGTCGGGGTCGTTTCAGCTTTGTTGACGGCTTTGCCGGAAACGCAAGTCTCAGCGGCAGCGATCTGCTGGTGCTGGACCTGCCCGAAGCGCGCGTGCTGGCCAGTCCCGAACTCGGTCTGCTCTATCGTGGCAATCACCTGCAGGTCAACGGAGTCGTGAGCATTCCGAGCGCCCGTGTCACGGGCATCGTTCAGGGCGCAGGCAGCGTGTCGGAGAGTCCGGATACCGTAATGGTCGGTGCGGACATCACCGAGGATCAGGAACTGCAGATCGGCTACGCCGTGCGCCTGAACGTCGGGCCGGAAGTGACCATCGATGCCGCCGGTCTGCGCGGGCGTGTCGAGGGCAGCCTGCTGGCCATTCAAGGCGCGGACGGCGCGCCCACCGGTCGTGGCGACGTACGCGTCATCGATGGCAGTTTCGGCGCGTTCGGCCAGCGGCTGACGATTGAACAGGGCCGGCTGTTGTTTGCCGGCGGCCCGATCGACGATCCCGGACTGGACATTCGTGCGGTGCGCAAGATTGACGAGATTACCGCAGGAGCGCTGGTGCGCGGCACACTTTCAGAACCCGAAATCAGCGTGTTTTCGGATCCGCCCATGCCACGTGCCGAAGCGCTCTCCTACCTCACGCTGGGCAAGAGCATCAATGACCTGGACTCAGGCGAGCAGGCCTCGCTCGACAGCGCCGCAAACTCGCTCGCCGTCTCGGGCGGCAACCTCCTGGCGCGCGAGATCGGCGGCCGGCTGGGCTTTGACGAAGTCGGGGTGGCCGCCGGTGAGGAACCAGGCTCGGCATCACTGGTGATCGGCAAGTACCTCAACCCGAGGCTGTTCGTAAGTTACGGCGTCGGTCTGTTCGCTGCCGTCAATGAACTGCGGGTGCGCTACCGGCTGAGCAGTCAATGGACCGTCGAGGCCGCGTCCGGAGATCAGTCCTCCGCCGACCTGGTGTACACCATCGAGCGCTAGTGCCGGGCGGTCAATCGCCCCGCCGGCGGCGACGCGCCATACCAGCGCCGATGACGGCAGCAGCAAGCAACCCCAACGTGCCCGGCTCCGGTACTGCGGTCACCCGGCCGGCTGACCCCCTCTGTGACATCGCAGCACCTGGGCCCGTTGCACCAGGCTGCAAGCTCCGGTTGAAGCTGGCGTTAATGTTCGCACGCTCGCTGGCGACCTGCCGGCCGCGCTGTCCGGCGTTGGTGGCAGGGGGCTCCTGCGCCACGTCGGTGTTCATCGGGGACGCCTTCGCACCCGGCGCCAGCAGTAACACCCCGGTGGCGATGGCGGCGATTGAAATCAGCTTGTACACGGCAGTCTCCCTAAGCGGTTGCGGACAAAGTCGGGGACGAGTGGACCTGTGCCTCTGGGCCACCCGCGCTATCCCGGACATCCGAATTTATGCAGTGGTCGGGGTCGCGTCCGTGCGCCAGCGCACTCAGAGCGCCTCACTGTGGGGCACGAACCCCATCAGTACCGTGTTTCCCATGAGCAGTTCGAGCCGGCCGTCGCGCATGCGCCAGCCATCCACCCGCGAGAGCGCCTCCAGGTAAATCTGTTCGGCAACCATCAGCTCGGGTGGTCCGCCCATGCGCGTGGCACCCAGCGCACCGAAGGACAGGTAATCGGCGCCCAGCTCATAGCTGCCGCTGAAGCGATTCACACCCGCAAAGCCGCTGACCTGGCCGCTGTCGGCATCGAGCTGCAAGGTCGGCCGCCGTGCGTCGGGGGGCAGGGACAGCGCGCTGACACTGGCCACCTGCCAGGGATTTCTCTCCGGCACCTGCACCATGACGGGTGCGGCCTCACCGGGCATGGCTGGAAGGTCGGCTTCACGCACAAGTTGTGTGTCGCGGCCCTGCTCGGCCTGACGCGAATCGCCTGCATCACCGCAGGCGGCCAGCAGGCAGACAACGGCAACCAGCCACAGGGAGCGGGTCATGGAAGTCATCATCGCTCGTTCTCCTCTAGATTTTCACGGTCATCGTCAGGGCTGGCCGGCGCCGATGACGCGGACCCGCGATGCAGCTGGCCCAGCGCATGCGCGCACGATACCAGCGACAGCACCGCGATCGGCATCAGCACCCCGAGCATCCAGTGCCCCCCGAACAGGCCGAAAGAGCCGGCAAAGGACAGCTCGCGAGTGAGTATCACCCATGCGAAGGCCGGCACGCACGCTGCCAG
>JBGTIC010000365.1:0-3927 GCA_041745895.1 Gammaproteobacteria bacterium
GTCGGCTGGGCGATCACGGCGCCGGCCAGCTGACGAAGATGGTCAACCAGGTGTGTATCGCAGGACTTCTGCAGGGCCTGGCCGAAGGGCTGCACTTTGCCCGACACGCGGGGTTGGATATCGAGGCCGTGGTCGAGGTGATCTCCCAGGGTGCGGCACAATCCTGGCAGATGGAAAATCGCCATGCGACGATGGCCGCTGGCGAGTTCGATTTCGGCTTTGCCGTGGAATGGATGCGCAAGGATCTGCGCATCTGCCTCGAGGAAGCACGCCGCAATGGCAGCACGCTGCCCGTCACCGCACTGGTCGAGCAGTTTTATGCGGATGTGGTGGCGATGGGCGGGCGACGCTGGGACACTTCCAGCCTGATCGCGCGACTGGGGCGCACGGGTGCCGATGGTGCCACTGATGAAAAGGGAACCACTTACTGATGAATCCGATACTGACCGATCTGCTGCATGTGCTGGAACTCGAACGCATCGAGCAGGATATTTTCCGTGGCGAGAGCCGTGACATCGGCGCACCGCAGGTCTTCGGCGGCCAGGTACTGGGCCAGGCGCTTTCTGCGGCAAGCCAGACGGTGGACGGGCGCATCGTGCACTCGCTGCATTCCTACTTCCTGCGCCGAGGCGATTTCAACGCCTCGATCGTCTACCACGTCGATCGGTCCCGCGATGGCGGCAGCTTCAGTGCCAGACGCGTGGTGGCCATTCAGCACGGCAGGCCAATTTTTACGCTGTCGTGTTCCTTCCAGGCGCCGGAGGAGGGTATCGAACACCAGGTCGATATGCCGCCCGACGTGCCCGGGCCGGAAAGCCTGGTCGATGTGACCGATCTGCTTGCCGATAAAGTCGACGGCATTCCGGAGAAGATGCGTCGTTTCCTCACGCGCAAGCGCCCGTTTGCGTTTCGTCCGGTAGATCCGGGCAACTTCCTCCAGCCAGGAAAGCGCAAGCCGTCCAAGGCCGTATGGCTGCGCGCGGTGGATGCGCTGCCTGACAACGACCAGCTGCACCGCGTGCTGCTGGCCTACGTGTCCGACTACGAACTGCTGGGCACCGCAACGCTGCCGCACGACATCCGTTTCGAGCGTGAGAACGTGCAGATGGCCAGTCTGGATCATGCGATGTGGTTTCACCGACCGCCGCGCGTGGATGAGTGGTTTCTCTATACCTCGGACAGCCCTTCGGCCCAGGGCGGTCGCGGACTGGCGCGGGGCATGTTCTTCAACCAGGCGGGCGTGCTGATTGCGAGCACGGCCCAGGAAGGCCTGATCCGGGTGCTCGATCGGGCGAAGACGCCAGACTGAAGATGCCAGCACCGCCGCTCACGACCGGCGCAATTTCACGCAGGGAGCAGTCATGACCGACATCGCCGCGCTCGAATCGCGTATCCGCCAGCTCGAGGATCGCGAGGAAATCCGTGAACTGATCGCGCGCTACGGCATCGTCATCGATGACCGCGTCATCGATGGGATCGGCGAGTGCTTTACCATCGACGGCGCGTTCCGGTCACGCGACGGCGTCCTCGATGCGCGCGGTCGTGAGGCGGTCGTCGCGCAGTTTCGCGGGCGTTTCGAGGTGCTCGGGCCAAGCAACCACTTCACACACGATCACATCATCAGCTTTGATGAGAACGACGCCGATCATGCGTTCGGACTGGTGACCTCGCATGCAGAGGTCGTGCGAAATGGCCAGGCCATGTGGGCCGCGCTGCGCTACGAAGACGAGTATCGACGCGAGGATGGCCGCTGGCGCTTTTCCGATCGACTGCTGTCGTTCATGTATTACGTGAAGGTGGAGGAGTATGCGCAGGCCATGGCCTCCAGTCAGCGCATGCGTGCCTACGCCACCCCTGGGGCTGCCGACTACCCGGAACAGCTCGACAGCTGGCAGGCTTACTACGCGAAGCCGTCGTAGCGGACCGCGCAGCGGTTTCCCATTGCGCCGGGAACGTGATAGTTAAAGCGCATGCCGGACACATTCACGATTCCGCCCGAGTCGGCGGCGCCCGCGCCTGACCGACACGCGGCCGGGCAGCGCGTCGTGGCGCGTCTTGCCGGGGTCATTCGGAAAGAGCGGATGATGACCGACCCGCTGATGACCTATGCCTGGTCAGGGGATGCGAGCAGCTATCGGCTCATTCCCACGGTGGTCGTGTTCATCAACAGCGAAGACGAGGTGCGTGCCGTGATGGCGGCCGCCCGCGCTGAATCCCTGCCGCTGACATTCCGCGCCGCCGGAACATCGTTATCGGGGCAGGCAGTCACCGACGGGGTGCTCGCTGTACTCGGCGATGGCTGGCGAACGCTGCGGGTGCACCCGGGCGCGCAGCAGATCACGCTGGGTCCGGCGATCATCGTCGCCGAGGCGAATGCGGCGCTCAGGCAGCACAACCGCAAGATCGGTCCCGATCCTGCCAGTCAGGCGACCTGCAAGATCGGCGGGGTGGTCAGCAACAACTCCTCGGGCATGTGCTGCGGTGTGGCGCAGAACACCTACCATACGATGGCGCGGCTGCGCATCCTGCTCACCGATGGCACGGTGCTGGACTCCGGGGATGCGCACAGCTGTGAGGCATTTCGTGAAAGTCACGCCTCGTTGCTGCAGGGTCTGGCCGCGCTGCATGCCGAGGTCATGAACGATGCCGAACTCGTTGAACTGATCCGCCGCAAGTATCGTATCAAGAACACGGTGGGGTACTCGCTCAACGCGCTGGTGGACTATCACGATCCTCTGGAGATTCTCGTCCACCTCATGGTGGGCTCGGAGGGCACGCTGGGATTCCTCTCCGAGGTCACCTACAACACCGTACCCGAACACCCGTTCCGCTCGACCGCGCTGGTGCCTTTTCCCGATCCGCATTCCGCGGCGCGCGCCATCATCCGCCTGTCCAACAACGGCGTGCAGGTGACCACCGGGGTCACGGCCGCCGAGTACATCGAGCGTCGGGCGCTGGCCACTGTCGAGCACCTTGCGCCCATGGCACCCCTGCTGCCGTGGTTGACGAAAGATTCCCCGGCGGTGCTGATCGACGTCACGGCGCCAAGCGCTGAGGTGCTGGAGCGCGAGGTCGCCGCCACCGTAGAGCATCTTTGCGCCGAGGGTGCGACACACATCGACTTCTCCACCGATGCGGCCCGCTCGGCAGCGCTGTGGGACATTCGCAAGGGCTTTTTCGCCTCCAGCGGTGCGATGCGACCGCCGGGCACCTCGTTGCTGACCGAGGACGTGGCCGCACCCATCGATCGGCTGGCCGATTTCGTCATCGACATGCGCCAACTGCTCGACGAATACGGCTACGAAGACGCGGTGATCTTCGGTCATGCGCTGGCCGGCAACCTGCACTTCCAGATGAGTGATGATTTCGGCAACCCCGACGCGGCACGGCGTTTCGACCGTTTTTCACAGGCGCTTTCGCAGCTCGTCTCGGTGCGCTACGGCGGCAGCCTGAAAGCCGAACACGGCACGGGGCGGGCGATCGCCCCGTTCGTCGAGGCGGAATGGGGGGCAAAGGCCTATGCGCTGATGCACCGGATCACGGCCCTGTTCGATCCCGAAGGCCTGCTCAATCCGGGTGTGCTGCTCAATGCCGACAGCCAGGCACATATCAGGCACATGAAGGTGATGCCGCTGGTGGATGAGCACATCGACCTGTGCATCGAGTGCGGCTTCTGCGAGCCGGCCTGTCCCAGCCATCACATGACGCTCACCCCGCGACAGCGCATCGCCGTGACACGCGAGCGCGGGCGCCTGCGCGCCTCAGGCGAATCCCCGGCATTGCTCGCGCGCCTGGACCGCGACTTTCAATATGCGGGCCTGGACACCTGCGCGGCCTGCAACCTGTGTGCGCTGCGCTGTCCGGTGGGCATCGAGACAGGCACCATGGTCATCGGCGAACGCACCCGTCGGCGGCGTGGCGTCGCGC
>JBGTIC010000366.1:0-5371 GCA_041745895.1 Gammaproteobacteria bacterium
CGCGGGCGTTGCAGCCGGGGCCGGGGGCTCGTCAGCGGGCTGCCCGCAGGCTGCAAGCAGCGCGCAGGCGGCAAGTACGGTCAGGAGACCTGTGGAAGTAGAAGTGTAGCGATACATGATGATTCTCTCCGGGTTGATCAGCGCATCAGGAAGTCCCTTTGGAGCGCTGTACCTGAACAAGATACTCTCAGACGCCGCGTCTTGCGAGACGCAGGCCTGCTCGCTAACACGCGTGAGACCGGGGTTCGTTGACCGCTCAGCGGACTGCGTGCTACCTTCTGTCGCGCTTCAGGTGTTCCACCGCTGGTGGAAATAATCGGGAAACCGGTGCGCTCGGACCTAAAGGTCTGCGCAATTCCGGTGCTGCCCCCGCAACGGTAAATGAGTGCGGGTCGGCCTATTCACCACTGTGCTGGCAAGGCATGGGAAGGTGGCCGACCCCGGTGCCCCAAAGGTACCGCTCATGAGCCCGTAGACCGGCCTGTCGCAAACACCACGTGTTGCGGCGGGCAACAACGGGCTGGTCCGACGGGCACACGGCGCTTCGCGCTAACCCTCTCTCCTGCCTACTCCCCATCGCGATGCGTCATCGACGCGAATATCCGTCGTGCGGGTTGGCGCGGCTGGCGAGGGAAGAACGTGAGCCACAATTCAATTTTGCCGCTGTGTGCGGCGTCCATGCTGATAGCCGCACCAGGCAGTGCCAGCGCCGCCTCAGCCCCTGACGACATCGACACCATCGTCGTCACACCCACACTCACAGAGCGCCCGCTGGCCGAGAGCGATTTTTCGCTCAGCATCATCGATGCCGACATGCTGGTTCGCCAGCAGCCTCTGGAGCTTACAGACATCCTGCGCGGCCAACCCGGTATCGACGTCACCACCAACGGTGCTTACGGCAAGGTGACCAGCCTGTTCGTGCGCGGCACCAGCGCCAGTCAGTCCCTGTTGCTCATCGATGGCATTCGTATGGGCTCTGCCACTGGCGGGGCGCCTTCATGGCAATACGTGCCCCCTCAGCTGATCGACCGTGTCGAGGTGCTGCGTGGCCCGCGCAGCGTCGTGTACGGTGCCGATGCGATTGGCGGTGTCGTGCAGACGTTCACCCGGCGCGGCGCCGAAGGTCGCTCGGTCTCGGCTTCAGCCGGCGCGGGATCGTTCTCGGGCCGCGATTTCGCTTTGGGTTTTGACCAGGTCACCGGGCGCAGCGCCATTGGTGTGGCCTTCAATCATTTCGAGACCGAGGGCACGCCGCTGCGACCCGGAGGGGATCGCAAGGGGTATGACAACACTTCGTTTTTTCTGCGTGCCCGCACGCAGCTTGCTGGCGACATCGAGCTTGGCGTCACCGCGCTGCGCTCGCAGGGCAATACCGAGTTCATCGGCGGCGACACGGACTTCGTGCACCAGTCGGTGGGCCTGCGCGCGGCGCTGCCGGTGGGCGAATCGTGGAACCTCAGTGTGGATTTCAGTGAAGGCCGCGATGACAGCGACAACTTCCAGAGTTTCGGCGACAGCGTGTTCGACACCCGCATGCGCACGTTACGCGCCATGGGCACCTGGCAGGCAGGTGACCATGAACTGGTGATCGGCGCCGACTACCGCGATGACGTCGTCACGAGCACCACGCAGTACGATGAGCGCGCACGCGACAATCTGGGCGCTTTCGTTCAGGGCCTGCTGCGGGTGGGTGATCTGGATATCCAGCCTGCGCTGCGATGGGATGACAACGAGGCTTACGGACGTGAATGGACCACGGGGCTGACGCTGGGTCACCCGCTGGGCAGCGCCCACCGCTTGCGCGCGGGCTATGGCACGGCTTTTCGTGCACCGACCTTCAACGATCTGTACTTTCCAGGGTTCGGTAATCCCGACGTCGGCGCCGAGACTTCGCGCAGCGTCGAGTTAGGCATCACCGGGCGGTACGCCCGGTGGTTCTGGGATCTCGTGGCCTACCAGACCGATGTCGATGACCTCATCGCCTTTCGCTTCATCGACGGCCGCTTCGCTGCGTTCAATGTCGAAGAGGCGCGGGTTCGCGGAGGGGAACTTTCCGCAGGCGTTGCCGTGCAGGACTGGATCCTTTCGGCCGCGTACAGCCACACCAATCCTGTCAACCGTGAAACCGGCCTGCGACTGCCACGGCGTACTCGCGACAGCCTGCGACTGGAGGCTGACCGGCAGCTGGGAGACTTCAGCCTGGGCGTGACTTCGATCGTTCAGGGGCATCGCTACGATGACGCGGCAGCGACGCAGCGACTCGGCGGTTTCGGTCTGTTGAACCTCCGGGCGGGATGGCGTTTCAGCGAGCTGTGGTCCTTGCGTGTGAGCGTCGACAACGCGCTGGATCGCGCTTACAGCACGGCACGCGACAGCTTCAATGGCTTTGACTTCCAACAGCCCGGCCGCTCGGTGTTCCTGCGCCTGCGCTACGGCGAGCGTTGAAGCGCGCCCGACGATGCTGCCGTCATTCGTGATAGATCCCGCGCCGGCCAGGTTGGCGGCGCAGGTGACGGCCGCCATCGATGCCAAGACCAAGCCCCCGGGCTCGCTGGGACGCATCGAGCAGCTCGCGGTGCAGCTGGCGCTTGCGCAGCACACGCCAATGCCTGGCGCGGATGCTGCCCGTCTGCTGCTTTTTGCCGCCGATCATGGCCTGGTGGCCGAGGGTGTGTCGGCGTGGCCGCAGGCGGTGACGGTGCAGATGGTGCAGAACTTTCTGGCCGGGGGAGCGGCTGCGAATGCGTTCGCGCGCGCCTGCGGGGCGAAGATCAGCGTGGTCAACGCGGGCGTCGCAGCTTCCCTCCTGCCGCAGGAGGCCCTGGTGGATGTTGCTGTGGCGCGTGGTACTCGCAATGCCCTGCACGAAGACGCAATGAGCGAAGATCAGTGTGCACAGGCCCTCGAATCCGGCGCACGCCTGGCATCGCAGGCCTGCAGGGCGGGTGAACGAGTACTGCTGCTCGGCGAGATGGGCATCGGCAATACCTCGAGCGCGACATTGCTGGCGCACAGTCTGACTGGGAAGCCGCTTGCGACACTCACGGGGCCGGGTGCCGGGCTGGACATCGGGGGTGTTGCGCACAAACTTGCGGTGCTACAGGCCTGCATGGCCAGGCGCCCGCAGGTTCACGACGGGGTTGATGCGCTGCGGGCGTTCGGTGGTTTCGAGATCGCGATGATGGCGGGGGCCATCGTTGCGGCGGCCAGTGCGCGGGCCGTCGTCGTTATTGATGGCTTCATCGCCTCGGCCGCGGCCCTTGCCGTGCATGCCGACCGACCGGAGGCACTCCGGCATTGCATCTTTGCGCACCGTTCGGCGGAGCCGGGGCACACACTCGTCCTCGAGGCGCTGTCAGCACGGCCTCTGCTGGATCTGGACATGCGTCTGGGTGAGGGCACCGGCGCGCTGCTGGCACTGCCGTTGCTGCGGGCCGCCTGTCACATGCTCACCGATATGGCATCGTTCGACAGCGCGGGGGTCGCAGGGCCGCCATGAGCGCGGCCACGTTTTCCTGGCGGGAACAGGCGTTCGGGCAGTTGCGTCTGCTGCTCTACGCCGTACAGTTTCTCACCCGTGTTCCGGTACCGGCCTGGGTCGGGCACACACCGGACATGCTCCAGCGCTCGGTGCGCTATTACCCGCTGGTCGGGGGTCTGGTTGGCCTCTGCGGCGGCATTGTCTACCTGCTGGCGAGCCTCGCGCTTGCACCGCTGGTTGCTGCCGGACTGGCGGTACTTGCAACCGTGCTGCTCACCGGCGCTTTTCACGAGGACGGCCTGGCCGATACCTGGGATGGCGTGGGCGGGGGGCTCGACCGCGCGCGTGTGCTGGAGATCATGCGCGACAGCCGCATCGGCACTTATGGCGGCGCGGCACTGATATTCACACTGCTGCTGCGCGTGAGCGCGCTTGCGATGCTTTCGCCGCAGGCGGGACTGCTGGCGCTGGTCAGTGCGCATGCCCTGGGTCGACTGATGGTCGTCGGGGTGACGCGCGTGTCACGCTACGTGCGCGCGGAAGGACTCGCCAAACCCGTGGCGGAGGGCGTGGATGCCCCGGGTGGGATCATCGCGCTGGTGAGCGGCATACTGCTGGCAGCGCTGTGCGGACTGGCAGGTCTTGCGGCGCTGGTAGCGGCGTTTCTGGCGACCGCGTTGATGTTGCGCCTGCTGCATCGAAAACTGGGCGGTTACACCGGTGACGGCCTTGGTGCGGTCGAACAGACCAGCGAAGTTGCCGCCCTTGTGGCGCTTGCGGCACTGCTGACATGATACTGCTGCGTCACCCGCGTACGTACGCAGCTCCCGGCCTGTGCTACGGACGCTTCGATCCGCCGATGGCCGCCGATGCGCTTGCCAGCGTAGCAGCATTGCTGCCAGATCTGGCCGATGTGCGTGTGATCTTCACCAGCCCGTCGCCGCGATGCGCACTGCCGGCGCAGCGACTGGCCGCGCAACTTTCCTGTCGTCTGATAGAAGACGCGCGTTTGCAGGAACTGGATTTTGGCGAGTGGGAAGGACGTCGATGGCAGGATATCGATCGGCGCGACAGTGACCTGTGGGCAGACGATCCGTTGCACCGCACACCGCCCGGTGGCGAGTCATTCCTCGGGCTGCAGGTTCGGGTGTACAGCCTGCTCGATGAACTTGGGCGCGACGAGGATGCAACGCAGGCGTCGTTACTGATCACGCACGCGGGGCCGGTGCGTGCCATTTGGATGCGCGCCGCCGGCATGAGTTTCGACGAGGCTTTTCGCACACGCGTGCCCTACGCCACGCTGATTACACCGGATCGAAAGCCCCCGTCGCACCGCGGCGAACCCTGAACACTTCCGCCAGCAGTGTCCTGCTCAGCGCATCGTTTGCAGGGGCGTCAACCAGGACACGCCCGCCATCGATTACGACGATGCGATCCGCCCAGCGTGCCGCCGCATCCAGGTCGTGCAATGCAGCCACCACCGCTACACCGGCATCAGCTTCGGCACGCAGCGTGGTCAGCGCGTCGATCTGATGCCGCGGATCCAGGGCAGTGGTGGGTTCGTCAGCGACCAGGACCGGCGCCCTGGTGGCCAGCGCGCGCGCCAGATGCGCACGCGCCAGTTCGCCACCCGACAGAGTGTCGACACTGCGCTGCGCCAGGGATGCCATGTCCACGCGCGCCAGCGCATCATCGATGATGTGTCGCTCCGGCGACGGCAGGCGTTCGTAAGGTGCTCCGCCGTAGGCGAATCGACCCAGCGCCACGAGATCGCAGGTGCGCAGGCGCCACGCGAGCTCACGTTGCTGCGGCAGGTAACTGAGCAGGCGGCCCCTCGTCCGGGCACCAAGTGAGGGCAGCGCCCGGCCATCGACGCAGGCCTTGCCTGAG
>JBGTIC010000367.1:0-6792 GCA_041745895.1 Gammaproteobacteria bacterium
GCAGCAGCAGGCCCAGGCCGCTGCCCACGCCGCCGCTGGCATGGGCGAGCGTGGTGAGCGCGAGGATATCGGTGAGCACGTGCACGCACAGCTGCGCAAACGGGCCGGGCCAGCGTCGCCAGAGAAATGGCGTGAACATCACCCCTGCGGCCAGGTAGGCCGCACAGACCTGCAGGAAGGTCGCCGGGTCGAGGCTGCCGACGATACGCATGCGATCGCTGGCCAGGAACAAGCCCAGCAGCACGGTAACTACCAGGATGCGATAGAGGTTCAGTGCGCCTAGGAGGCGCCACGACGCCTCCAGGCTGCCGGTAGCGACATCGAAGGCGGGATAGCGCTCGGGTGCGGTACTCACCTGCCGCAGTTTAAGCCACCGCCGGGTCGTGAGCCACGCGTCAGCACGCACCTCAAGCTTTTGCCAAGGCAGGCGCTTTGATCCACAATGTCGGCCCTTTCGCAGGCGATCATCAGGGAAAGCACGTGAATCTGCACGAATATCAGGCCAAGGAAGTGTTCGCCAGCTATGGCGTGCCGGTACCGGAGGGTCAGGTGGCCCGTACACCGGAGGAGGCCGCAGCCGCGGTCGAGGCGCTCGGCGGCGAGCTGTGGGTGGTCAAGGCCCAGGTGCATGCCGGCGGGCGCGGCAAGGCCGGTGGCGTGAAGCTGGTGCGCTCAGGCTCCGAAGCCGCCGACGCCGCCAAGGGCATGCTCGGTGACAGGCTGGTCACCAAGCAGACCGGCGAGGAAGGCCTGCCGATCAACCTGGTGTACGTGGAGACCGGCTCGAAGATCGAACGTGAACTCTATCTGTCGCTGGTGGTGGATCGCGGCGCTCAGCGCGTGGCGATCATGGCTTCCTCCGAGGGCGGCATGGACATCGAGGAGGTCGCCGAGAAGACGCCCGAGAAGATCCTGCAGATCGCGGTGAACCCGGCGGCAGGCCTGTTCCCCTGGCAGGCACGCAAACTCGGCTTCGGGCTGGGGCTCACCGGCGAGCAGGTCAAGAAATTCACCCGGGTGCTCGACGGGCTCTACCGCATGTTCGTGGAGCGTGATCTGAGCCTGGTGGAGATCAATCCGCTGATCGTCACCGCGCAGGGCGACATCAAGGCGCTGGATGGCAAGATCAACGTCGATGGCAGTGCGCTGTTCCGTCAGCAGGCGCTGGTCGACTACCGCGACACCAGCCAGGAAGACGAAGCCGAGCTCAAGGCCAGCGAGCACGATCTGAACTATGTCTCGCTGGACGGCAACATTGCCTGCATGGTCAATGGCGCGGGCCTGGCCATGGCCACCATGGATCTGATCAAGCTGCACGGCGGCAATCCGGCGAACTTCCTGGATGTCGGCGGCGGCGCTACCGCCGAGCGTGTGGCCGCGGCCTTCAAGCTGATTCTGGCGAATGACCGTGTCGAGGCCATCCTGGTCAACATCTTCGGCGGCATCGTGCGCTGCGACCTGATCGCCGAGGGCATCATCACGGCCGTCAAGGAAGTCGGCGTGTCACTGCCGGTGGTCGTGCGCCTGGAGGGCACGAACGTCGAGCAGGGTCGCAAATTGCTGGCCGACTCCGGCCTTGCCATCACCGCCGCCGCAGATCTCACCGACGCCGCCCGCAAAGCGGTCTCTGCCGTAGCCTAGGCGCCGCGCGCGCTTCGGAACAGGACATCCAATGAGCATTCTCGTCAACAAAGACACCCGCGTGATCTGCCAGGGCTTCACCGGCCGACAGGGTACCTTTCACTCGGAGCAGTGCCTGGCCTATGGCACGAAGCTGGTCGGCGGCGTCACGCCCGGCCGCGGCGGCGACCGCCACCTCGATCTCCCGGTGTTCGACACGGTGCACGATGCCGTGGCGAAGACCGGTGCGCAGGTCAGCATGATCTATGTGCCCGCGCCGTTCGCCGCCGATGCCATCCTCGAGGCCGCCGATGCCGGCATCGAGCTGATCGTGTGCATCACCGAGGGCATCCCGGTGCTGGATATGGTGCGCGTCAAGGCGGCGATGGCCGACTATGAGGCGCGCCTGGTAGGCCCGAACTGTCCCGGCGTGATCACGCCCGGCGAGTGCAAGATCGGCATCATGCCAGGCTTCATCCACCAGCCCGGCCGCGTGGGCATCGTGTCACGCTCCGGTACGCTCACCTACGAGGCTGTTTACCAGACCACCTCCAACGGCCTGGGCCAGACTACTTGCGTGGGCATCGGTGGCGATCCGGTGCGCGGCATGAACTTCATCGACGTGCTCGCCGAGTTCCAGGCCGATCCGGCCACCGAGGGCGTCATCATGGTCGGCGAGATCGGTGGCTCCGACGAAGAAGCCGCCGCCGAGTTCATCAAGCAAGAGATGAACAAGCCCGTGGTGGCCTACATCGCCGGTGTCACCGCGCCGGCAGGCAAGCGCATGGGCCATGCGGGGGCGATCATCTCCGGGGGCAAGGGCACGGCGGACGAGAAGTTTGCAGCCCTCGAGGCCGCCGGTGTCACTACGGTGCGCTCGCCCGCCGAACTGGGCAGCGCGATTGCCAAGCGTCTGGGCGCCTGAACCAACCTGATCGGCGACGCGTGATCCTCTGCGGGCATCGGGAATTGCCGAGCGGCGGGGAGCGGCACTTATGAGCGAGCGTCTCAAGATCGCCCTGGCCCAGCAGAACCTGCACGTGGGCGCCATCGACGCCAACACCGAGCAGGCGCTGGCTGCGATCAAGCGCGCGCGCGAGGAGCTTCACTGCGACGTGCTGCTGCTGCCTGAGCTTGCACTATGCGGCTACCCGCCGGAAGACCTGCTGTTTCATGCAGGCATGCGCCGGCGCATCAGCGACGCTCTCGAGCGCGTGCGCGAGCATGCCCGCGGTATCGCCGTGCTGGTGGGTTTTCCCGAGTACGACGAATCGCGCATCTACAATGCCTGCGCCTTCATTGCCGAGGGCAGGATCGTCAGCGTCTATCGCAAACAGGTGCTGCCCAACTATTCGGTGTTCGACGAGAAACGCTATTTTGCCGCCGGAGAGTCGGCCTGCGTGGTCAAGGTCAAGGATGTGGCCGTGGGCGTGCATGTCTGCGAAGACATCTGGGAGCCGGGTCCGTGTGCGCGTTCGAAGCGCGCCGGCGCCGAGGTGCTGATCGCCATCAACGGCTCGCCGTTTCGCATCGGCGCCCAGGCGATCCGCGAGCAGGTGATGCGCACCCGCGTGAAAGAGACTGGCCGGCCGATGGTCTACGTGAACATGGTGGGTGGTCAGGACGAACTGGTGTTCGACGGCGGCAGCAGCGCAGTCAATCGGGCAGGCGAGGTGGTCTATCGCGCGGGCGCCTACGATGCCGGACTGCATGTGGTGGAACTGGCGTCCAGCGACCAGGGCTGGGATGTCGCAGCGCCGGAGACGCCCATCGCAGCGATGCCTGAACTCGTGCCCAGCGTGTATGGCGCGCTGGTGACCGGTACGCGGGACTACGTGAACAAGCACGGCTTTCCGGGCGTGGTGCTGGGGTTGTCGGGTGGGGTGGATTCAGCGCTGACGCTGGCCGTGGCGGTCGATGCCATCGGTGCCGACAAGGTGCAGGTGGTGATGATGCCCTCGCGCTATACCTCGGCCATGAGTCTGGAGGATGCGGCCGCGCAGGCTCGCATACTTAGTGTCGGTTATCGTGAACTCTCCATCGAGCCGATGTTTCGCACGGTGCTGGAAACCCTCGCACCGGTGTTCAAGGGCCTGGCAGAAGATGCCACCGAGGAGAACATCCAGTCGCGCTGTCGCGGCATCCTGCTGATGGCGATTTCAAACAAGACCGGACGCATGCTTCTGACCACCGGCAACAAGAGCGAGATGGCGGTGGGCTACGCGACCCTGTACGGCGACATGGCCGGGGGCTTTTCGCCGCTGAAGGACTGCAGCAAGACGCTGGTCTATCGCCTGGCGCGCTATCGCAACACGCTGGGCGAGGTGATCCCGTTGCGCGTGATCGAGCGTCCGCCCTCTGCGGAGCTTCGGCCCGATCAGAAGGACACCGATTCGCTGCCGCCCTACGAGGTGCTCGACCCGATCCTGGAAGCTTTCATCGAGGATGACCTTTCCGTCGACGAGATTGCCGCGCGCGGATACGATCGCGAGATCGTGGGTCGGGTGCTGGGCATGGTGCGACGCAACGAGTACAAGCGCCGGCAGGCACCCCCGGGCGTGCGTGTGAGCCGTCGCGCCTTTGGTCGCGACTGGCGCTATCCGATCACTTCGGGTTACTAGTCTCAGCCGATGCACAGGCGCCTTCTGGAGCAGGCTACCGGGCAACCCTTCACGGATGGCAACGATGTGCGCATCCTGCAGAACGGCAACGAGATCTTTCCGGCCATGCTCGATGCCATTCATGCGGCGCAACGACGCGTCGATTTCGCGACCTACGTTTACTGGACAGGCGATATTGCGCACCGCTTCGCGGACGCACTGTCGGAGCGGGCGCGGCAGGGCGCACGCGTACAGGTTCTGCTGGATGCGTTCGGTGCGAAGACCATGCGTCGCGAGCTGCTGGAGCAGATGACGCACGCCGGTGTGCAGGTTCGGTGGTTTCGGCCTCTCAGTAAACTGCGACCTTGGCGTGTGGACAAGCGCACCCATCGGAAGCTGCTGATCTGTGACGATACGATCGGCTTCACGGGCGGGGTTGGCATTGCGGATGAATGGACCGGCGATGCGCGCAATCCCGACGAGTGGCGAGACACGCATGTGGCGATTCGGGGACCGGCGATCACGGGTCTGCGCGCGGCATTCATCGATAACTGGAACGAGGCGGGCGATTGGGGGTTTGACGCCAGGGTCGCCAGTCCCGACTCGGACATCGGTACCGTGCCCGTGCAGGTTGTCCGCGCATCCACAACGCTGGGGTGGACCGACACGGCCAATCTGCTGCGCGCCCTGATCTGCCTGAGCCAGCGCCAGTTGCGGCTGGTAACCGCCTATTTCAATCCGGACGCGACAATGGTCGAATTGTTGTTGGCCGCAAAGGCGCGAGGCGTCGATGTTCGGATACTGGTGCCAGGGGAGCATTGCGACAGTCGCCTGTCCCAACTGTCAGGATTCGTACACATGCAGACCCTGCTCGATGCGGGCGTACGCATGTGGATGTACCGGCGCACGATGCTCCATGCCAAGCTGCTGACGGTGGATGCTGCGATCGCAATGGTTGGATCAGCCAACCTCAACTATCGCTCCATGAACAAGGACGAGGAATGCTGCGTTGTGATCGACTCTGACGCCATCGCGAACACGCTGGATGAACGATTTGATGATGACTGCCGGCACGCCGAGGAGCAGGACGCGCAGGCCTTTCGATCGCGCGGTGCCTTCGTGCGCCTGCAGGAGCGCTTCGCGCGCCTGATCAAGGAGCAGCTCTAGCGGCTCGCGAAACTAGCCGCCGGCCGGAAAACTCTCCGCCAGCACGCGGCGCGAATCTGCCGCGAGGTCACGCATGCCCAGCCGCTCGTAAGCCTCGATCTGCACTTCGAGTGCCTCGCGCGTCTGCGGTGCGCCGGCATAGATCTCCAGGCAATAGCGCGCGCGGCTCAGCGCCGCGGCATACGCGCCGCGGCGCATGTAATAGCGTGCCACGGCGATCTCGTAGGCGGCCAGGCGATTGCGCAGGTAGGCCATGCGCTCGATCGCATCGGGCACATACTCGCTGGCGGGAAAACGCTGCACCAGTTGCTGAAACGACGAGAACGACTCCAGCGTGTTCTGCGGGGCGCGCGCGTTCAGATCCACCCGCAGCCAGCGATCGAAGATATTCGGGGTGCGCTCGAAATTGATCACGCCCTGCATGTACAGCGCGTAATCCACACGCGGATGCGTGGGGTTTTCGCGCGTGAACTGGCGGGCGGCATCCAGCGCCGACTCGCGGTCGCCGTTGCGGTAATACGCGTAGATGAGGTCGAGCTGGGCCTGGCGGGCCTGATTGCTGAACGGAAAGCGCGCCTCGAGACGCTCGAAATAGGCAATCGCGTTGCGGAAATTCCCGCTCTCGATGTTGTTCATGCCCCGCTCGTAGAGGATCTCCGCCGGAGCCTGCTGCTGGATGCGATCACCGCGCGAGCAGCCGGCTACGGCAGCGGTTACGATGAGCAGCAGGGCAAGCGTTCGGGTCAGTGAAATCATGATTTTCAGGCCCAGCGGGCGCGGTTGTCTTCAGGCAGTCCATATCGACGCGCAAGTATAGCGGAAAGTTTCATGCCAGAACCTGACCCCGAGGGACAACGCATTCAGCTGGAGGCGCTCGTGCCGGCCACGCTGGCCGGCGCACGGCTGGATCAGGCGCTTGCCGAGCTGTTTCCCGAACACTCGCGCAGCCGCCTCAAGGAATGGATCCTGGCAGATCAGGTGCGCGTGGATGGCCGCCTGCTGCGTCCGCGCGACCGTCTGATCGGCGGCGAGCAGGTCGCCATCGACGCGCTGGCCCAGGTGCAGACCACGATCAGCGCCCAGGATGTGCCGCTGGAGATTCTCCATGCAGATGAGGCCCTGCTGGTCATCAACAAGCCGGCCGGCCTGGTGGTGCACCCGGGCGCCGGCAATCCTGAGGGCACCGTCCAGCATGGCCTGTTGCACTACGACGCCCACCTGGCCAACGTGCCGCGCAGCGGCATCGTGCACCGCTTGGATAAAGAAACCACCGGACTGATGGTGGTGGCGCGCACGCTGGCTGCCCACACGGCGCTGGTGGCGCAGCTGCAGGCACGCGAGGTGCGCCGCGACTATGTCGCGCTGTGCTACGGCGAGTTCACCGGCGGTGGCCGGGTGGACGCAC
>JBGTIC010000368.1:0-1595 GCA_041745895.1 Gammaproteobacteria bacterium
CGAAGTGCTGGAGCTCGATGAGTGGCTCGCGCTGGCAGGTGACCTTGCGCTGGGCGCAGACCGGCCGTTGCTGCAGCGCGTCGCCCTGCACGTGGACACTGCCAGCGGCCTGGGTCAGCAGGTGAGCGATCTGGATCTGACACTGATACGCCATCAGCGCGCCTGGCAGCTGCGCCTGGACAGCGATGCCGTGGCCGGCGATGTCATCGTCCCGTTCGACCCGGCCGGTGATGCGCCCCTGGTCATGACGATGCAGCGCTTCGAACTGGCGGGTGGAGGCCTGTTGGCGGATGCTCAGTCCGCGCCCGGCACGCTGCGCAGGGACCCGGTCCCCGAGCCCGACCCACGCAGACTGCCTGCGATCCGGGTGACGGCAGACAGCTTTGCGCTGGCCGGCATGCAGCTCGGTCGTCTGGAAGCGGCGCTGGAGCGCGCACCTGGCGGCCTTGTAGCGACACAGCTGGAGACCCGCGCCGAGAGCTTCGCGCTCACGGGCGACGGGAGCTGGACCCGCGCCGAGGGCAGCAGCACCTCGGATACGCGACTGGTCCTGCGGCTCACCGCCACTGATGTGGCTCAGGCACTGAACAGCCTCGGTTTCGAGCAGTTCATGGCAGCCTCCGCCGCCCAGGTGGATGCCACACTGCAATGGCGCGGCCCCCCGTTCTCGGCGGACTGGCGCAGCAGCGTGAACGGGGACATCGTCGTGGATATCGGCAACGGGCGCCTTAGCGAGGTGGAGCCAGGCGCCGGGCGAGTGGTGGGGCTGATGAGCCTCTCGGCGCTGCCACGCCGGCTGGCCCTGGATTTTCGCGATGTGTTCGGCCGCGGCCTGAGTTTTGATCGCATCGATGGTGATTTCGTTCTGATCGACGGCGACGCCTACACCGACAACCTGCGCCTCAGGGGCGCCTCGGCCGACATTGCATTGATGGGCCGCACCGGCCTGGCTACCCGGGACTACGAGCAGCAGGCACTGGTCAGTGCCGATGTGGGCATGGCGCTGCCGGCTGTCGGTGGCCTGCTGGCGGGTCCCGCAGTGGCGGCCGCGATCCTTGTGTTCCAGGAACTGTTCCGCCAGCCCATGCGCGGTATCGGTCAGGTCGCCTATTGTGTCTCCGGTCCATGGGAGGCGCCCGTCGTGCAGCGAATCACCCAGGCGCAGACCGAAGAAGGGCGCTTGTGCGCCGCGCTGCCCCCAACCGCCGCGGTCCGGCCGTAAGTTGCCACAGACCCCAACCAGAAAGGAAGTTCGTTTTGAGCCTGAACACCGCGACTGAAGTTCTTCTGACGCCCGGCGGCCTGGATGCCGAGTCGCTCCAGCGCGAACTTGCGCGCATTATGCGCCGCCGCGTGGATTACGCCGACCTGTATTTCCAGTGCTCGCGCCAGGAGTCCTGGACGATGGAGGACGGCATCGTCAAGGAGGGCAGCCACAGCCTGGACCAGGGTGTGGGCGTACGCGCCGTGACAGGTGATCGTACCGGCTTCGCCTATTCCGACGTGATCACTGGTGAGGCGCTCCGGGCGTCAGCCGAGGCCGCCGGTGCCATCGCAGGGCGCGGTGGCGAAGGCAGCGTGCAGGCCTGGCGGGC
>JBGTIC010000369.1:0-2007 GCA_041745895.1 Gammaproteobacteria bacterium
GGGCGTCGGTGCCGCCGCGGTGGCGATGGCGCGGCTGCGTGAGCAGGGGCTGGTCGAGCTGATCCGCGCGCTGCGCCAGCCGGTGCTGGGTGTGTGCGTCGGCATGCAGATCCTGTATGAGCACTCGGAAGAGGGCGACACCGACTGTCTGGGCGTCGTGCCCGGGCGGGTGCGCAAGCTGGTTGGCGGACCCGGTCTACGGGTGCCGCATATGGGCTGGAACCAGCTGCAGGCGGTCGATACGCGTGCGCGTCACATCGATGTTTCGAAAGCTCCTTCGGGTTCGAGGGCCCAGGGCACAGGGCTCAGGGCCCAGCAGGATCAAGAACCGACCCAGGTCGGGTCCGAACGCGCTAGCTGCGCGGAAGCTTGCACGCCGCCGCAAACCCGCTCCGAACTGGGCCCTGAGCCCTGGGCCCTGGGCCCTGAGGTCCTTGAGCATCCCGCCAAACATCAGCCTGACTCGCACCCGCTCTGTGCCGGACTGGCAGGCCATTACGCCTATTTCGTCCACAGTTTTGCGGCACCCGTCACGGAATCCACCTTGCTCTGCGTCGAGCATGGTGAGGCATTCTCGGCGCTCGTGACCAGGGGGAACTATTACGGCGCCCAGTTCCATCCAGAACGCTCCGCCGCGGTCGGGGCGCGTCTGCTGACGAACTTCCTGGCGCTGACCGATGGGGGCGAGGCGTGAGCATTCAGCTGTATCCGGCGATCGATCTGCGCGGCGGCGAGGTTGTGCGGCTGTACCAGGGCGACTACGACCAGGTCACCCACTATCCGACCGATCCGGTCGATCTGGCGCGCGCCTACGAGAACGCCGGCGCAGCCTGGCTGCATGTGGTCGACCTGGACGCCGCGCGTGGCGAGCAGAGTGAGAACCTGTACGTGATCGAGGAGATCGCCACCCGCACCGCACTGCGGCTGCAGGGCGGCGGTGGGGTGCGCGATGAAG
The DNA here is from genome assembly GCA_041745895.1 of Gammaproteobacteria bacterium. Taxonomy (GTDB): domain Bacteria; phylum Pseudomonadota; class Gammaproteobacteria; order Steroidobacterales; family PWYM01; genus PWYM01. The sequence continues at coordinate 956 of JBGTIC010000369.1, forward strand.
CCGGTTTGCTGCGCCGCTTCGATGCCGGCATCAGCCGGGTCGTGCTCGGCTCGCTGGCGGTCAAGCAGCCCAAGCTGGTGCGCGGCTGGTTCGAGCGTTTCGGCACCGAGGCGCTGTGTCTGGCGGCTGATGTCCGCGCCGACGGGCAGCACGGGTGGCTGGTGCAGATTTCCGGCTGGGAGGCCTCCGGCGGGATGCAGCTCGATGCCTTCATCGAGTGCTACCAGGATGTCGACCTGCGGCACGCGCTGTGCACCGATGTGTCCCGCGACGGCACCCTGTGCGGGCCGAACGTCGAACTTTATCGCGGCCTGATCGAGCGCTACCCGTGGCTGCAGGTGCAGGCTTCCGGCGGCGTCTCCTCGGTCGACGATCTGCGCGCGCTGGCGGAGGCCGAGATCGACGGGGTGATCGTCGGCAAGGCCCTGCTCGACGGCCGCTTCAGTTTCGAGGAGGCCCTGGCATGCTCGCGCGCCGACTGATTCCGTGCCTGGACGTGCGCGACGGCCAGGTCGTCAAGGGCGTGCGCTTTCGCGACCACGTCGTGATGGGCGAGATCCTCGAGCTGGCACTGCGCTATCGCGACGAGGGTGCTGACGAACTGGTCTTCTACGACATCACCGCCAGTCCGCGGGGACGTAGCGTGGACCGCGGCTGGGTCACCCGGGTCGCCAATGCGATCGACATTCCCTTCTGCGTCGCAGGCGGTCTGCGCAGCGTCGAAGATGCGCGCGCGGTGCTGCATGCCGGCGCCGACAAGATCAGCGTCAATACGCCGGCGCTGCTCGATCCGGCGCTGATCGATGCGCTGGCACGCCAGTTCGGCAGCCAGTGCGTGGTGGTCGGCATCGACAGCTTGCCGGTCGATGCTGACGAAACGGCCCGCGGTTGGCGGGTCCATCAATACACCGGTGACCCCGAACGCAGTCGCGAGGCCGGGCGCGACACGCTTGTCTGGATTGCCGAGGCACAGGATCGCGGCGCTGGCGAGATCGTGCTGAACTGCATGAATACCGACGGCGTCCGGCAGGGTTTCGACCTGCCGCAGCTGC
>JBGTIC010000370.1:0-2603 GCA_041745895.1 Gammaproteobacteria bacterium
GCTGCGCAGCGGCTGGCGGCTGCGCTGGACGCCGGCTGAGCCCTTGCGGCCCGGGCTGAGGCGACTTTACCGAGAGATCTGAGGCCTGGCGCTGCCCTGCGTACTGGCGCCGCAGGGCAGGCGTTTTGTGGTAGCCTTTTCTCCCGACGTGCTCACGCGGGACCTTTCGTTTGACGGTTCCCAGGGTCGGAGAGACACCGCGAGTGACGAGATGGCCGCCTTGAGGCGTGCACGGACCGCGCAGTGGCTCTCCGGCCTTTTGAGTTTCTGCTGTCTCGATGACCTTCATCCGGGAGACCTTGAGGTTCCATGACGCGTTTCGTCTTCATCACTGGCGGAGTGGTTTCCTCGCTGGGCAAGGGCATTACATCGGCGAGTCTCGGTGCGCTGCTCGAGGCGCGCGGCCTGGCCATCAGCATGATGAAGCTGGACCCGTACATCAATGTCGATCCGGGCACGATGAGCCCGTTCCAGCATGGTGAAGTCTACGTGACCCACGATGGCGCAGAGACCGATCTGGATCTGGGTCACTACGAGCGTTTCGTGCGTACGACCACCAGCCGCAACAGCAACTGGACGACCGGGCGGATCTACAGCACCGTCATCGCCAAAGAGCGGCGCGGGGATTATCTTGGCGGTACAGTGCAGGTCATTCCGCACATCACCGATGAGATCAAGCGTTGTGTCTACCTCGGCGCCGGCGATGCGGATGTTTGCCTGGTGGAAATCGGCGGCACAGTCGGTGATATCGAGTCGCTGCCGTTCATGGAAGCGATCCGGCAGATGGGCATCGAGGCCGGCCGCGACCGTGTTGCCTACATTCACCTGACGCTTGTGCCCTACATTGCCGCATCCCAGGAGATCAAGACCAAGCCGACGCAGCATTCGGTGAAGGAGCTGCGCTCGATCGGCATCCAGCCGGACGTGCTTGTGTGCAGATCCGACCATGCCCTGCCCGATGAGCAGCGGCGCAAAATCGCGCTGTTCACCAATGTTGAGGAGGGTGCGGTGATTTCGGCGCGCGACGTCGATGATCTCTACAAGATTCCGAAGATGCTCCACGAGCAGGGACTCGACGAAATCGTCGTGCGCAAGCTGCATCTGGACGTACCGCCTGCGGATTTGAGTGAATGGTCGGCGGTGGTCGAGGCCAAGGCGAACCCCGGTGCCGAGGTCAACGTCGCGATGGTCGGCAAGTACGTGCATTTTCGCGACTCGTATATTTCGCTGTGCGAGGCGCTGGTGCACGCGGGCATCCGCACGCGCACGCGGGTGAATATCCACTACCTCGAATCCCAGGATATCGAGGACAACGGCATCGAGGCGCTTTCCGGCATGGACGCCATCCTGGTGCCGGGCGGCTTTGGCGAGCGGGGAATCGAGGGCAAAATCGCCGCTGTTCGCTATGCCCGGGAGCACGGCGTGCCCTATCTGGGTATCTGTCTTGGGTTGCAGGTTGCGGTCATCGAGTTCGCGCGTAATGTCGCGGGGCTGGCCGGTGCGCAGAGCACCGAGTTCGACAGCGCGGCAGCCCATCCTGTAGTGGCCCTGATTACCGAATGGGAGGACCCGTCGGGTACGCGCCACGAACGCAGTCGCGACTCGGAACTCGGCGGCACGATGCGCCTGGGCGCTCAGGCCTGTGAACTCAAGCCCGGTACGCGCGCTCGCGAGATCTATGATCGTGATGTCATCGAGGAGCGGCATCGCCATCGTTTTGAGTTCAACAACAACTACCTCGAACCCCTGCGGGCAAGTGGTCTGGTGTTCGGCGGATTCTCCCGCGACGGGCTGGTCGAGATGATCGAACTGCCGGATCACCCGTGGTTTGTCGCCTGCCAGTTCCACCCGGAGTTCACCTCCAATCCGCGCGATGGGCATCCGTTGTTCACCGGCTTCATCAATGCGGCCCGACAGGCGCGTCACAGCGAGCAACCGGCGCAGGCGCGCGCATGAAACTCTGCGGCTTTGAGGCAGGTGCGGATCAGCCGATGTTCCTGATCTCCGGTCCCTGTGTGGTGGAGAGCCTGCAGCTGGCGCTGGATACGGCGGGGACGCTGCAGGAGATCACCGGCAAACTGGGCATGCCTTTCATTTTCAAGTCTTCCTATGACAAGGCCAATCGGTCTTCGCGCGAGAGTTTCCGCGGTCCGGGCATCGAGGAGGGGCTGCGGGTACTCGACGAGGTGCGCCGCCAGCTCGGCGTGCCGGTGCTCACCGACGTGCACGAGGATACACCGCTCGATGAAGTGGCCAGTGTCGTCGACGTGTTGCAGACCCCGGCGTTTCTGTGCCGACAGACCAACTTCATCGTCAATGCAGCCTCGCAGGGCTTGCCCGTCAACATCAAGAAGGGGCAGTTCCTGTCGCCCTGGGAGATGGGCAATGTGGTCGACAAGGCACGATCCACAGGCAACGAACAGATCATGGTCTGCGAGCGCGGCTTTACGTTCGGCTACAACAACCTGGTCTCGGACATGCGCAGTCTTGCGGTGATGCGCGCCACCGGCTGCCCGGTGGTGTTCGATGCCACGCACTCGGTGCAGTTGCCCGGGGGCAAGGGCCATGCTTCGGGTGGCCAGCGCGAGTTCGTGCCGGTGCTC
>JBGTIC010000371.1:0-5386 GCA_041745895.1 Gammaproteobacteria bacterium
CCGCGTTGCGGCACTGCGCGCGCTGGCCGAAGCCGTGGCAGCCGGGCGCATCGATTTTTCGGCTGGCCAGTCGCCGGCCGCCTTCATTTCCGGACTCACGGAGTTGCCCGGCATCGGTCCATGGACGGCTCAGTATGTGGCGATGCGTGCGCTGGGTCAGCCTGATGCGTTTCCCGCCAGCGATCTGGTGATCAGGCAGGTGTTGGGCCGCACTCAGGAAGATGGTCGGGCGCTGCGCCCGCGCGACTGCGAAGCACGCTCGCAGGCCTGGCGACCCTGGCGTGCCTACGCGGTTGTTCACCTGTGGCATCTTGCCGCAGACACTCAAGGAGTGACGTGATGATCTGGTTCGATACCTTGGCGACACCGGTGGGCACACTGACGTTGGTCGCCGATGAACAGGGCCTGCGACAAGTCAGCTTCGAGCGCGGCGACAAGGCCTCCGTTGCGCAGGATCACTGGCAGCATGCGCCCGAACGCCTGACGGCTGCACGTACGCAACTGCTCGAATACTTCGCCGGCGCGCGGCGCGAATTCGATCTGGCGCTGCACGCTGCCGGCACCGAATTCCAGCTGCGCGTCTGGGCGACCCTTCGACGTATCCCTTTTGGTCGAACCGCAAGCTACCGGGATATCGCCACTGCCATCGAGGCGCCAGCAGCGGTGCGGGCCGTGGGTGCCGCCAATGGGCGCAATCCATTGCCGATCATCGTGCCCTGCCATCGGGTGATCGGTGCCGACGGGCGGCTCGTCGGCTTCAGCGCAGGCCTGGAACGCAAACGCTGGCTGCTGATACACGAGGGCTCCTGGCCCGCACAGGCCCGAATTTAACTACATGATGATTCAGGGACGCTCGCTGGTGGTCCAGACCGCCACGATTGCATCCACCGACGCCACCTCGATGTGAATGCCCCCGACAAGCAGCACAGGCGACCCGGTATCGTCGAAGTAAAACAGGCCGTTCAGCACCTCGCCATTGAGCACCGCCAGCTCACCTTCGCAGTTGGCGATATCCGCCTCCAGCACAAAGGCGTTGAACTCCGGATCGACGAGCGTAAACTCGCCGTTGAGCATGCAGTTCGACTCCGGCTCCATCTGGTCGAATGCCCCGCTGGCCGTAATCGTGAACACGTCTGTCGGGTCATCTGTATCCTGATACGTGCCCGCGATATCCGCCAGCGAAACCACCCGCTCATATAGAGCATCGTATTCCAGCGACACGGTGCCTTCGCCTTGCATGTCCCCACCCAGATTCAGCGAGAATGTTCCCTCCAGGCTGCTGCGCGAGATCACGTCGAGCTCGAGAGTACCGGTACCCGCAGCTTCTTCGTCGCCTCCCTCGAGGATGACGAAAGCTCTGAAGTCTCCTTCAGAAAAAACAGTTGATTATGCGGTCCGTACAATTCTTTGGACACGACGATGCTCAGGCGGTGAGCGCAGCGTTCGCTCAGCGACGCAGCAGTCGCGACGCCAGCAGATGCCCCGGGAAATAGATCAGCACGGGATAGACAATCACCAGCACAAGCACCCACAGCGCCAAGGGCAAGGGTGGCTGTTCCAGGCCGAAGGGTTGATGAACCCAGTTGACGTTGCGATACGGTTCGGTGAACAGCCAGGCGCCCACGACCATCAATGCGCCAATGACACACTGCAACTTCCAGGCCTGCCGGTCATAGCCGATGCGCCACAGCACGAACAACAGGAATGGCGGCAGGCCGATGTGATAAAGCGAACTCAAGCGCAGCGGCAGCGGCAGCGTTTCATCGAACATATAGGCGGTAAACCCCGTCACCGAGCCACCCACGATCAATGCCAGCAACAGGTCAGCGGTCCAAACCATGCCCACGAGCATTACGGTGCCTGCCTGACTGGACAGGACCAGGCGGTTCTCGGTCCAAAGCGCCACCACGATCAGGAACATCGCAGCGTTGCACAACCAGAAAAAATTCTGTGGCCCGACCGGGCCCAGCATGATCGACAACCAGACCAGAAGCCAGATCGAGAAACCGATTTTTGCCGCCAACGGGATCATCGTTCGCCTTTGGTATTGCCGAGCCGCGTCAGCACAGCGCAGGCGATCACCGTCAGACGCTCAGTGCAGCTGGGACTCGTCTGATGGCTCGCGCAGCGCAAAGCGGGCCTGCTCGGGCGCGAAGCTGAAGGACTTGTTGCAGAACTCGCAGTTCAGTTCCAGCCGGCCCTGCTCTTCGAGCACCGAATTGACTTCAGTGTCTCCAAGCAGCCTGATGACCTTGTGCAGATGCTCATCAGTGCAGCGGCAGTCATAGCCGATAGGACGCGCATCGAACAGGCGGATGTCGTAGTCGGCGAACAGCCGCCGCAGCAGGTCGCCTGCCGAGAGCTCCGCCAGTTCGCTGATGCGCACGGTGTCAGCGAGCACCCCCAGCGTGTGCCAGTCGTCTTCGCTGCCACCGAGCTCGGGCATTCGCTGGAGCATCAGGCCCGCTGCACTTCCACCGATCACGCCCAGCCACAACCGTGTGAGCAACTGTTCGGAGTCGCGAAAATACCCCTCCAGAGATTCAGACAGATTTTCACCGGCCAGGGGCACGATGCCCTGGTAGCGCTCCTGGCCGGGACCGGGATCGATGGTCACCATCATGCGGCCTTCGCCGAGCAGTTCGAGCATCGAGCCTGAACCTGCCACGCCGTCGCCGCGCGCCAGTGCCCGCACGTTGAGTTGCGCATCACACTGCACCAGCAAAAGGCGAACATCACCCTCCCCCTGGATCTGCAGGTGTACGCTGCCACGGCCTTTGAGGTTATCGGCCAGCAGTACGCCGGCGGCGGCCGCCTCGCCGAGCAGACCTGCGACATCGCTGGAATAGTCATGCCGCGCGATGATCTCGCGCCAGGTCTGGTCCATGCGCACCAGCCGCCCGCGAATTCCGAGTCCTTCAAACATGAAGGCGCGTGCCTGATCAGCCTGCCTCATTTCAGCCGCGCGCGGATCAGCGCGTTGACCTGCTCGGGATTAGCCTTGCCCTGCGTGCGCTTCATGACCTGGCCGACGAAAAAGCCCAGCAGCTTGTCCTTACCGGCACGCAGCTCCGTGGCCTGCGCGGGGTTGGCCGCGATGACCTCGTCGACGATGGCCTCGAGCGCACCGGTGTCGGTGATCTGCCTGAGACCTTTCGCCTCGATGATGGTATCGGCACTGCCCTCGCCCGCCCACATCGCCTCGAAAACGTCCTTGGCGATCTTGCCGGAGATGGTCTGGTCCTCGATACGTACAACCAGACCACCGAGGGCCGCGGCATCGATGCGGCTTGCGCCGATTTCCAGGCCGTCGCGGTTCAGCGCGCCGCCCAGTTCGCCCATGACCCAGTTCGCCGCAAGCTTTGGCGCCGAGGGCACGACGGCCACGACGGCCTCGAAATAGTCGGCGACCTCGCGGCTGGCCGTCAGCACACCGGCATCGTAATCCGAGAGCCCGAACTGTGTGCCGAAGCGTGCACGGCGCACTTGCGGCAACTCGGGCAGCGCACGGTACAGCTGCTCGACCAGCGCGTCTTCGATCACCACGGGCAACAGGTCGGGATCCGGAAAGTAGCGATAGTCGTTGGCCTGTTCCTTGCTGCGCATCGGACGGGTGACATCCTTGTCGGGATCGTACAGGCGGGTTTCCTGAACGATACTACCGCCGTCTTCGAGCACCTCGATCTGGCGCTCGACCTCGAAGCGGATGGCGCGATCGACGAATCGAAACGAGTTCAGATTCTTGATCTCGGTGCGCGTGCCGAGCTTCGAGTCACCCTGACGGCGAATCGACACGTTCGCATCGCACCGAAACGAGCCTTCCTGCATGTTGCCATCGGAGATGCCCAGCCAGCGCACCAGCTGGTGAATGCGCCGCATGTAGGCCACCGCCTCCTCGGGCGATCGCATGTCCGGCTCAGAGACGATCTCGATCAGCGGTGTGCCCGCCCGATTGAGATCCACGCCGGTCATGCCGTGATAGTCCTCATGAAGGCTCTTGCCTGCATCTTCCTCGAGGTGCGCGCGCGTGATGCGGACGCGTTTGCGCCCGCCATCAGCCAGATCGATGTCCAGATGCCCACCGTGCACGATCGGCAGCTCGTACTGACTGATCTGGTAACCCTTCGGCAGATCGGGATAGAAGTAGTTCTTGCGCGCGAAGATCGAGCGCGGCGCGATCGTGCAGCCGGTTGCCAGGCCAAAGCGAATGGCCATACGCACAACTTCCGCATTGAGCACCGGCAGCACGCCCGGGTAACCGAGATCCACCAGGCTGGCCTGCGTGTTGGGCGCCGCGCCGTAGGCCGTGGCGCTGCCTGAGAAGATCTTGCTGCGTGTGGCAAGCTGGGTGTGAATCTCCAGCCCGATGACTGTTTCCCAGGTCATGACTCGTCCCTCACGCCCAGCCGTCCGGCCAGCGGCGGTGCCAGTCGGTGGCCTGCTGATAGCGATGAGCGGCAGCCAGCAGCGGTGCTTCGCCGAAGTGCGGCGCGACGATCTGCAGGCCCACAGGCAGTCCGTCGATCATGCCGCAGGGCACGCTGATACCAGGCAGACCCGCAAGGTTCACGCCGATCGTGTAGATGTCGTTGAGATACATCTGCACCGGATCGGCGGTCTTGGCGCCAAGTTCGAATGCAGGCGTGGGTGTCGTGGGGCCCATGACCAGGTCGACGGCTTCGAACGCGCGTGCGAAATCGTTGGTGATCAGCTGACGCACCTGCTGGGCCTTCAGGTAATAGGCATCGAAATAGCCGGCAGACAGCACATAGGTGCCGGTGAGGATGCGGCGTTTGACCTCTGCGCCGAAGCCTTCACCGCGGCTGCGTTCGTAGAGGTCGAGCAGGTCCGCGGGGTCGGCCGCGCGATGACCGAAGCGCACGCCGTCAAAACGCGACAGGTTGGACGAGGCCTCCGCCGGTGCCACCACGTAGTAGGCCGGCACAGACAGGTGCAGGTTGGGCAGTTCGATCTCCACCAGCGTGGCACCTGCACGCTCGTACTCTGCCAGCGCTTCGCGCACGCAGGCAGCAACCTCCGGCGACAGGCCCTCATCGAAGAATTCCTTCGGCACACCGATGCGCAACGGCTGCGGCGCAGTTGTCAGGCCGGCGACGTAATCCGGGACGGCTGCGTCCACACTGGTGGAGTCTTTGCTATCGAACCCCGCCATGGCCGCAAGCAGCAGGGCGGCATCCTCGGCACTGCGCGTCAGCGTGCCGGCCTGGTCGAGACTGGAGGCAAACGCGATCATGCCCCAGCGCGATACGCGCCCGTAAGTCGGCTTGAATCCCGTCAGGCCGGTCAGCGCGGCGGGCTGCCGGATCGAGCCTCCGGTGTCGGTGCCGATCGACAAGGGAGCCAGGTCGGCGGCCACCGCCGCAGC
>JBGTIC010000372.1:0-3726 GCA_041745895.1 Gammaproteobacteria bacterium
TGGCCCCGCACGGGCCGGGGAGGCTGCCGTGGCGCCGCCGCCCGCCGAGGATGAGCCGGAGGAGGAAGCGCGGATTTTCCGGCTGGAAGAATTCTAGGAGGCCGTCCCTTCGTCATGCCCCTGACCGGGCCGCCGCGCAGCGTTCGGCCCATGCGGCGTGCCTGGCTTGCCGGCTGACTGAATCCACCGGTCCACCCCGCGCGTAAAGACGCAGGTAGCGGGCGCACTCGGACGCCCCCGACCCTCATAGCGGAGACCTGCGCCATGCCTGTCCACCTGTCACGCTGTTTGCGCGCATGAAGATTGCGGTCGTAGGCACCGGCATCGCCGGGCTGGTCGCCGCGCGTGGACTGGCGTCGGCACACGAGGTCACGGTTTACGAGGCCGATGCGCGTATCGGTGGCCATACCCATACCCACGACGTGAGTCTGGATGGCCAAGACTTCCGGGTCGACACCGGATTCATCGTCTTCAACGACTGGACCTATCCGAACTTCCGCGCGCTGCTGGCCGAACTCGATGTAGCCGCCCAGGACGCGCCGATGAGCTTCAGTGTGCGCTGCGGACGCAGCGGGCTGGAGTACGCCGGCACCGACATCGCCTCGCTGTTCGCACAACGTCGCAATCTCGCCTCGCCGGGTTTTCTGCGCATGCTGGCCGATGTGCTTCGCTTCAACCGCCGGGCCCCGCGGGATCTGGCCATGGGCCGTGCCGACGGCAGCCTCGGCGATTACCTGCAGCTGGGCAGATTCAGCCAGCGATTCGTCGATCACTACATCATCCCAATGGGCGCGGCCATCTGGTCGACGGATCCGCAGCGCATGCTGGGGTTCCCGGCCGCATTCTTCATCCGCTTTTTTGTCAACCACGGCCTGCTCAACATCCAGAATCGGCCGCAGTGGCAGGTCGTGCGCGGCGGCTCGCACAGCTACGTGGCACCGCTGATCCGTCCGTTCGCCGAGCGCATACGCGTCTCCAGTCCGGTATTGCGCGTGCGCAGGCGTGGCGATGGCGTGGAGCTTTACTCGTCCGACGCCGGACACGAGCACTTCGATGCGGTATTTCTCGCCTGCCACGCCGATGAGGCCCTGCAACTGCTGGCCGATCCGACAGCCGCCGAGTCCGCGACGCTTGGCGCCATTCCCTACCAGCGTAACGAGGCGATACTGCACACTGACGAGGGCGTGATGCCCACTCGCAGGCGCGCCTGGGCGGCATGGAACTACCATGTCATAGGTCCGGATCAGCCGGTCTGCCTGAGCTACAACATGAACATCCTGCAGAGCCTGCCCTCGCCCCGGCAGATTTGCGTCACGCTCAACAACGACCAGGCGATGTCGCCATCGTCGGTCATAAGCCGACTGAGCTACTCACACCCGGTGTTCACCCCCGAGAGCATCGGCGCGCAGGCCCGCCATGCCGAGCTGCACGCCCGCGGGCGCACGTTTTACTGTGGCGCATACTGGGGCTACGGATTTCACGAAGACGGCGTGAACAGCGCATTGACAGCCCTGACCCATTTCCAGCAGCGTTTCGCTCATGCACAGCTGCCTCTACAGCGGACAGGTTAGGCACCGGCGACTCAGGCCGGTGGAGCACAGCTTTGCGCATCGACTGTTCATGGTCTACCTGGATCTCGCCGAACTGCCGCAGGTCTTCCGCGGACGCTGGCTGTGGTCAGCAACTCACCCGGCGCTGGCCTGGCTGCGCCGCGAAGACCATCTCGGTGACCCGGCGCAGTCGCTGGCCGACTGCGTGGGTGACCTCGTCGAGACGCGCCTGGGATGGCGGCCGGAAGGCCCCATCCGGCTGCTGACGCACTTGCGTTATTTCGGCCACTGCTTCAACCCGGTGAGCTTCTACTACTGTTTCGATGCGGCAGGCGAGCGTGTGGCGGCGATCGTACTGGAGGTCAACAACACGCCCTGGGGCGAGCGTCACTGCTATGTGCTGGAAAGCCAGACGCCTGCGCCCGGTGTGGCGCGCTACCACTTCGGCAAGGACTTCCACGTCTCCCCGTTCCTGCCCATGGACATGGACTATCGCTGGAGTTTCGCGCCTCCCGGCGAGCGGCTTGCAGCCGGCATGCAGGCTCTGCGCGCAGGGCAGCGCGTGTTTGATGCCGGCCTCGTACTCGAGCGCAGGGAAATCACCGGTACGAGCCTTGCGGCCACCCTGCTGGGACAGCCGCTGATGACGCTGCGCGTGGTTGCCCTGATTCACTACCAGGCGCTCAGGCTGTGGCTCAAGCGCGTGCCGGTCTACACTCACCCGGGCAAGCGCCCGCAACATTGAAGCAGAGGAAACGATGAGCGAAGACATACTCCAGGGTCGAATCCGCCCGACTGCACCGCGCAGACCGCGCTGGCTCGCCGGTCGCACGCGTGAGGGGGTGCTGAGGATGCTCGAGGAACTGGAACACGGCCGACTCACGATCGTCGAGAAGGGCGAGGTGCGCAGCTTCGGCAGTCCGGATGCGGCCAGGGACATGCGTGCCCGGGTGGAAATTCTAGACCCCCAGTGCTATGTCGACATTGCGCTGGGTGGCACGATCGGGGTGGCCGAGGCCTATATGGCCGGCCAGTTCGAGTGTGACGATCTCACGGCGCTGGTGCGTGTGTTCGTGCGCAACCAGGAAGTCATGGAGCGCATGGAGGGCGGCGGTACCCGCCTGCTGATGCCACTGCTGCGCCTGGCCCATCACTTCAATCGCAACACACGTCCGGGCAGCCGTCGCAACATTGCTGCGCACTACGATCTGGGCAACGAGTTTTTCGAGCTGTTTCTCGATCCCACGATGATGTACTCCAGCGCCATATATCCGCATGCTCAGGCCACGCTCGAGGAGGCCGCCGTCCACAAGCTTGATCTGATCTGCCGCAAGCTGGACCTGCGGCCCGGCGATCACCTGCTGGAAATCGGCACGGGCTGGGGGGGACTGGCGATGCATGCAGCCCGCCACCATGGCTGCCGCGTGACCACCACGACGATCTCAGCCGAGCAGCACCGGCTGGCGAGCGAGCGCATCGCCGCTGCGGGCTTGAGCGATCGCATCGAGGTGCTGTGCAAAGATTACCGCGACCTGGAGGGCCAGTATGACAAGCTGGTCTCGGTGGAGATGTTCGAGGCCGTCGGCCATCGCTTCTTCGATACTTTTTTCAATCAATGCTCGCGGCTGCTCAAGCCCGCCGGAGAGATGCTGCTGCAGACCATCACCATCACCGATCAGCGCTTCGCGGCGGCACGTCGCAGTGTCGATTTCATCCAGCGCTATATATTCCCCGGCGGCTGCCTGCCCTCGGTAGCGGCGATCACCGAGTCGGTCGCGCGTGCCACCGACATGCGCATCGTCGCGCTCGAGGATATCGGCCCGCACTACGCACGTACGCTGCAGCACTGGCGCGAGCGCTTCCACGCGCGACTTGACGAGGTTCGCGCGATGGGCTATCCGGAGAGCTTCGTGCGCATGTGGGAGTGGTACCTGTGTTATTGCGAGGGTGGCTTCATCGAACGGGCGATCGGTGATGTGCAGATCGTCATGACCAGGCCCGAGAACCGACGCGCATTGCCGGTGGGCGCGGGCTGACGCGTGGACGAGTGGGCGCAGGAGGGACCGCTGCGACTGCTGGCCATCGCAGTGCGCGATCCGTGGCTGCAGGCGCTCGTGCTCGTGCTTGTGGCGGTCTTTGCAGCCGAGCTTGCGCGACGCGTCATCGCCAATCTCGC
>JBGTIC010000373.1:0-2263 GCA_041745895.1 Gammaproteobacteria bacterium
GCCCCCCGGCGAGCCTGCCTGGGTGGGCGCGGGCGAAGCCTCGCGTGCCTGCGCCGGCTGGGGCTCGTGACTGCGATGCTTGAGATGAATCGCCATGGCAATAGACAGACCGACAGCCAGACCCACCAGCATCCAGACCCAGCCGGGCGTCCCATCGCGACTGCGGCGTGTGCTGCGTCGGCGCGCCATCGCGATTACATGCGCTCCGGCGAGGTCACGCCCAGCAGTGTCAGGCCGCTGCAGATGACCTGTCGCGTCGCCATGCACAGGCACAGACGTGCATTGCGCAGTCGCGCCTCATCGACCAGAAACGGCTGGGCGTTGTACCAGGTGTGAAAATCGTTGGCCAGATCGCGCAGGTAGAACACCAGCGTCTGCGGCGCGCGATTCACCGCTGCCAGCTCGATGACTTCCGGATATCGAGCCAGCGTGCGCATCAGCGCCTGCGGCTGGGGTTCTGCAAGCAGTTCAAGCGCCGCGAGGCCCGCGTCGCGGTCCCATGACCAGCCACGTTCCTCGAGCTGGTGCATGACGCTGCACACCCGCGCATGCGCATACTGAATGTAGTAGACGGGATTGTCGTTCGAGCTGGACTTGGCAAGTTCCAGATCGAAATCCAGGTGCTGGTCGTTCGAGCGCATGACATAGAACAGTCGCGCCGCATCGTTGCCGACTTCCTCGCGCAGTTGGCGCAAGGTGACGAACTCACCCGAGCGCGTGGACATCTGTGCCTTCTCGCCGCCGCGATAGAGCGTGACGAACTGCACCAGCCGTACCTCCAGGCAGTCGCCGGGTTCACCCATGGCCTCCAGCCCCGCGCGCACGCGGGCGATGTAGCCGTGATGATCGGCGCCGAGCACATCGAGCAGCAGATCGTAGCCACGCTCGCGCTTCTCGTGGTGATAGGCGATGTCGGAGGCGAAATAAGTCTTCACGCCGTTCTCGCGGATCACCACGCGGTCCTTCTCGTCACCGTACTCGCTTGCACGAAACCACGTGGCCCCGTCGTTCACATACAGACGCTCGCGTCCACGAAGCCGCGTCAGTGCTGCGTCTATCGTGCCCTCGGTAGTCAGGCTGCGTTCCGAGTACCAGCGATCGAAGCTCACACCGAAGCTCTCGAGGTCGTCGCGGATGTCGTCGAGCACCGCATTCAGGCCTTGATCGAACACCTCGCGAAACTGATCCTCTCCCAGCAACCGCCGCGCCTGCGTCACTACGGCATCAACATAGGTTTCCTTGTCGCCTGCCGGTGCGTCGTCCGGCAGCCCGGCTTCGAAGGCCTCCCTGCCGACCACGAAGCGCTCGCCATAAGCGCTGCGCAGTCTTTCGGCGATCTCGCGCACGTACTCGCCGCGATAGGCGTTGGCGGGCAACGCCACCTCGGCGCCCAGGGCCTGCAGGTAGCGGATCCACACACTGATGGCCAGTATTTCCATCTGCCGGCCGGCATCGTTGACGTAGTACTCGCGGTGGACCTCGTGGCCGGTTGCCGAGAGCAGGTTGCCGACGGTGGCACCGAAGGCGGCGTGGCGGCCGTGCCCCACATGCAGCGGGCCGGTAGGATTGGCGGAGACGAACTCCAGCAGCACGCGCTTGCCGGTGCCGATGTCGCTGCAGCCGTAGGCGTGGCCGCGCTCGAGGATCTCCGCGATCTGTGCACGGCTGGCAAGCTCACTCAACGTGAAGTTGATGAAGCCGGGGCCGGCCACCTCGATGCTGGCGATCTGTGCCGACGCCGGCAGCGCGTCGATGATGGCCGTAGCAAGTTCGCGTGGCTTGCGGCCCAGGGGCTTGGCCAGCCGCAACGCAATGTTCGTCGTGAAATCACCATGCCGCGCATCGCGGGTGCGTTCGATCTGTGGATCGGGCGGAGTATCGCCGGCGGCGATGAATGCCAGTTCGGCGATGGCTTGGAGAACGAGCTTTTCGACGTGTGATTTCACGGGGCTGCTTGGGTTGGCTTGAGGAGTAGGGCGTGTGTCGCGCAGGCAGCGCTTGGCGGTCTGCGTCGCCAGGCCGCGCATTGTACCGTCCGCCCTGTGCATTTGCGAAACCGTGCCCGCCCGTCCGCCCGTCCGCCCCTCAGATCAGATCAGGTCCACAGGATCGACATCGAGGGCCCATCGCACATCACGTGCGCCGGGCAGTCGCGACAGCCGCGCCGGCAGCTGGGCGAGCAGGCGTTGCAGCGGCCGATGATCGTCGGCCTGCAGCAGCAACTGCTGACGAAAGCGCCCGGCGCGCTTTTCCATCCCGGCGG
>JBGTIC010000374.1:0-4295 GCA_041745895.1 Gammaproteobacteria bacterium
CGAGCGCGGCCTGCGCATGGCGGGCGGGCTGCCGATCCCGTTCATTCCGGAAACTCTGACCGAGCTGCTGTGCGCGGAGCAGGATGGGTACCGGCCGCCGCCGGTGTTGGCAGGCGGGATCGTCGGGCTGACGCCTGAAGCGCTGCAGGCGGCGATGACGCGCCGTGAAATGAGGCTCGCCTATCAGCCGCGCGTGGATGCAATGATGCGGGTGATCGGCTTCGAGGCTCTGCTGCGCTGGGATCATCCGCAACTTGGCGAGCTTCGTCCGCACGATTTCTTCGAACTGGCCAGGCGCGCAGGGCTGGCACGCTGCATCACCATGCGTTCGTTCACCGAGGCGCTGGCATGGCTGGCCGGCTTGCCTGATGCCGAAGGGTTGACGCTGTCGTTCAACCTGTCCAGTCACCTGCTTGCTGATCCGGAGATGGTTGAACTGCTCAACCGTGCGTGCCGTGATGCCGGTGTGGCGCCTTCGCGCGTGAGCCTGGAGATCAAGGAGCCCGGGGTGATGCAGAACCCCGCCGAAGCCATGGCCGGGCTGACGCAGCTGTGTCTGCGCGGCTTTGCGCTGACACTGGATGATTTTGGCAGTGGCTACTCCTCGCTGACGCAGCTCCTGCGCATGCCGTTCTCGGAGGTCAAGATCGACCGCAGCTTCGTCTCAGACATGGTGGTCTCGCGCGAGTCCTTCAACATCGTGCGCGCAACGGTTCGGCTGGTGCGTGAACTGGGCATGGAACCGGCCCCGGTGGGTATCGACGATCCGCTGGCGCTGGAGCAGCTGCGTGCGCTGGGCTGCAATCGCCTGCAGGGTTACCTGTTCGCGCCGCCCATGGAAGCCTCGGCGGCACGCCGCTGGTATGCCAGCAATCGCGACGGTCTGCAGCCAGACGCGCTGCCAATCGCGCTATGAATCCACGCTGATCAGACCGATCCGGATCGCATACTTCACCAGCCCCGGCAGGTCACGGATGGCGAGCTTCTCCATCAGCTGGGCCCGGTGACCCTCGACCGTCTTTACTGAAAGGCGCAGCACTTCACCGATCTCGCGATTGGTTCTGCCTTCACAGATCCGCTGCAGGATCTCCTGCTGGCGCGCCGTCAGGTCATTTGGTGCAGCCGTCTGACCTTCCTTGAAGCGCAGATAGTTTCTCACCAGGTCGGTCGAGATGATCGGGCTCAGATAGGTGCGTCCCTCACAGACCGCCTGTATCGCAAACTGCAGTTCCTGGCGCGTGGAACCCTTGACCAGATAACCGTTGGCGCCCGCCGTCAGGGCGGCGGCCACGCGTTCCTCATCGGTGTGCATCGAAACGATGAGCACCCGGGTGTGCGGCAGGTGCTGGCGGATGTACTCGGTTGCCGCGATGCCGTTCATGCCCTTCAGCGACACATCCATCAAAACGATATCGGGCGTGTGTTCGCGGGCAAGTTTCACTGCCTCGCGTCCATCGCTGCACTCGGCGACGATCGAGAAATCCGGCAGGCTTTTGAGCAACTCGGCAATGCCTGCACGCACGAGTTCATGGTCATCGACCAGCATGACCCGGGTGGCCGTCATCAGGGCGTCTCCTGCCGGGCCAGGGCGGTACGCACCTTGCCGGCCAGTTCCGCGCGGCGGTAGGGCTTGCTCAGCAGCGGGCTGCCGGGAAACAGCTGTCCCTGACGAAACACAGCGTTCTCGGCGTACCCGGTCGCATACAGCACCTTGAGGCCTGGTCTGATCTTGCGGGCCGCCTCGGCGAGCTGCTGGCCGGACATCCCGCCGGGCATGACCATGTCGGTGAACAGCAGATCGATGTGCTCCTCGCCT
Organism: Gammaproteobacteria bacterium; assembly: GCA_041745895.1. GTDB lineage: Bacteria > Pseudomonadota > Gammaproteobacteria > Steroidobacterales > PWYM01 > PWYM01. The sequence goes on from JBGTIC010000374.1 coordinate 1,817, forward strand.
CGCAGACGCTCCAGCGCCTCCGGACCGCTGCCGGATTCGACGACGCGATAGCCCAATACCACAAGCTGGTCAAAGGCGTAGCGACGTACGAGCTCGTCGTCCTCGACCAGCAGGATGGTCTCGGAGGCTGTGCTCTGGGGTGCTGCCGGCGCCAGCGGTTCGACGGCAGGATCGACGCCGGTCAGACGCGGCAGATACAACTTGAGCGTCGTACCCATGCCGGGCTCGGAGTAAATCGAGACGTGTGCGTTGGACTGCTTGATGAATCCGTAGACCATGGCAAGCCCCAGTCCGGTGCCCTTGGATTTGGCCTTGGTGGTGAAAAACGGTTCGAACACTCGCGGCAGGTCCTCGCGCGAGATGCCCGTGCCGGTATCTGACACTGCGATGAGCACGTAGGCGCCCGGCTCGACCTCGGCAAGCTGGCCCGCGCGGTCCTCGTCGAGCTGGACATTGGTAGTCTCCAGCGTCAGTCGGCCGCCCGCAGGCATCGCATCGCGAGCGTTGATGCACAGATTGAGCAACGCGCCTTCGAGCTGGGCGGGATCGATCAGTGCCGGCCAGATAGGCTCTCCGGCAACGAACTCGATCTCGATGTGTTCTCCGAGCGTCCGCCCGAGCATATCGCGCATACCCACGATGAGCGCATTGACATCCACCTTCTGTGGCGCGAGCGGCTGGCGACGGGCGAACGCCAGGAGTCGGTGTGTCAGCTCCGCTCCGCGGTCTGCTGCAGCGCTGATCATGTCGGCGAGCGCGCGCTTCTCGGGCGCACTCTGCAGCTGTTCGACCAGCAGTTCGGAGCTGCCCTGAATCACCGTCAGCAGATTGTTGAAGTCATGTGCTATGCCGCCGGTAAGTTGACCCAGCGTCTCGAGACGCTGGGCCTGACGGATCTGGTCTTCCAGCATCGCGCGTTCCGTTACATCGCGCACGATGGCCACGACAGCATTTGACCACTCGCTGTGCTCAAAGTCGGAGAGTTGCGCCAGCGTGACCTCGCCCTGGATGACCGAGCCGTTCTTGTGGCGAAACGGGCAGGTGGTCCGAAACACGCCCCCAGCGGACAGAACCTCGCGACTCGAAGTCAGGAACTTCTCATGTGAGGCTTCATCGATGTGCAGTTCCCTGGTGTGCAGGCCGTTCAATTCGGCGGCAGGGTAGCCGAAGACCTGCTCAGCGGCAGGATTGCATTCCTGGATGGTACGTTCCCCGGGCATCACGATGACCACGGCCTCGCCGATTCCGGCCAGCACCTTGTGCAGCAGTTCCCGGGTAGAGCGCAGCTGGGTGCGCGTCCAGCGATCCAAGGAGTGATCGATCGCTCTGCGCGCCAGCCAGTAAACCAGCAGCGCGGTGACCAGAATGTACGCCAGGCCCTTGACGGTCTGGGCCAAGGCGAGATTGTCCCCGGTATCGAAGGCCGCGTTCACCGCCAGATCGGTAATGACGATCCAGAACATGCCGAACAGGACGTACAGCAGCGCTACCCGCAGGGGTTCATTGTCACGCATGCATGCCTGTCCTCGGCGATACTCGAAAGCTCATGTCCATTAGTTAACACAAAACGCGGACGCCGGCATGGTCGCGGCACCAAAGCTTGCGCCACGTCGCAAGAACGCGCGCGTGAACGCCGACTGGTCAGCTCAGCGCTGCCGGCATCGCCAGCCGGTACAGCACCGGTACGACCAGCAGCGTCAGTGCGCTTGCGACGATCAGCCCGGAGATGATCGCCCAGGCCATCGGCGGCCAGAGCGTCGACTGGGTGAAGGTCAGAGGCAACAGCCCTGCGATCGTGGTGGCCGTGGTGAGCAGAATAGGCCGGGTTCGCCGCTGCACTGCCTGGGCAATGGCGGTGTGGACGCCCAGGCCTTCGCCACGCCGTTTCTCGGCCACATCGATGAGCACGATGGCGTTGTTGACGACGATACCTACCAGTGCCACGACGCCCAGGATGGCGGTGAAGCTGAAGGGCTGGCCCGCCAGCAGCAGGCCGGGAATGACCCCGATCGCAGCCAGTGGCACGGTGACCAGCACGATGCCGACGAGGCGAAACGAATCGAACTGCCACAGCAGAAACGCCAGCAGCAGCAGCCCGCCGATGGGCAGCGCCTGAAACAGCGCGCTGTTGGCCTGGCCGGCCTCCGCGGCGGCGCCGCCTGTGACCAGCGCAATGCCCTCTGGCAAGGCCAGTTCGGCGAGGCGTGGCGCCAGCGCATTCAGCACCTGCCCATAGGTATAGCCCTCAGCGGTACCGGCCAGCACGGCCGTCATGCGCTGCAGGTCACGGTGTTCAATGACGGCAGACTGGAACTCGAGTCTCGGCTCAACGAACTGGGCAACCGGCAGCCGCTCGCCCGACGCGGTGGTCAGCGAGAGTCCGGACAGCGCCATCAGCGGCAGGCGGTCGCCTTCTGGCGCGCGCAGCCGCATCACGACAGGCTCGCGTCCCGCGCGCCAGGTGGAGGCCACGGCACCC
>JBGTIC010000375.1:0-6554 GCA_041745895.1 Gammaproteobacteria bacterium
CGCGCGAGCGCTATCGGCCGGCGCCAGTCGTCGAGAGCTGCGCGCGTGCCTACCAGGCGCTGCACACCGCGCATCGATGGCGCTGGGTACTGGCCGACGCACCGGGTGGCCTGGACGGCTCACCGGAGTTGCTGGCCCAGGCGCTGGACAAGCTTATCGACAACGCCGTGGAGTTCTGCCCGGCTGACGGGCAGATCGAGATCAGGCTCTTGCAGACACAGGGACAGTGGACGTTGTCGGTGATCAATGAGGGCGCCTCGTTGCCGGCCGCTGCCGGGGCGACGCTGTTCGACTCGCTGGTTTCGCATCGCACCACACCTTCGGCGCAACCGCATCTCGGACTCGGGCTGTACATCGTGCGGCTCGTGGCCGAATTTCACGGCGGGTACGCGCGCGCCGACAATGTCGAGCATGGCGTGTGCATCTCGCTGCACCTGCCTGTGGCCCCGCTCGAGGCTTGAGAAACGGCGACAACGTTCATATCGGCGCGGTTATGATGCGCATGGGGTAGATTCGGGAGACCAATCCAGTGAACAACGCACGCAAGCTCCTGCTGTCAGCCCTTGTGCTTCTGTCTGGCTCCGCTCTGTCAGGCGAGACCAGCCAACCTGATACGAGCCTGGTCGCCGAGCTCGACGAGCTGCTTCACTGGATGACCGGCGAGTTCGATAACCGAAAGCAGGTCGAGCACCACGAGAATCACCTGGCCACCGCACCGGTGGAACCAGGGCGTGAGCCCGGCCTGCTCTACCCGGTGTTCGCGCTTGTGCAGGCACCGGCGCTCGGCGATCACGTGGTCTACCTGCAATGGCCGATCGGCGCGCCTGACGGGCGACTGCAGCGTCAGCGCCTGTGGGGGTTTCGCGTGGATCACGAGCGCAATGCGCTGGTGATGGATTTCTACACGCTGCGCGAACCCGATCGCTGGCGCGATGCGCAGCTGTCCCCGGACAGCGCCGTGCGCGAGATCACGACCGAAGACGTGATTCCCTATCCGCGGGCGTGCAGCCTGCCGTTTCGCCGCCATGCCGATGTGTTCATCGGCGAGATCCCGCCGGGAGATTGCCTGATCGTCTCGCAGGAGACGCGCACCGAGATGATTATCAATGCACGGGTCATCGTCGGGCGTAATCAGCTCTGGTACGACGAGTCCGGTGTGCGCCCGGACGGCAGCGTCGTGTTTCGCGTGCCGGCCTCGGGTGCCTACCAGTTCCGGCGCAGGGAATGAATGTAGCATTCCTGCTATGAATTGATGTATAAATAAGGTCCACCGCGAACCCAGTGAACCCGGACCATCGATGGCAAGGCAAAGCAAGACCCCGGCAGAAACCGTCCACAACCGGCTGGCCGTGCTGCGCGCCGACCGGCGACTGAGCCGGCAGGAACTCGCCGAAGCGCTGGGCGTGCATTACCAGACCATCGGCTACCTCGAGCGCGAGGAATACAACCCCACCCTGGCGCTCGCCCTGCGCATCGCCGAGTTTTTTTCTTTGCCGGTGGAAGCGGTGTTTTCGCTGCGTCCCCTGGAGCCGATGAGTGAAGCCCTTCACAAACCCACTGGAGAACAAACATGAGCAAGGCTGATATGCGGCAGGCTGCAATCGCCCAGGAAGCGCGCAGCATGCTCTCCGACACCCGCTACGACAGCTGGCGCAGTGCGGGCCGACGTCGCGTCCTGGTCATCGCCTCGGTGCTGGCCATCGTCACCACCTGCATCGCCAGCGTCACCGACAAGCCGATATTGCTGCTGCCGACACTCGTGGTCTCAGCCGGATGCTGGTGGATGCTCAGGAAGGTCGTTCGCGGCATGGCGGACCTGCCAGACGACTTCATCGACGAGCGCATCCGGGCCGTGCGCAACGAGCACTACCTGTATGCCTATCGAATCCTCTGCGGACTGCTGTGCCTGGTGCTCATCGCTTTCTACATGGCCGCCGATGCCCGCCAGATCCAGTGGCAACCCGGCGCAAATCACCTGCATGCCCTGTTCTGGGGCACGCTTCTGAGCTCCGCCATGCTGCCCTCGATGCTGCTGGCGTGGACGCAGCGCGAGATCTAGACGACCTACCCGATCCCGTCGAGAAACTCTCGCACGATTGACGCGGTTTCAGGCGCCTTGACCTGAAAAAACCCCAGCCCCCATTCAGGCTGATCGATGATTCGGCTGCGAGGCGACCGAAGGTGATTCTTGATCCGGGCGGTCAGGTCCCAGAGTTCGTCACGCGGGCGCAATACCAGAATCGGCGCGTCGATTTCAGCAAGTGCATCGATCTCACGGTACCGGGCCGCTGCTCTCCTGCCCAGGTGCGCCGTGTCCCCTTGAAGGAGTCGTTCAGCAAAGCTTTCGGCCAGCATGTCTGGCGTACGGCCCGGCATACCCAGCGCAGTCGAGATTGCCCAGAGTGATGGGAGGTGCGACCCGTCCTGGCGAATGGTTTCGGGTGCGAACTCGCGCCGTTCGGCCAGTTCGGCGGCCGTCCACACGACGGGCGATACGAGCACCAGGCCGGCGACACGTTGCTTCTGCCGCACGGCGAGTTCCAGGGCGATCTTCGCACCAGTTCTGTCTCCGAGCAGATCCACCTTGTCGATTTCAAGCTCGTCGAGGACGTCGGCCATCGCCACCGCGTAATCCTCGATCGTCGGCGGATCAGGCAGCGGATCAGAATTTCCGTACCCGGGCGTATCGGCAGCCACCGCGAGACGGTCTGTACCCAGTTCGTGAAGCAACGGCTCGAAGTAGCTGCCCGACCAAGGGCTCATGTGGAAGCACAGCAGCGGGCGACGCAGCGACGCGGTCGAACCACGGACGAGGCGCACGTGCACTTGACCAAGGCGAGTACAGCAGTAGCGCCTCTCGACAGACCTCGCGCTCATTGGCAGCTACACGTCACTTTCAGGCCAGTTTGTCAGCAGTTCGATCACCTCTGTCGTCCGCACGTCTGGAAATCCGTGCTGCCAGCCGGGCCGTGCAACGATTCTTGCATCGGCAGTTGGCTGAAAATTCGGAGTTCCTGGCGCTGACGTATCCTCACCCGTCTCGATCAACAGAACCGGCTGGTCGACTCGACCCATCGCAGTCAACCAGTCGTGACCAGCGGCCGAAGCGGGCCCCCACCACGAGTTGCGGGGATGCCGGACGACATCCGGGTACTGATTTCGGGCGGCCGTCTCGCGCCACTGTTGCATACCTCTGGACATATGCCATCGCCATGCGACGGTCAGGTATCGGCCGTCGGGCGTCGCAAGTCTCGGGTAGTCCTCCGGTGGCCAGGGTGATTCACTGTCGCCACGACGCCCACTCAGCGGGACGAGCACCAGGGTACGTACCAAGTGCGGATGGCGCTGCGCGAGTTCGATCGCGATCGAAGTGCCCTCGGCGAGTGCGAGCACGTCCACGGTTGGCGCTCGAAGGGATTCGAGTACTTCGGCGACGGCATCCGCATAGTCCGCGATATCGGGGCGGGATTGCGGCACGTCCGAGTTGCCGCACCCCGGAAGGTCCGGCGCGATGACCGTCCGCCGCGATTGCAGTTGGCGAACAAGCTGCTCGAATATCCGACCGGAATCAGGAAATCCGTGAATGCACAGAAGCGGCGTTGCATTTGAGTCAACGGCATTTCCAAGGCGCAAGTGAATCTGGCCATACCTTCCCTGCACATAGCCGCGCGAGACTGAAGTCATCGCAGAGCAAGAGGATGGTGCCGCGACCGTACGGGCCGACGCACCAAAGCCGGCCATGACGGTAAGGCCGCCGACCAGCGCATCTCGTCTTCTGAACCTGGGTGAAGACATCGGGGTACTCTTGCGTGCGCCCTGCAGTGCACTGCAAGTGTACCCAAGCCAGTCTCAAGTGTCCTCGTCGGCGCGAACGTAGGCGAGCAGCCGGTCGTTGGCTACGCTCGACTCCAGCCCCAGCCAGCGTCCGTCCTCGCTGGCGTACCAGACGCGGATATCGGTGGCGTCGGTCGCATCCGTGCCATCAGCAATGATGCGGAAGCCCTCGGCGCTGACACTTGTGCCGTGGCGCGACCATCTGCCCACCCCGAGTGGCTCGACACGCACGTCCAGGTATTCACCCGTCTGCGAGTTGAGCAGCCGCGATGCCTGCAGGAACGTGCGATCCCAGTAGGCGAAGCTCATGATGCAGTCGCTTGCGAACTCGAATGGCTCGGCTGCGGTTTGCACGCGGAAAATGTCATCCTCGCGGCGACCATCGACCTGGAAGCGGTCGCCGTTTGCGGTGGTACGGGAACTGATACCCCGGAGACAGCCATCTTCGCCCCAGGTCTCGGTATTCTCGTGGCGATACCGGTACACCGGGATGCCCAGAACGCGCACATCGAAGGACGCATTACTCTGCACCTGGGTCCCGCGGGCGTATGGCGAGATGATGAAGCGATGCTCGCCGATCTCACGGTCATCGAGCAGCACGCGAAAACGCAGCTCGCTGGGCTGGGCGATAGCAGTCTCGGCCGCCTGTTCAGAGACCTGCTCAATGGCATGGCCTGCGGCCTCCTCGGCGAGGGGTTGCGCGAACGCTGTCGGGGCGGCCAGCAACAGAGCCCACACCGTGGCTTGCGTGCCTGTCAGCATGGCAGGGATGGAAAGCGTCATGGCGTGGCCTGTTTCCTGTTGCGCCGGGGCCTGGGCCACCGGGCATGGATGTGGGTTTGCGTTACTGCTCAATTCGCCGCCGGCACGAGGGTGGATTCAGTGCTGATGCCAGCACGGATGCGGGCTTGCGTGCGGGCAGGCATGATGACGGTCCATGGACACGCGACTCGAACAAATCACCGAGAGGATCCTTACCCGCGTGGGCCGGCACATCGTCCTGGCGCTGCCGCTGGGGCTGGGCAAGCCCAATCCGCTGGTCAATGCCCTGTATCGGCGAGCGAAAGACGACAGCGCGATCCGGCTGGATATCATTACCGCCCTTTCGCTGGACATACCCACGCCGGGCAGCGACCTCGAAGCGCGTTTTCTGACGCCGTTTCTCGAACGCCATTTCGGGGCAGACTACCCGCGCCTGGCGTATGTCGCAGATGTTGCCGCCAAGCGCCTGCCTGACAACATCACCGTCACCGAATTCTACCTGCAATCGGGCAGCAGCTTGCGCAATCCCCTGGTGCAGCGCCGCTACATCAGCAGCAATTACACGCATGTGGCGCGGGACCTGATCGATCGCGGCGTAAACGTCGCCATGCAGCTCGTCGCACAAGGCGAACTCGACGGCCGCGGGCGCTACAGCCTGTCGTGTAATCCGGACGTGACACTGGATCTGATGGACCGGCTGTCGCGACGACCTGATCACGACTGCATGATGATCGGCCAGGTGCATCCTGAGCTGCCGCTGATGCATGGCGATGCGCTGGTCGACGAGGACTTTTTCGATCTGCTCCTGCCGGCCGGAGAAGACTACCGCCTGTTCGCGCTGCCGCGCGGCCCGGTCAGCGTGCAGGATCATTGGGTCGGGCTGCAGGCCAGTCGCCTCGTCGCCGATGCCGGCACACTGCAGATCGGCATCGGCTCGCTCAGCGATGCGCTGGTCAATGCGCTGATCCTGCGCCAGCAGCACAACGCCGTGTATCGCCGCGTGGTCGAAGGTGCCGACGGTGATGCGGGCGCGCTGACGAAGTCCATCGGCGGGCTCGCCGAGTTCGAGCGCGGGCTCTACGGCGCCAGCGAGATGTTCATGGACGGGTTCATGCAGCTGTATCGCGCCGGTATCCTCAAGCGCGAGGTGTTCGAGGACGCAGCGCTTCAAGCGCAGGCCGATGCCGGCACGCTGCCCGAGCATCTGCTTGGACGCGGCGCGATCATGGACGGCGCGTTCTTTCTGGGCAGCCGCGAGTTCTATGCGTTCCTGAACGAACTCTCAGAGTCAGAGCGCCCGCGCTTCCGGATGACCTCGGTGGGGCGGGTGAATCAGCTCTATGGCGGCAATGAGGCACTCGAGATCGCACAGCGCCGGCGGGCGCGCTTCATCAACAGCTGCATGATGGTGACGCTCACCGGGGCCGCCGTTTCCGATGCACTGGCCGATCACCAGGTCGTCAGCGGCGTGGGCGGGCAGTACAACTTCGTGGCGATGGCACATGCCATGGAAGATGGGCGCAGCATCCTGATGCTGCGAAGCACACGCATGCAGAGCGGCGAGCTGCGCTCGAACATCGTATGGGAGTACCCGCATACCACCATCCCGCGGCATCTGCGCGATATCGTCGTGACCGAGTATGGGGTCGCCGACCTGCGCGGTCGCAGCGACGAGGAATGCATACAGGCGCTGTTGTGCATCTGCGATGCGCGGTTTGCGCCCGAACTGCGGGAGAAGGCTGTGAAGGCGGGCAAGCTCGCCGCGCAATGGCAGCTGCCCCTACAGGCGCGCGACAACACCCCGGAGGCGCTGGCCGAGCGGTTGCGCCGCGCCCAGGCCACCGCGCATTTCGAGCGCTTCCCTTTCGGCAGCGATTTCACCGCGCTCGAGCAGCAGCTCGGCGCTGCGCTCAAGCGCCTGCAGGGCATGCAGCAAAAGCGCTGGCCGCTGCTGGGCG
>JBGTIC010000376.1:0-2607 GCA_041745895.1 Gammaproteobacteria bacterium
TTGACGCACATGGCCACCAGATCGATGCCCACCGTGTCGAGCCGGTTCAAGGTCAGCGCCAGCCTCAGCTTGGTGCCCACGCCATCGGTGCCGGATACCAGCACCGGTCGCCGGTAGCGATCCACCGGCAGCTCGAACAGCCCGCCAAAGCCGCCCAGTCCGGTCAGCACTTCCGGGCGCATGGTCCTGGCGACGGCCGGCTTGATGCGCTCGACCAGCGCGGCTCCGGCATCGATGTCGACGCCGGCATCACGATAGGACAGTGGGGGTTTGCTCATGCTCAGGCCAGGTCGGGAGGGCACACCTGGGCTTAGACCAGGGCCGCGGCTGTGACTTCGGTCGGTATAATAGAGATTCGTCTCCCGGGGGGGAACCCGCGCCGCAGGTGTTTCTGCCCCGCCTGATAGCAGGAGTTTCCATGCGCGTATGTATCGGCATGCTGGCGTTGATGCTCGCGGCAATTCCTGCCGTACCGGCCAATGCGGCGTTGGTGGAGGATCTGTACGCCGCAGAGGTGCCGTTGCAGGTGCGCGATCCGCAGGCTGTGGAGGAGGCCTTCGTACGCGCCCTCGACCAGGTGCTCGAGCGGGTGACCGGGCGTCGGGCCGTTGCCGAACAACCCGAAGCTGCGGCCCTGCGCCGTCGCGCACGCTCCCTGGTGCAGCAGTGGAGCTACACGCGGCAGGGGCTTTGGGCAATGTTCGATGCCGCGCTGCTGGGGCGCGAATTGCGCGCCGCCGGATTGCCGCAGTGGGGTGCTGAACGTCCGCTGCTGCTGGCCTGGGTGGCGATAGATGAGGAGTCGCAGCCTGCGTTCGTGCTGGCCGCCGGACAGGCTGAAGACGAGACCGACATCGCCGACGACGATATCCTGAGCGACGAGGCGATGGTTCCGCCGGTCGATGAACAGGCGCTGCGCGAAGTGCTTGACCAGGTGTCCGGGCAACGAGGTCTGCCGCTGATTCTGCCGCAGATGGATGCCGCCGAGCAGAGGCTCGTGACGCCCGAGCGCCTGTGCGGCAGCGGTTTCTCCTCGGAGCCGCGGGCTGGCGCGCAGGCGGCCGTACGTGCGGCGCGTGCGCGCGATGCCGCAGGTTCGCAGCGTGAGGAGCCTGCAGGAGATTTCGCCGAGGCGCTTGGCGACATCACCGGTGACGTCGCCTGGCAGGTGGCCGTACGTCGCTACAGTGCGGATGCCATTCTGATTGGCTGTGCCAGGCTGCTCGGCGAGCGCATGATCATCGACTGGACCTTGCAGCTGGCCGAAGGCGAGGGCAGGCGCTGGCGCGGTGACCTTGGTGACGGGCCTCATGGTGCCGCCGATGTGCTGGCACGTGCGCTGGCCCCGGTGGCAGGCGATTCGGGTCGCCAGGCGTTGCGAATTGGTGGCATTGCCAGTCTTGCCGACTACGCGAAAGTCATGCGTCACCTGGAAACCCTGTCGCTGATCGACGCGGTCGACATCGAGCAGGTCCACGGCGACACCGTTCACCTGAGCGTGCGGACCCGGGCCGATGCCGAGCAGCTTCGCCGCGCGCTCATGATCGGCCGGACGCTGGCGCCCGTGGTTGGCGCCGATGCGGCGGCAGGGGCCTACACACTGGTTCGATGAGCACGCCGCTGCGCCACCTGCCTAACCTGATCTGCGTGTTGCGCATGCTGCTCGTGGTGCCGATCGTGGCGCTGCTGGTCAATGGCGAATGGCGCCTCACGCTGCTGCTGATCCTGCTGGCCGGCTTCTCCGACGGGCTCGACGGCTTCCTGGCCAAGCGGTTTGGCTGGCAGTCACGTCTGGGCAGCATGCTGGATCCCGCCGCCGACAAGCTGCTGCTGGTGAGCCTGTTCGTGACGCTGACCTGGTTGGGGCTGGTACCGCTGTGGCTGACCGCTCTGGTCGTACTTCGCGATGTGCTCATCAGTGCTTTCGGTCTGGCCTACAATGCGCTGGTCGAGCCGCTGACCGCCCAGCCCACCATCGTCAGCAAGCTCAACACCGGGCTGCAGCTTGCCTTCGTACTGGCCGTCATCACCGCGCAGGCTTTCGGCTGGCCGCCGGGCCTCGGCCTGGAGCTGCTCGGTGCGCTCGTGTTCACCAGCTGCATCGTCAGCGGTGTCGACTATATCCTGACATGGTCGCGACGCAGCTGGACACGCAAAGCTCAGGCGTGAGTCCCCACACCCAGCTGGCGCTGCCAGTGCGGCTGCGTGACCATGCGAGCTTCGCAAGCTTCGAGCCGGGCGAGCACGCGCAGCTTGTTGCTCAGCTGGAAAGCCAGGCGGTGGCACCGCGCGGCGCACAGCCATGCTGGTTGTGGGGCAGCCCGGGGAGTGGTCGAACGCACCTGTTGCAGGCGATCTGCGCTGCCGCAAGCGCCTCTGGAAGTGTCGCCACTTATCTGCCCATGGGTGAACTGGCGCAGCTTGGGCCTGGCGTGCTCGAAGGCCACGAGGCCTCGGCAATCGTTTGCCTCGACGACCTCGATCAGGTGGTCGCGCTTCGCAGCTGGGCGGTGGCCCTATTCGCTGTATACAACAGTGTGCGCGAAGCCGGCGGCTGGCTGGTGTTCGCGACCGGCAGCGCGCCCTCGGCGACGCTCACGGCCTTGC
>JBGTIC010000377.1:0-9011 GCA_041745895.1 Gammaproteobacteria bacterium
GGGTTTCGCTCGCGCCAGCGTGAGACCGAGGCCGGCTCACGCGAAGCCACGCGCGCGGCGCGACCCTGAAGCCCGCGACCACGCGAACCGTGGGCTGATGCCGGGTGTAGGGTCAGTCGGATCCGGGCGCGCCGAATCGGCCTGATTCCTCGACGTTGATGTAGCGGCGGATACCGCCGACATCCAGCCGCGCGCGGAAGGTATAGCCAAAGTCGCTGCGTTCACGCGCCAGAATTTCGGAGAAAAGCCGCGCGCCGCCCAGCAGGTTTGGACTGGCCTCGATCATGAAATCCGCCGTGCCGTAGCCGGGCACTTCTGGCAGGTCGGCGGTCGCGCCACTCAGGATCCGGTTGCCGTCGATCAGGATCGAATAGTTCATGCCGTTTAGCGACAGGCCAGCCCGATTGGGGTTGATGACCTGAACACCGATATTGAATCGCGGCACCATGCCAGCGCTTTCCGGCGACAGCGTGAACGACGTGATGTTGACCTCCGGCGCCTCGTCATAGGGCGAAAGGCCTGCGCAGCCGGCGAGCAGCAATGCAACGATCGATACAATTGCGCTCAAGCGCACGAGGGCGGGCATACGGGTCTCCTGTGACGGACCGATTCGATCTACGGGCGCCGGACTATCGCATCCGTAACCCAAAGCAGATCGGTGACAAAGGAAGTCTACGCGCTTTTCTTCAGGCGTCCACGCGTGGCGATCAGCGCCAGTGTTTCTCCAGCAGCTCGGTCAACGCGTACACCTTTTCCTCCAGCACCATCAAGCTCGAACACAACACCGCGACCAGACAGATCAGCGCAACGATGATCATCCACATTAACGCACCCATCGCCTGTTCCGACAAAAATGAGCCGAACGGAATAGGCAGCACCACTGCGACCATCAAGATCCAGGGTATCCACCGACCCGACCCCGTTGGAGAGCTTCGCGCAAGGGCGCGTCTAAGCTCATCCTTTCGCAGGATTTCGCGTCCAAGGTCGAATTGTGTCGAAGATTCCTGTGTATGCCCATCCGGATTGGTCATGACAGCTGACTCCTTTTCGACCGGTTGCCGTAACCCAGAAGGCTCAAACCCTGCCACATCAAAGCCAGGTTGTCATGATTCGGTCCGGACATTGGTCTTCACGCGGATCCTGTGGCAATCCGGACCGTATCGCGCATGGTCGGGAAATCAATCCGCTGGTAAGCTGACACGGCAGATTCGATCTCTCCGAGATCGCGTACAACCGGGAACCATCGCATGGCCGATACCCACGAGGAGTTGCTGCAACCGAGCCTGGGGAACGCAGCGCTTGTTGCGCGCGCCCCATACTCGGTACCGACTGTGATACTGACCGGCGTCATTGGTGGCCCCATCGCGGCCATTGCGATCGTACTGCTCAATTCCCAGCGCTTGCGGCGCCTGCGCCGCGACATGTTGCCGTTGGGCGCGATGGCGCTGATCGCGGTAGCGACGGTCTGGATGACAATCGGTCCTGGCCAGGAACTTTGGTTCTCACAGGGCGACAGCGAGCGGCTCGCATCGATAGTCGTTCGCGCCTCCGGGCTGCTGCTGGCTGTTTTAGGTGTTTATCTGCACAGCCACCAGGAGCGCACTGCTGCGCTGATGGGGTTAACCCGACCCAATGGCTGGCTGGCGGGTATCGCCTGCATCCTGGTCGGGTGGAGTGTGCCCCTGCTCGGGATCGCGTTGCTCGCCGCGGGGCTGGAATGAACGCTCCGGATGATCTCGAGTTCCTGCAGCGGATAGACACTTTGCTTGGAATGCGCCGCACTTCGGCGGCACGTCAGATGATCGCCGAGGCGCTCGCAGCGAATCCGGACCATCCTGAGCTGTGGCTGCAGGCAGCGTGGGCAGACTACATCGACGGCGAGGAGGCAGCTGCACTGCGGGGGGCCGAGTCGGTACTGCAGCAGGCTCCTGACAATGCCTCCGCACGATTGTTGCGCTTCGAGATCCTGTTTCGCCGTGGTGAGGCTGCGAGTGCAGAGCGGGTAATTCTGGACCTGCTGCGCGATGACCCGAACAACCCTTGGTACTTCTCACGCTACGCTTTTCTGCTCCTGCAGAATCTGGATTTCGGCAAGGCGCGTGCGATTGCAATGGCGGGTCTCGAGCTTGAGCCTGAACACGAAAGTTGCATGATCGTTTTGACGATCTGTGACTTCATCGAGGTTGGGGCTGGTGTGACGCAAGCGACTCTCCAGAGCCTGCTTGCGAAGAATCCGGATTCCATCGCAGTCCTCTCCCTTGTCGTAGTCGCACTTGAGCAAGCGGGGCGAAACCGCCAAGCCTTTCGTCTGGCCTGTGAACTGGTGCTTGCTCAGCCCGACGATCCTGACGCTGTGGAAATGGTGCAAGCACTGGAGCTCAAGACCCACTGGTCGCTGGCGCCGTTATGGCCCGTTCTGCGCTATGGCTGGATCGCATCGGCGGTAATCTGGGTAGTTGCCACCATGATCTTCTTTCAGCTGTCGAAGGTCAGTCCCGAACTTTCCCTGGGTGGGGCCGCAATATTCGGCATCTATGTCGCCTACAGCTGGATCTGGCCCCCGCTGCTCGCCCGCCGGCTCCGCCAGTAGAACGCCGATGGATGAGCCTGACGGTGACGTAGCGGCAATGCGCCAAGCGCTGATTGACCGACCCTTCGACTGCGCCGTGCGCGCGCGATACGCCTGGGCGCTGCTCGAGCGCGACGAAGCGGAGTCCGCGTTGGTCCAGTTCCGGCTGTTGATCGAGCAACACCCTGAACAGGCACGAGGCCATGCCGGAGCAGCACGGGCCCTGCTGTGCCTCGAGCGTCGCGAGGAGGCAGTGGCCAGCTACATGACTGCAAAGAGCAAAGCAGGCTTCGCGGCAGATGAAGCCCTGGAGGCGCTTGCCGCTCCGATCACAGTGAAACGCACAGGCCACCTGCGGCTGGTCGATCGACTCGCGGAAGGCACCGTCCACCCGCCCGCAGACATACCCCCGGGGTTCGCTGGAATCGTCGGAATGGAGGAGCTGAAAAAGACGATCAAAATCAAGATCGTCGCCCCGTTTGTAAATCCCGGGCTGTTCCGGAAATTCCGCAAGCAGGCTGGCGGCGGCATCCTGCTCTACGGCCCACCGGGCTGCGGCAAGACGATGATCGCCCGTGCGGTGGCCCACGAATGCAGCGCCGGATTCATCCCGGTTGGCGTGGCCGATATCCTGAATCTGTGGCTGGGCGAAAGCGAGCGCAATCTTGCGGCATTATTCGAGCGCGCGCGCACGAACACGCCTTGCGTGATTTTTTTCGATGAGCTCGATGCACTGGCTTTTTCTCGGGCCAAGGCGACCTCGGAGCATACACGTACCATAGTCAACGAGTTCCTGACCCAGCTCGACGGTGTCAGCCGCGATGCTCCAGGGGTACTTGTGCTCGCCGCGACCAATATGCCGTGGGACGTCGATCCGGCCATGAAGCGACCCGGCCGATTGGCCCGCCAAATGTTCATCCCGCCACCCGATGCCGAGGCGAGACGCAGAATGCTGGAGCTGCGCCTGGAGGGCCTGCCCTGCGGGGCGCTCGATCTCGGCGCGATCGCCGCGCACGCCGTCGATTTTTCCGGCGCTGACATGGACGGGCTTGTCGACTATGCGAAGGAGCAGGCACTCGCCGACTGTATCGCTCAGGGTAAAGAACGCGGGCTCCAGCAGCATGACTTCGAAGCCGCCCTGCGAATCCTTGAGCCCTCCACACGCGCGTGGTTGCGCACCGCCCGAAATCTGGTGCGCTACGGTGGGCGGGATCCCGGCTATCGCGAACTGGCGGCCTACCTCCGACACCGGGAGTAGGCCGCCGCTTGCAGTTCGCTAGAAGCGGATGCCGACCCCGACACGCAACGCCGCGTAATCCACATCCGCGCGCTGGTACTCAACGCTGAGTTCTAGCAGCTCGGAGGCACGCCAGCTCGCCCCCGCACCGTAGAGGAAGGAGGTGCCAGAGTCGCCGGGCAGCACACCGTCGCGACGAAGCTGCCAGTCGAGCACACCCAGTGTGGCGAACACCGAGAACTCGCGGGTAACAGGATAGCGCGGTACCAGCGCCAGTTGCCACGCCGAGAAATCCTGCGCTTCACTGAACGCGATCGCCGGGCAGGGGGTGTCGGGAGGACAACGATTGATCGCCTCGATATCGTCGGCGCGTTCGTAGAGTACGCGCATTCCCAGCGTGGGCATGAAGTCGTAGGCGAGGCTGAGTCCCAATGCGGTGCCGCGATCATCGACCTCGGCCCACCACTGTCCGGTGTCCTGCACAAGGCGGTCGGCCTCTACGTTGCCGACATGGCCTGACAGCGTCCAGGGCGTCTCGGCCAGTGCCGGGTGGGATCCGAGCGTGAAGGTCAGCAACCCGAGCAGGGCTGCGGTTGTTCGTGCAGCTTTCATGACGATCTCCTCAACCGGTAAACGCGTCGTGGCAAGATGCGGGTAACAACGAGTCTAGGAGCCGACCCTGAACGAAAGCTGAATGTCGTCCCGCAGTCGACATAACGAGTCTCCAAGTATACGATCCGTTTACGGTCAGGGAGAACGCCGTGGTCACAGTGCCGCCGCAGTCCATATCGTACCGCAGGCCGGGCTTTTACTTCGGCTTCGCGATAGCTTGTGCGCTCATTGCTTTCTTCAGCTTCGTGCCGACCTACTGGCTGCCGCTGGCAAGCGGTTCGCTGCGACTTTCGCCGACCGTGCATCTGCATGCCGCGGTCCAGTTCAGCTGGCTGCTTCTTTTCGTCGTCCAGGCGGGGCTCGCCGGGAGCGGCCGCCTGGCCATGCATCGCATGCTAGGCGTCGGCGGTGTCACCTTGGCGGCGGGAATACTGATGGTCGGCGTGATCGCCGCCATTCAGTCGTATCACCTGCAGGCTGCTGCCGGGCACGCCGAGCAAGCCCGCGCCTTCCTGATCGCACCGATTACGAATGTGCTGTTCTTCGCCGTTGTTGTGGGCCTGGCAGCAAGCCACTTTCGCCGTCCAGAGATTCACAAGCGCCTGATGGTCCTGGCGACGGTGGCGGTGCTGATTCCAGCCATCGCGCGCGTCTTTCTGATTGCGATTACCGGAGGCACCACGATCACACCCCCGCCCATCCAGGTCACGCTGGTGCCGAGTCTCGTCACCGACCTGCTGCTGGTCGTGGCGATGGTGCACGACCGCAGGACTCATGGCCGGATTCATCGCGTCTACTGGATCGGCGGCGGCCTGCTGATCGGCCTTCAGGTACTGCGCATTCCGCTGGCGCACACGCCGGTATGGGAGTCGATCGCAGACAGCCTGATCAGGCTTGGTACACCCCCGCTCTGACCAACGCAGAGGTGCGTCCAGGCAAGCCGAGGGCTCACTTCCGTATCCAACCAAAAGAGCCGGACATCCATTCTCACGGATGCCCGGCTCTGGTTATGCGCTACCTGCGTGGAATCAGATTTCGTCGCCGTTCTCGGGCTCTGCTTCTTCCTCCACGTCACCCTCGTCCGGAACCGCACTCACGGCCGGTGCCATGTCCGCCTGGCTCGCGGCCGTGCTGCGTGCCGACCCATTGCGACTCACCGCGTTGAGCTCCGGATAGTCCTGCAACATGCTCACCCCATAGAGGGGCAGGTTCACGCCCTGGTGGCAGGTCTGGCAGTTGAGCTTCGGTGCATCGCCGTGCGGGCCGAGTTGCGTGTCCGGATAGACCGACTCCAGTGGCACCAGGTAGTCCTGATTGAGCTCGCGTGCCATGCGGATGGCATGCCAGGCATTCGTGCGCTGCGGCGGCGAGCCGTCCCATTCGAAGAACGATCGCGAGTTGTGGCAGTGCGTGCAGTTCACGCCCAGCGAGGTCGAGAAATGCATCATCAGCCCGTAGGTCCACTCGGCATCCATGATGTTCGCCGGGTTGGTCCCTTCCGGCAGCGCCGTTGTGGGGATGACGCGAATCTCCGCGTCGCCCAGCAGGAACGCCGAGAACGGGTCACTGGGCAGCGAGCTGTAGCCCGCGACGGGGCTTGCCAGGTTCTGGCCACGTCGACTGGCGGCCATGCCGCCCGCCTGCCGGGCACCACCACGCTCCTCGAACCAGACGTATTCCGGTACCGGCTTGCCCTGATGGCAGGTATAGCAGGTCACGCCGGTATCACCAACGTGGGAATGCCACTGGTCGTTGATGGTCTTGGTCATCTCCAGCATGCGCCGCGACACCACCTTGGTGTAGATGTCCTCGCTGGCAAAATTGCCGGGCACATGACAGTAGTTGCAGCCCTCATCGGGCGACACCCATTCTGTGAGCGCTGTCATCAGCCGGTTGAACTCCACGATGGTGAGGTCGCCGAGCACCTCGACATTTTCGTAGAGATCACCCGCGCGCGGTCCACCCGGCGTCACCGGCGGCAGCGGCTCGGGGGCCACATTCGCATCGCGCCTGGCCCCTGCCAGACGCGGGTTGGTGACCTGCTCCATGCCCACGCCACGATAGCCGAGCTGCTCGACTTCCATCTGCGGCCGCTCGCAGGCCGTGAGGACTGCGGCGGCTGCCAGTACCGTCAGCGGCAGGAGCTTTCGCATCGTCAGAGTTCTCATGGCGCCACCCCCTGCGTCGCGGCCGGATCAGGCATTGCGGGATACACATCCGGGTAGGCCGGCGCGATGCCGTGCTGCACGCCCCACAGGTACCAGTTGTCGACGACGGTACCGGTGAGCAGGATGCCGATGCCGCCCGTGAGGGGACACAGGACCGCAAACCACCAGCCCCATCGGTGAATCGACTCCATCGTGGCATTGAAGCCCATGGTCCAGCGCCAGAACAGTGCGGCGCGCTCTGAGGCCGTGCCGCGATCGGTGATCTGCTCGAGTTCGCGCTCGCCGCCGTAGCGGCCCACTGCCAGGATCGTCGCGCCGTGCATCGCGAACAGCAAGGTCGCGCCGTACAGGAAAGCGATCGAGAGCATGTGGAACGGGTTGTAGAACAGGTTGCCGTACTTGATGGAGAACGCCGCCGTCCAGTCCAGGTGCGGGAAGATGCCAAAGGGCACCGCCTCGCTCCAGCTGCCCATCAGCAGTGGCCGGATGAAGCCCAGCACCAGATACAGCCAGATCGCCGCGGCGAAAGCCCAGGCCACGTGTGTACCCATGCCCAATGCGCGTGCGCGGCGGTACATTCGCACCCACCAGAGCAGCACGGAGGTCGTCAGGAAGAAGCCCGCCATCAGCCACCAGCCACCTTGTGCCAGCGGCGGGATACTCAGCCCGTATTCGGGTGCAGGCGGCTCGAGACCCAGCCAGAACAGCTGTCGGACGAACTGTATCGGATCCCAGTTCACCTGAGCCCAGAAGTTCAGGCCGATGATGAGAAAGGCGATGGTGCCGCACAGCAGCGCGGCCACACCGGTAAAGCCCAGATAGATGGGCCCGACCTGCGCATTGCCGATCTTGCCCAGCCAGTACTGCAGGACGGGCTGGCCGGCGCGTGGCCAGCTCCCCGCAGGCAGGGGCACGCCAGCGTCAGGTACGGTGCGTACCTGGACCTGCGTGAAGATATTCTGATACTCAGCCATTTTCGTTCCCCTGTCTTACGACCAGATCGGCAGATCAAGCCACCAGTTCCACCATTCCGGCCAGCCGCGTGTCCAGAACGGGCCGCTGATAATGATGCACACCGCGCTCCAGAAACCCGCATTCAGCGCCAGGAACAGGCCCAGGCGGTGAATGCCCAGCGTGCCGATCGAGTAGCCGATGGTGTCGCGGAAGAACGTGTCTTCGTATTCCGGCGTCTTCACCCGATCGCCTTTCTTCGGATTCGTCGCCGAAAGAATCAGCGCGCCGTGCAGCGACAGCGCGAACACGGTGGCGAAGAAGAAGCTTACGGCGAGCATGTGTGCCGGGTTGTAATGAAAATGCAGGTACTGGTAGCCGACGTTCGACACCCAGTCCAGGTGGCTGAGAATGCCGTAGGGGAACCCATGCCCCCAGGCGCCCAGCAGCACCGGTCGGATCACGACCAGCGCGATGTACGCGAAGATGGCCACCGAGAAGGCGAAGGGGATGTGGTATCCCATGCCCAGCTTGCGAGCGATCTCCGCCTGTCGCAGCGCCCAGGATACGAATGCGCCTATCGCGCAGATCGTAATGAGCTGCCAGAGGCCGCCTTCCTGCAGCGGCGCCAGGCCCAGTCCATAGGACAGATCCGGCGGCGCGATATTGATCTGCCAGAGGTTCCAGGTGGGCCCCTGGGACGCGCCGTAGACGATCAACGCAGTACCGATCACGCTGAAAAACAGCGTCAGGACTCCGAAGAAGCCAACGTAGAACGGCCCCACCCAGAAGTCGAAGAGGTCGCCGCCGACCAGTGTGCCGCCACGTACGCGGTATTTTCTTTCAAAGCTCAGCATCGACATGAGTCGAACCTCCGGATCTTGCAACCCGTGGCCGCATAAGCGGCACACGACCTTCCTGCAGCGTCCCTGGTGACGGACGGCAAGGCTTGTCGAGCCCTACCGACCGTCACCCTGGACAGGCCACGCCTTACAGCGTTGCAGCATCGCGCTCCGTACGCGCTGCCTGCGCGTCCGGTGCGACCTGAACGGAAGCCGCTCTTGCTGCGTTGCTGCCACCATCCAGCCAGTTGAAACGATCGGTGCTCAACAGGATGAAGTGGATGATCAGCGCGAGCGCGAACAGGAACGTAAACAGAGCAATCAACACCCTGCGTGGATCGAAAAGTAGCCATATACGCCACATGTCTAGACCTCCTAATACCATTAAAAAAGTTATGTGGACCGAACTGTGATGTGCATGTGAGAGAACATCACACGGTCCTTAGTCGGTTTAGAGCCAGGGGCGCCACAACCACACCAGAATATGGGCCACCACTGCAATTGCAGTGAAGATCATGAAGCTGGTCACGAACACGCCGTGAAATTCCTTAGCTTCCTGCTCAGTGAGCCCTGAGAGAGAACCACTTCCGTTACTCATCTACCTTCCTCCCGTTTCGGCCTTGCTCGGCCAT
>JBGTIC010000378.1:0-5469 GCA_041745895.1 Gammaproteobacteria bacterium
CGCGGTCGTCGGCGTCTCGGCCCGGTCGCAGGCACCCAGCGCCAGTACGACGGCCAGTATCGGCATGATCCTAGTCATTGCATGCATCGTGTCGTTCCTCGAGTCCAGAAATCAGCATAACCGTCCAGGCATGCCAGCGGCACACCGCAGTGCATGAGTGTAGTTGATCGTCCACCCCGATATCGAGCCTCCGGCAGACAGGGCGCACGCCGCGGTGCGCATCAGCTGACGCGACACAGCAGACCCTTGAGGTACAGGCCCTCCGGGAAAGCAGCGCTTATCGGGTGATCACCGGCCTGGTAAAGCCAGCGTACGATGCTCAACTCGCGACCGGCATCCAGCGCGGCATCGGCGACGATCTTCTGGAAAAGGCGCGGCTCCACCTGACCCGAGCAAGAGAAAGTCAGCAACCAGCCGCCCGGCGCGATCAGATCGAGCGCCTGCAGATTGATGTCCTTGTAGCCACGCGTGCCACGGCGCAACTGCGCGGCACTGGCGACGAACTTTGGCGGATCGAGAATCACGACATCGAAACGCCGGCGCTGCTGACGTGCCTCACGCAGCCAGGCAAAGGCGTTGGCGCAGATGTGCTCCGCCCGCGCGGCGCTCAGGCCATTGTGTTCAAGCTGGCGCTGCGCGCAGGCCAGCGCGCCAGCGGAGGCGTCGAGCTGCACGACCGACTGGGCCCCCGCCGCCAGCGCGTGTATGCCGAATCCGCCCGTGTAGGCGAAGCAGTTGAGTACGCGTGCCTCACCGGCGAGGTGATCCATCAGCGCTCGATTGTCACGCTGATCCAGATAGAATCCGGTCTTGTGCCCCTCGTGGCAGTCGACCTCAAAGCTCACCGATGCTTCGCGGATCAGCAGCCGCGCAGGTACTTCCCCTGCCACCGCGACAACGCGTGGTGCCAGGCCCTCCTTGCCACGAACTTCACTGTCGGAACGCTCGAGGATCGCCTCGCACGGCACGCTTGCGCGCAAGGCTGCGATCAGGGCAGCGCGCCAGCGCTCGGCGCCGGCGGAAAGCAGCTGCATGACGACAACCTTGTCGTACTGGTCGACAATGACCCCCGGGAGCCCGTCGGATTCCCCGTTCACCAGTCGCCGCGCGTTGGTGTCCTGCAGCCACGGGTCTGCGACGCGCTGCGAGACGGCATGCATCACGCGACGCAGGAAAAAATCCTCGTCGATCTGTTCGTCGGCATCGAAACTCCACATGCGCGCGCGGATCTGCGAGGCGGGCGACCAGGCACCCAGCCCCAGCCACTCACCCTTGGCGCTGTGAACTGCGACGGTGTCACCGGGTTCAGCGCTGCCGCGCAGTTCGGCCACCGCCCCGTTGAACACCCAGGGGTGGCGACGGCGCAGTGAGGCGTCGCGACCGGCACGCAGTATGACTTGCGGTAATGACATGCCGCATTCCTCGATGATCCGAGCCCGGGAGGCGTGGAGTATAGCCGCCCCCGGGGATGCGACTCAGCCGGGCGCGTGAATATGCCGGATCTTGTGCTGCTGCGGCATGCGCCAGAAACGCCGCAGCTCACTGAGCAGGCCGACAGGATCTGGCCGGGCGAGAAAGCGATCCTCGAGGCGCTGGCAATAGGTGCCGGCCAGTGCGCTGGCCTGCTCGTAGCGCTGGCGCTCATCACGCTCCAGCGCGCCATCGAAGCCGGCAATTTCAAAGAGCAGCTGATGCAGCGGCAGATCCTCACCGCCCTGGCGCAGCATCAGCAGGCGCGCAGTGACGAACTTGTCGACCTCGGCCTGCATCTCGAGCTCAAGCAGCGTCACCGGACGATCGAAGCCGGCGTTCCAGGTGACGTAAACGAAGTGGCTGATGCCCTCCAGCACGGTCCAGAAATCCGGCAGATCAGCTGCGGTGAGCACACTGACCGGATCCGCATCGACCAGTCGGTCGAGCACCTCGCGCTCCAGATACAACGCCAGATCGAGCGCTTCGCCATCACTGCGCAGCAGCAGCCGTTCCGGGGAACGGCGTGCCGTACCCCCCTGCAGCCCTGCGGCCACCGCGGCGTCGGTGATCAGGAACTCGTGGACTGCATGCGGATTGGGCGCATCGTAGATGTCCTGCAACAGGCCCTGCAGCGCACTGAGAACGGGGTGAGCACGCAGTTGGCCGGAATCCGCAGTCGCGCTCGCCGTAGACGCTCGCGTATCAGTGAGCAAAATCGGTTCTCGATGGCGCGACAGGCGTGACCCCGAGACGGCGCAGCAGGCGCTCGGCGCGCCGGCTGCCGGTACGCATCCAGATCTCGTAGAGCCGCAGGACATCGTGATCGCCACTGCCGCGCGCGCTGTCTCGCACCTCGTTGAGTACATCCACGATACGCTGGAACTTGGCTGCCAGCTCGCAGAATACCGGCTGATACACGCGGCCTCGCAAGGTGCCGCGGACGTTGTCCGACAATGACCCGTAGGCATTGCCGCCCATGTGGATGTAGTAGTCGAGATCGACGAGTCGATGCGCGAGGCTGTCGGCGAAGAAGCCAGCGGTGAACAGGGATACGTCGCCGAGGCGTTGCAGCGCGAAGTTGCGCTCATCGGCACTGGCGGCCTCGAGGGCGTCGTTCAGGCGCAGGGCCAACGGACGCAGACCGGGACCCTCATCAGCCGCATCGAACAACGCCTCTGACCGTGCGAAAAGGGTCAGCAGGTTCACGACATAGTGCGTGGTGTGCTCGGCGACCTCGACCTGCTGCGACGCCAGCGCCTCATTGATCGACGCGTGAAAGTAGCTTTGCAGATTCTCCACCGCCAGCACGCGTGCGCCAGTGTTGTTTGCCGTCATCGCCCGGATCCTCCGTTGCCTCCGATCTGCGCGCATGCCCCTGGATCAGGCATGTCTCGGGAATCAGCCTACTGTCTTTATAGCGGCTATACCGTGATGCAGAAAGCTTCCCGCAGGAGGTCACCCTGCGCTATGCTGATTCGCTCAGGGGAAACAATGCTGGCACTCGTCGCGACACATTGCTGACAGGCATTGGGCGTGCGGCTGGGGTTCGAGTCATGCTTGCAAGGCGCGAAAATCGCATCGACATGACGCGCACCATGGTGCTGCGAAGGCGGCGGCGTCGTAATGAATGGCTGACGTTGGCCAGCTTTCTGCTGCTGTGTTTTGCCGCCGCTGCATTCACGTCACGCTTTCCGCCGGGCACGTGGTATCAGCTCATCGACAAGCCGCCATGGACGCCACCGCTGTTCCTGCTCGGCTCCATATCGGCGCTGCTGTATGTGTTGATGGCCGTTGCCGCCTGGCTGGTGTGGCGAGAGCGCACCCACCTTCTGCGCCTGCCAGCCCTTGGCCTGTTCGCGGTGCAGCTGCTGCTCAATGCCGGCTGGTCTTTCGTGTTCTTCGGACGCCATGAAATCGGCTGGGCACTGTTGGCGCTGATGGCGCTCTGGCTGGTGCTGGCCGCCACGGTTGCCCTGTTCTTTCGCGTCAGCAACCTGGCGGGCTCCGTGCTGGTGCCCTATCTCGCGTGGATCAGTTTTGCGCTGGCTGTGAACCTGGAGATCTGGCGCCTCAATCAACCACTGGTCTGACATTGAAGCCTGCTGTGATCACCACTGGTCGCGCAGGCGGCTGGCCACATCCACACGCGCGTTCGGACGCGCGGCAGCACCCCGGCCGCCCGAATCCTCGATCGCATGGAACACCCGTTCGAACGTGCGCATCACCGGCTCGGTGACGAAGCGGCTGCGGGCGCCATACACGTGCCTGTCGCCATGGCGACGCTGGGCGGTCACGTAATACTTCAAAGGTGCGAGCAGGTGCAGATCGGTTCGTGCACGCGTCATCGCGACGTACAGAAGCCGCCGCTCTTCCTCGATCATCTCCGGTACGCCCGTGGCGAACTCATTGGGAAAATTCCCGTCCGCCACGTTGAGCACGAACACCGACTCCCACTCCTGGCCCTTCGCCGAATGGACAGTGGAGAGCACCAGGTAGTCCTCATCGATCAGCGGCGCGCCGGATAGATCCGAACTGGCCTGTGGCGGATCCAGCGTCAGCTCGGAGAGGAAGCGTTCGCGCGTCGGATAGCGCGTGGCGATCTGCTCGAGTTGATCGAGATCACCCGCACGCACGTGCGCACCGGCATACAGGCGCTCGAGCTGTGGCTCATACCAGCGCCGCGCCTGTCCGACCTGACTGTGCCAGGCATCCAGCAGCGCAGCACTCGGCTTCGACAGCGCTACCAGCAGCGCTGTGAGCGACAGCCAGTCCTCGCGCGCCTGCACAGGGGCGGAAAACTCCGCCAGGCAGGCCAGCCGCCAGTCATGGCTCGCAAGCCAGTGATGAGCGCGCTCGGCGTTGGCCGGACCCATGCCCGGCAGCAGCTGGGCGACGCGAAACAGGGCCACGCGGTTTTTCGGATTCTCCGCAAGGCGCAGCAGGGACAGCAGATCCTTGACGTGGGCAGCCTCCAGAAATTTCAAGCCCCCGTACTTCACATACGGGATATTGCGCCGGATCAGCTCGAGCTCCAGTCCGTCACTGTGATGGCCGTTGCGAAACAGCACGGCCTGGCGGCGCAACGCCACGCCCGCCTCACGGGCCGCCAGGACTTCGCGCACGATGTAGTCGATCTGCGCGGCGTCATCCTCGAGCGTGACATAGCGCGGCCTGGCACCGCTCTGGCGCTCACTCCACAGCCGCTTGCCGTACTGCCTGGCGGCTTCGGCCATCAGCGCATTGGCGCTGTCGAGAATCAGCTGGGTGGAGCGGTAGTTCTGCTCGAGGCGCACGACGGCGGCAGGCGGCGTGTACTGGTCAGGAAAATCCAGGATGTTGTCGATGCTCGCGGCACGAAACGCATAAATGCTCTGGGCATCATCGCCGACCACCGTGACGCCGCGACCATCGGGACGCAGGGCCTGTACGATGCCGGCCTGCAGGCGATTGGTGTCCTGGTATTCGTCCACCAGCACGTGATCGAAGCGCGCGCTCACCGCCGCGGCCAGCGAAGGTTCCTGCATGAGGTGATACCAGTAGAGCAGCAGGTCGTCGTAGTCGAGCAGCTGGGCGGCGAGCTTGAGCTCGACATAGCGGCGGAACAGCTGTCGAAGTTCGGCTTCCCACTCGGCGCAAAACGGAAAATGTCGCGTCAGCACCTCCGCCAGCGGGGCCTGTGCATTGACGCTGCGCGAGTAGACATCCAGGCAGGTCTCCTTGCGCGGAAAGCGTCGCTGCAGGCGCGACAGGCCCAGTTCATGACGCGCCACATCCATCAGGTCGGCGGCATCACCACGATCAAGCACCGAGAACGAGGGTTCGAGCCCGACGTTGGCGGCATATTCACGCAGCAGGCGGTTGGCAATGCTGTGGAAGGTGCCTGACCAGGGCAGGCGCACGTTGCGGCCCTCACTGCCACCGGCCACGCGCAGCGCATGGCCGACAATGCGACGCGCACGATCCCCCATCTCGGCAGCCGCGCGGCGCGAAAAGGTC
>JBGTIC010000379.1:0-1868 GCA_041745895.1 Gammaproteobacteria bacterium
AGTCTGCCACGCAGCGCCGCGGTCACACGCCTGGTGTTCGGGCAGGAACACGGTGAGGCCATCGATGCCGCCGAGTTCGACAGCACCGTGAGTGCGGCAGTCGCCGACGCCGTTGCCCGGCAGTGTGCAGCAGGGATCGACGTGGTCAGCGACGGCGAGATGAGCAAGATCAGCTACGCCACCTACATCAAGGACCGGATCACCGGATTCGAGGGCGACAGCCCGCGAAATCCACCCGCCGACCTCGAAGACTTTCCGGGATTCCTCGAACGCCAGGCCAAAGCCGGTGGCACGCCGAGCTATCGCCGTCCGCGCTGCACGGGCGCGATCCGCGTCAAGTCCATGCAGCCGCTCGAAGAGGATCTGCGCCGATTCAACTCGGCGCTCGCGAAAAGCCAGGCGGTCGAGGGCTTCATGAACGCAGCCTCCCCAGGCGTCATCGCGCTGTTCCAGCCCAACGAACACTATCCCAGCCACGAAACCTATCTCGAGGCGCTCGGCGAGGCCATGCGGCCGGAGTACGAGCGCATCGTCGAGGCCGGCTTGCTGCTGCAGCTCGACTCGCCAGATCTGGGACTCGGGCGGCACATGGCCTTCAAGCACGCCTCGGATGACGACTACCTGCGCCTGGCCGAACTTCACGTGGAGGTACTCAATCATGCCTTGCGCAATGTCGCACCCGAGCGTGTCAGGCTGCACATCTGCTGGGGCAATTACGAAGGCCCGCATCACCGCGATGCGCCGTTGGCGCTGGTGCTGCGCGCGGCATTGAAGGCCCGGCCGCAGGCGCTGCTGTTCGAATCGGCCAACCCGCGACACGCGCATGAATGGGAAGTGTTCGAGAGCATCCGCCTGCCCGAAGACAAGATCCTGGTGCCGGGCGTCATCGACTCGACGACAAACTTCATAGAACATCCGCAGCTGGTCGCGCAGCGTATCTGTCGCTTCGCCGATATCGTGGGGCGCGAGCGCGTCATGGCCGGCTCGGACTGCGGTTTCTCCACGTTCGCGGGCTTCGGTGCCGTCGACCCGGACATCGTCTACGCCAAGCTTGAAGCGATGGCCCAGGGCGCGCGCATCGCCAGCGAGCGGTTGTGGGGAAAAGCGGCATGAGCGAACGTACGCAGACGTTTCGTACGCGACTGCGGGCCGGCGAGCAGCTGATCGGTACCTGGGTGAAGACGCCTTCGCCGGATGTCTGCGAAGTGCTGGCCACTACCGAACTCGATGTGCTGTGCCTGGATGCCGAGCACGCGCCGTTCGACCGCGCGACGCTTGATGCCTGTATTCGTGTGCTGCGTGCGGCCGATATGCCCTGCCTCGTACGGGTACCCAACGCCCAGCCGCCAGGCCTGCAGCAGGCACTGGACAGCGGCGCGACGGGTGTGGTGGTACCGCACGTGATCACGCGAGACGATGCTCAAGCCGTCGCCCGGGCCTGCCATTTCGGTCCCATGGGGCGGGGCTATGCAGGCTCCACCCGCGCTGCAGGATTCGGCACCGTGTCCATGCGCGAGCATCTTGAAGGCAGCCGTGCCCGCACCACGATCATCGCGCAGGTCGAGGACGCCGAAGCGCTGGTGGAACTCGACAGCCTCGCTGCTTGTGATGACATCGACGCGCTTTTCATCGGACGCATCGACCTGACTGTGTCGCTGGGCGAGTCGCGCGCCGATGCGCCCAATGTGGTCAGCGCCGTGCAACGGATCTGTGACGCCGCCCGTGCCCATCAACGCAGCGTTGGCATGTTCGTCGGTGATCTGGGCGAGCTTGCCGGCTGGCGCGCCGCCGGGGCATCGCTGTTCCTGCTGGAATCAGATCAGGCGTTCCTGCGCCAGGGGGCAGGCGCACTGCTGGCGCGCGCGCGC
>JBGTIC010000380.1:0-2637 GCA_041745895.1 Gammaproteobacteria bacterium
GCCAGATGCCGCAACAGACGGCGATGCTGACCCCGCCGCTTGGGCCGAAGCCGCAGCGGCTTGGGCATGCGCCAGCGCCAGTTTTCGCTGCTCCGGCTCGGCCTGCAGCACATCGGCCTGCGAGGGGGCACACAGCTGTTCGGCGCCAGTGGAAAGATGCTCGTAAAGCGAACGGTAGTCGGAGGTGATCCGGTCGAACAGCTGGCCGGTGCGCTGGAAGTGCGTGCTGACCTCCTGACGATAGCGTTGCAGTTCCTCGCGAGCGCTGTCGCGTTCGCCCTCGATGGTGCGCATGCGCAGGGAATCCAGCGGCCAGAACCGGCCCATCGCCACCCCGGCGACGATTCCGACCGCGACGATGAGTAGCCAGGTGATCGTGCCCATGGATCTCCTCTCGTATGATTTCGGCGCGAGACACGGCGTACGCGCAGCTTTCTGCCAGCATAGGGAATCGCTGCGCGCCTGGCTACCGCGCCGGTGTGACCGCGCAGCGGATCAGGCGGCGCCACTCATTGCCGCGCGCCGCAGATCGCCAGCATGCTCAAGGGCATAGCCTGCCCACACGCTCCGGAGTCCGCTCATGATCCCGTTTCGCCTGCTGCCGCTGGTTGCATTGGCCACCACTGTGCTCGGGGCGGGTCTGGCGCCCGGCGCGCTGGCCGGCGGTGACGACGCGGAACCCACGGGGCAGGCCGCGACGCCACCAGGCTACATGATCGTCATCGGCACCAATGTTGATTCGGCGCGCATGGGGCCCTATGCCCGCGCGACAATCCCGCTGCTGCTCGAATATGGGGGCCGCCTGCTGTTCATCAGCGAAGAGCAAGCCGCGGAAATACTCGAAGGCCCCGCCTTCACCAGCTCGATTCGGGTCTTCGAGTTCCCCTCACTGCAGCACGCGCGGGATTTCTACTTCTCCGAACGTTATCAGCGCGAGGCCATTCCGCTGCGTGAGGGACTTGGCACGCTCAACGTCATCGTCAGCGACGCCTTTGTGCCCGATCCGCGCTGGCTGCCTGCGGCCGACTGACGCGTCGCGCGGTGGATTGGGCGTGGCTGGCGTTTAGTCGGTGCGATCCAGAAATCCCCTCACCCGCGCTACTTCCTCAGCACTGCCCAGCAGCACAGGCGTGCGCTGGTGCAGCGTCGTGGGCGGGATATCCAGGATGCGCTGTGTGCCCGCCAGTGCCTGGCCACCGGCCTGCTCGATGATCATTGCCATGGGGCTGGCCTCATAGAGCAGGCGCAGCTTGCCCTGTGGCGCCTTGTGCGTGGGCGGGTAGATGAACACCCCGCCCTTGAGCAGGGTGCGGTGAACGTCGGCGACCATCGCACCCGCGTAGCGGCTGGAGTAGCCGTTGGCCTGGGCCCAATCGAGATAGGCGCCATAGCCCGCGGGGAAACTCGCACGGTTGCCTTCATTGACTGAATACGTCGCACCCCGGTCGGGAATGCGCAGGCCGCGCGCGATGCGGATGAAGGCACCGATCGCGGTATCCAGCAAAAACATCTCCACGCCGGCGCCGGTCGTCAGCACCATCACGGTCGAGGGGCCGTAGAGCACATAGCCCGCAGCGACCTGCTGTGTGCCAGGCTGCAATACCGAGTCGGTGATGCGCGTGCTGCGCCGGTCATGGCGCAGAATGCTGAAAATAGTGCCCACGCCTGCGCATACGTCCAGGTTCGACGAGCCGTCCAGCGGATCGAACAGCACGCAGTAACCCCGCTCATCGGCGCGATTTCCGGAGATCACGACGGGTTCGTCGGCCTCTTCGGAGGCCAGCACCACGACACCTTCGCGCGTCCCCAGCGCACGCATCAGCACGTTGTTGGCGATGACATCGAGCTTCTGTTGGACCTCGCCCTGGATGTTCTCGTTACCCAGCGAGCCCAGCACGTTGTCCAGCCCGGCGCGGCGCAGCTGTGCGGAGATGATCTTGGCGGAGATCGACAGCGCTGAGACGATCCACGACAGGGTGTCCCCGGGATCGGCGACGCGGCGCTTTTCCTGCAGCATATGCGACTGCAGCGTGACGATGTCGGCGTCGGCGGGGATGCCGGCAGGGGCGGCGAGATCGACAGAGGCGTTCATGGTCGTTACCTTGCGCGGGAGTCGGTGAACAGGGTTTGGCGGGCCGGCGCCACTGGCGCGGCTGCCGGAACCCTTCGCTGGGTCTGCAGGTCAGTATGCCATGAGAAAAACAGGCGCAGGTGTCCACGGGGTCACGAATCAGGCATGAAAACAAGCTCTGTGTGGGCGTGGGGGTTGTTGTTTGTCGCAGTGCTCGCAGCTGCGGCGCACGGCGATGAGCCGACCCCGACCTACGACATCGACTACCACGCAACGCTGCTGCCCGCCGCAGGCGAGGCACAAGTCGAGATCCGGTTGCGACAGACCGATGGCCAGCTGCGCGAACTGCGTTTTCGCATCGACCCCGAGCGTCATCAGGGATTCGCAGGCGATGGCCAGCTCCAGGTGAATGACGAGTTCGTGTTCTGGCGGCCCCCGGTCGACGGCGGTGAGTTCACGCTGCGCGTGACCATCGAACGGCAGCGAGGCAATGGCGGCTACGACGCGCGCATCACCGACAGCTGGGCGCTGCTGCGGGCCGATCATCTGGTGCCGCCCGCGCGGGT
>JBGTIC010000381.1:0-5480 GCA_041745895.1 Gammaproteobacteria bacterium
CCTCGTCGATGCCGAGCCTGCCCGCCACGGCCTGCGCCGTGCGTTCATTGTCGCCGGTCGCCATGATGACGCGCAGCCCCTGCGCGTGCAGTTCGCGGATCGCTTGCGCCGTCGAGTCCTTGATCGGGTCGGCAACCGCCACGATGCCGGCCAGTGTGCCCTCGACCGCGATGAACATCGCGGTCTTGCCTTCGGCGCGCAGAATGTCAGCCTTCGCTTCGGCCGAGCTTGCGTCCAGCCCCATCTCGCGCATCATCGCCGCATTGCCCAGTGCCACCGCGCGTCCACCGACCGTGCCGCGCACGCCCTTACCTGTGACTGCTTCGAACTCGGAAGACTCCTGACGGGAAGCGCCCTGCGCCTGTGCCCCCTCGACGATCGCCTCGGCCAGCGGGTGTTCCGAGCCGCGCTCGAGTGCTGCCGCCAGCGACAGCAGGTCGGCCTCCGGCAGATCCCCCAGCCTTACCGTATCGGTCAACTTCGGCCTGCCCATGGTCAGCGTGCCGGTCTTGTCGACGATCAACGTATCGACCCCAGCCATCCGCTCCAACGCCTCGGCATCCTTGACCAGCACGCCCGCCTGCGCCCCGCGCCCCGCCGCCGTGGTGATCGAGATGGGTGTGGCCAGACCTAGTGCACAGGGGCATGCGATGATCAGCACCGACACGGCCGAGGCGATGGCAAAGACCAGGGCAGGTTCAGGGCCGAAGATCAGCCAGACTGCGAAGGCGAGAATGGCGATGACCACCACGGTCGGCACGAACACTGCCGAGACCCGGTCGGCCAGTCCCTGAATGGGCGCGCGCGAACGCCGCGCGTTCGACACCATGGCAACGATCTGCGCTAAAACCGTATCGGCGCCGACCTTGCCCGCCTCGATCATCAGAGAGCCGTTCTTGTTGATCGTGGCCCCGGTCACGGCATCGCCCGGAGACTTTTCCACCGGCATCGACTCGCCGGTCAGCATGCTTTCGTCCAGCGAGGACCGCCCCTCGATGATTGTCCCATCCACAGGAACCGCATCGCCGGGGCGCACGCGCAAGCGGTCGCCCTCCATGATGTTTTCCAGCGGCGCGTCGTATTCCGTCCCATCGGGCAAGATGCGCCGCGCCGTCTTGGGGGCCAGATCCAGAAGCGCCCGGATGGCGTCGCCGGTGCGTTCGCGTGCGCGCAGTTCCAGTACCTGGCCGACAAAAACCAGTGTCACGATGACCACCGCCGCCTCGAAATAGGTCCCGACGCTGTGTCCCATTCGGTACTGTTCGGGAAACACGCCCGGCAGGAAGGTCGCGACCAGCGAATAGAGATAAGCCGCCGCAACGCCGAGGCTGATCAACGTCCACATGTTGGGCGAGCGGTTCACAATCGAATCCCAGCCGCGCTTGAAGAACGGCAAGGCGGCCCAGAGAATGATCGGCGTCGCCAGCACGAACTCCAGATAGCTGGCGGTCTGATGCCCGATCCAGTCCCGAACCGGCAGGGCGACCAGTTCTCCCATTGTCAGGATGACGAGCGGCACCGCCGCCGCCGCCGAGATCCACATCCGGCGCGTGAAGTCGGTCAGCTCTTCGCTGGGTTCGTCCGAGGGCAGCATAGGCTCGAGCGCCATGCCGCAGATCGGACAGGCGCCCGGCACAGCGCGGACGATCTCGGGGTGCATCGGGCAGGTGTACTGCACGTCGGCGGGCACGACCTTCTTGCGCCCGGCTGCGCGACCCGAGGCATAAAACCAGGGATCCGCCTGGAACTTCGTCTGGCATTTCCCGGAGCAGAAATGGAAGGCTTCGTCCTGGTACTGAGCATGTCGCCCGTCGGGCTTGACTGCGACCGTCATTCCGCAGACCGGGTCTTTCGCGGTCTCGGTTCCCGCTGGGATGTCGGGCGCTGCGTGGTGATGATCGTGTTCCATGTTCTGCCCGCCTGTCGATATCTTGGTCCAGCTTTCAGCACAGACTGAACCTTGTATGATAAACCTCAAATCCTATGCCCAGGACGCTATCGAGAGAGACACGATGTCGGTCAGTGCAAGAAACAACGTCCAGATGCTCGGCGGGTCCGGGCCCTTGATGCTCTTCGCGCACGGTTTTGGTTGCGACCAGAACATGTGGCTCCGTGTGGCATCACAGTTCGTCGATCGTCATCAGGTGGTGCTGTTCGATCACGTGGGGGCGGGCAGGTCCGATTTGAGCGCATGGTCACCAGAAAAATATCGCCGCCTTCAGGGCTACGCCGATGACGTCGTCGAAATCCTTCGTGAGCTCGATTCGGGCAAGGCCGTGTTTGTCGGGCATTCGGTCAGTGCGATGATCGGCGTGCTGGCAGTGCGCGCCGCGCCTGAATTGTTCAGCCAGCTCATTTTGGTCTGCCCGTCGCCAAGATACATCGACGATGGGGACTATGTCGGAGGCTTCACTGCCGGACAGATCGATGAACTGCTGGAGTTTCTGGACAGCAATCATATGGGTTGGTCCGCGCATATGGCGCCGGTCATCATGGGCAACCCTGACCAGCCGGAACTCAGCGAGGCGTTGACCAACAGTTTCTGCAGGACAGATCCCGCGATCGCCCGGCATTTCGCCCGCACGACCTTCACGGCGGACAATCGGGCTGACCTGAAGCATGTCACGATCCCGACGCTGATTTTGCAATGCCGCGAGGACATGATCGCGCCGCAGGCGGTTGGCGAGTATGTCCATCGCGAGATGCCCGCCAGCCAACTTGTGACGCTCGATGCCACAGGCCACTGCCCCAACCTCAGCGCGCCGGAGCAAACCACAGCTGCAATCCGCGATTTCCTGGTGGCCTGAAATGCCACCAGTCGAGAAATCCCCGGCCTCGCAGAACAGGTTCGGTACCGAGGAGCTTAAGGACCTCTTCGAGCACGCGCCCTGCGGCTACCTTTCCCTGGAGCCCGACGGGCGCATCGAACGGGTCAACGCGACTTTTCTGGCATGGACCGGGCTTGCTCAGGCGGCTGTTCTGGGCAGCCGCTTTCAGGACCTGCTCACCATTGCAGGCAGGATCTTCTACGAGACTCACTTTGCACCGATGCTGCATATGCAGGGATTCTTCGACGAGGTGGCGTTCGACCTTCTCGCCAGCAATGGCAACCCGATCCCGGTTCTCGTCAATGCCGTCGAACGACGCGACAGCGAGGACAAGGTAGTCTTCATCCGGATAACGGTCTTCAATGCCACAGACCGGCGGCGCTACGAGCGCGAGCTGGACCGTGTGAACCGCGAGCTTCGGGCCTTCTACGACACGCTCCCGGTCGGGATCTTCCGTGCCGATGCCTCCGGCCGCATTGTCCAGGCGAGCCGGCGCTTCTGCACGCTGCTGGGAATCGATTCGGCCGATGACTGGCTGAGGGCTGTCGCAGAGGCCGACCGACCTGCCACAGAGCGGCAGCTGCATCGAGCGTTACGCGACGGCGAGGCGTTCGTCAGTCGCTTCCGGGTCGCTGGCGGTGACGCGACGCCAAGCCACCTGGAGATGAAAGCCGTGCAGATTCTGCAGGCCGGCGATGAGGCGCCGGCCTTCGTGGGGGTGGTCGAGGATGTGACCGAGCAGGCGCGTGCCGACGCCCAGAGGCGTCAGCTCGACCGCCATTCGGCCGTCAGTCAGCTGACGGGTGGATTGGCGCATAACCTCAACAACATTCTCATGGTCATCATGGTCAATGTGGAATCACTCGAGGGCGAGCTCATCGATCGGCCGGAGCTTCGTGGCATCTTCGATGTCAGTCTGGTCTCGACACAGCGTGCCGCGGCGCTGGTCAGCCGCCTGCTGGTGTATTCCGGGCAGAGCAACGCTCAGCCTGGCCGCATCGAAATCGACCCGTACCTGCGTGGCCTGGACACGGCGCTGGCCGGTCGATTCGGACCGCGTCACGAACTGACCTGCGATCTTCGTGCCCCAGGTGCCGTGCTGGAAATTGACACCGGCATGTTGCGAGAGGCAATCGAAGAACTGGTCGCGAATGCCATCGCTGCGATGCCCGCGGGCGGGGATGTTCGGCTTTCCTCCTGGTCGGGCGGACAGGATTCCTCAACGGATCAGGGAAAGATCGTCATCGCAGTCAGCGATCAGGGAATCGGTATGGATGAAGCAACGTTGGCAAAGGCCCGTGAGCCGTTTTTCACGATGCAGGAGGTCGGCAAAGGCATTGGCTTGGGCCTTAGCCTCGTCGACGGCGTCTGCCGGATCGCCGGGGGTGAACTGAGACTGCGCAGCCGCCCCGGTACAGGCACGACCGCAGAGATGCATCTGCCTGTGGTCATGCACTAGACGGCACGCGTCGAGCCGATGCCGGGCACCTGAGAATGCCCGCCTCGTCTGCTGAGCATATCCATGTAGAATCCGGGCAGGGCCACAAGGGTGTGAAGCGAGCTCAGCGTCGCATCAGGTCACGCCCGCCGGAGGGTTTACTTGGGCAAGTCGAAACTCTTGCGCGCCCGGCAGAAGCTGGGCAAGTATCGGATCGAGCGGTGTCTTGCTGACGGTCCGCGCTGCGCGGTCTACCAGGCCTACGACAGCATCCACGGCTGTCGCGTCGCGTTGAAGATTCCCTATCCGGGCATGATGGATGAGTTTTTCCTCGCGGATTTCCGTCGCGAGGCACGTCTGGCCACGCGCATGGATCATCCCAACGTGCTGCCCATCCTCAACGCAAGCTTCATCGACGAGCACTTCGTCATTGCCATGCCGCTGGGGCTTGAGTCCCTGGGCGACCGGTTGGCGCGACGCATCTCTACCGAGAAGGCGCTGGACTACACCGCGCAGATGCTTGCAGCACTGTCTCATGCACACAGCCAGCGCATCATTCACTGTGATGTGAAGCCGGACAATTTCATCCTGTTTCCCGACCACCGCATCCGGCTGACCGATTTCGGCTTTTCCAAGATCGCGCTGCGTACGATCAAGGCCTCGGGGTCGGGTACGGTGGGTTATCTCGCACCGGAGCAGGCGCTGGGTCACCCGATGTTCCAGTCGGATGTGTTTTCGTTGGGACTGGTGATCTACCGGATGTTCAGCGGAACTTTGCCGGAGTGGCCATACGCGTGGCCGGCAGCGGGCCATCGAAGGCTTGCGAGTAAACTGCGCCCACCGATGATTACGTGGCTGCGGCGTGCGACGGAGCTTCGCCCGCAGTCACGGTTCGCCAATGCGGTAGAGATGGAGCAGGCCTTTCGCAGACTGCGCGGCAGGGGGCGTGATTCGATTGCATAAGGACATGCAGCAGATGCGCGTTGATTCAGTCGGGTTTCTCGATGACTCCCAGGTGTTTGTGGACGATGTGCGTGCGGCCGGCGGTGACTTCCTTGCCCGCTGCGGTCAGCTGAGTGTTTTCACCCAGCGTGATCCCGGCAAGGCAACGCCGGCGGAGGACGCGATCGGCGCATTCCGGGTCGGCACTCAGTCATGGGTGCTGGCGGTGGCTGACGGTGTGGGGGGCGCTGCGGGAGGCCGAGCGGCGGCGC
>JBGTIC010000382.1:0-4359 GCA_041745895.1 Gammaproteobacteria bacterium
GATCGCCAGGTGCTGCGCCGGGGCAACGGCGCCGAGCCCCAGGCGCTGGACCCTCACAAGACCGAGGGCGTGCCCGAAGCCAACCTGCAGCGCGATCTCTATGAAGGCCTGACCTCCGGTGCGCCGGACGGCAGCGTCGCCCCGGGTGTGGCCGAGTCCTGGGAGATCAGCGACGACGGACTCCTCTACACGTTTCGCCTGCGTGACAATGCGCGCTGGTCGAATGGTGATCCGGTGACGGCTGACGACTTCGTGTTCAGTCTGCGTCGCTCGGTCAATCCGGCGACATTGTCCAACTACGGCATCATGCTGCGTCCGATCCTCAACGCCGAGGCCATCATCGCAGGCCAGCAGCCGCCGGATTCGCTGGGTGTGCGGGCCATCGACGAACGCACGCTGGAGATCACGCTCGGCAATCCGGCACCGTATTTCCTGGGCGTACTCAACCACTCGGCGGCCTATCCGGTGCATCGGCCCAGCATCGAGGAGCACGGCGAGCGCTGGGCGCGACCGGGCACCCTGGTTTCAAACGGCGCGTTCATGCTCGAGGAGTGGGTGGTGCAGTCGCACATCAAGATGGTGCGCAATCCCCACTACTGGGCGGCACAGAACGTGCGCCTCGACGAAGTCTGGTACTACCCGATCGAAAACCAGTCGACTGAGCTGCAGCGCTACCGCGCGAACGAACTGGAGATGACCTACGACCTGCCATTCCGGCAGCTGGGCTGGGTGCGCAGCAACATTCCCGATGAACTCGTGATCGCCGAATACCTGGGCACCTATTACTACGGGCTCAACGTCACCCGGCCGCCGTTCCAGGACAATCGCGCGCTGCGTCAAGCACTCAATCTTGCGATCAACCGGGATCGCCTGACCGAACA
Source organism: Gammaproteobacteria bacterium (assembly GCA_041745895.1). Taxonomy (GTDB): domain Bacteria; phylum Pseudomonadota; class Gammaproteobacteria; order Steroidobacterales; family PWYM01; genus PWYM01. The sequence goes on from JBGTIC010000382.1 coordinate 882, forward strand.
GGTGACCGCCGCCGGCGAGGTACCCGCTTACGGCTGGGTCCCCGGCGTGACCGGTTACACCCAGGTCGTGCCCGAGTGGGCCAGCTGGACGCAGGCTGAGCGCGAGGCTGAAGCCCGTCGGCTCTATGCCGAGGCAGGCTACAGCCCTGAACAGCCGCTGCGCCTGCAGATCCTCTACAACACCCATGAGAATCACCGCACCGTTGCCGTGGCGATCTCCTCGATGTGGAACGAGGTGCTCGGCATCCAGACCGAGCTGATGAACCAGGAATGGAAGGTGTATCTGGAGACCCGGCGCAGCAAGGCGACAACGGAAGTCTTCCGCGCCGGCTGGATCGGGGATTACAACGATGCGTTCACGTTTGCCGAGTTGCAGCATTCGGACAGCGGCATGAACGACTCGGGCTGGAACAGCCCGCGCTACGACGAGCTCCTCGCTCAGGCCTCGATGGTGGCCGACCTGGAGCGCCGCGCCGAACTGCTTCAGGAAGCCGAGCGGGTGCTGCTCGACGACGTGCCGCTGATTCCGGTGTATTTCTACGTCACCAAACGCGCGGTCAAGCCGTGGGTCGGCGGCTATGAGTCCAACATCATGGACCACATCTATTCCAAGACCCTCTACATCCTGAAGCACTGAGGCCCACGACGGTGCTGCGCTACTCGCTCTCGCGCCTGATGGGCGCCATCCCGACGCTGTTCATCCTCATTGCGCTTGCGTTTTTCATGATCCGCGTCGCACCCGGCGGTCCGTTCGACACCGAGCGCACCCTGCCGGCCGAGATCGAGGCCAATCTTCGCGCCGCCTACAACATGGACCTGCCGCTCTACGAGCAGTTCTTCCGCTACATCGGCGGACTGCTGCGGGGCGATTTCGGTCCATCGTTTCAGTACAAGGACTACACCGTCACCGAGCTGATCGGCACGGGCTTTCCGGTGTCGCTGCGTCTGGGCGGCAGCGCGATGCTCCTTGCGCTCTTGATCGGCATTACCGCTGGCACGGTGGCGGCGTTGCGGCAGAACTCGCGTACGGATTATTCGGTCATGGCCGTATCGATGACCGGTATCTCGATCCCCAATTTCGTCATGGCGCCGCTGATGATCCTGCTGTTTGCCGTGACGCTTGGCTGGTTGCCGGCGGGCGGCTGGGGCGGGGGTGCCTGGAATCACATGGTCCTGCCGGTGATTGCACTGGCCTTGCCGCAGATCGCCTACATCTCGCGACTCACGCGCGGCTCGATGATCGAGGTGCTGCGCAGCAACTTCGTGCGCACCGCGCGCGCCCAGGGCCTGCCCGAGCGCACCGTGATCCTGCGCTACGCGCTGAAGCCCGCGCTGCTGCCCGTGGTCTCCTACCTGGGCCCTGCGACCGCGGCGGTCATCACGGGCTCGGTAGTCATCGAGCAGATCTTCGGCGTGCCGGGTCTTGGTCGTTACTTCGTGCAGGGCGCGCTGAATCGTGACTACACGCTGGTGATGGGCGTGGTGGTGTTTTACGGCGTGCTGATCATCGTCTTCAACTTTCTCGTCGACATCCTCTATGCCTGGCTCGATCCGAAGGTGAAGTACTGATGGCGCGCGAGATGCCTGGCAACGTCGTGCCGTCTGCTGAACCGGGCGAAACACTCGTGAAGGGCCGCAGCCTGTGGGTCGATGCCTGGAACGTGCTGCGCAAGAACCGCGCGGCGATGCTCTCGGTGTGCATCATCCTGACCATGTCGGTGCTGGTGATTGTCGGGCCGTGGCTCTCGCCTTACGACTATGCGCAGACCGACTGGGACAACATCTCGATTGCGCCGGACCTGGAGACCCGCCACGTCTTCGGCACCGATGCGCTGGGACGCGACCTGTTCGTGCGCACGCTGCATGGCGGGCGCATCTCCCTGATGATCGGCATCGTGGCCACCCTGGTCAGCCTGCTGATCGGCATCAGCTACGGTGCCACGGCGGGCTATCTGGGCGGGCGCATCGATCACCTGATGATGCGCATCGTCGATATCCTCTACGCGATGCCGTTCATGTTCTTCGTCATCCTGCTGATGGTGTTTTTCGGTCGCAATATCATCCTGATCTTCGTTGCCATCGGCGCGATCAACTGGCTGGACATGGCGCGCATCGTGCGCGGCCAGACGCTGTCGCTCAAGAGCAAGGAATTCGTCGAGGCCGCCGAGGCCCAGGGCGTATCCACCTTCAACATCATCCGCCGCCATATCGTGCCCAACCTGCTCGGCGTCGTAGTCGTCTACGTGACGCTGACCATCCCGCAGGTCATCCTGGTCGAAAGCTTTCTGAGCTTTCTTGGTCTGGGCGTGCAGGAACCGATGACCTCCTGGGGTGCGCTGGTCAACGAGGGTGCGCAGGAGATGGAAACCGCGCCGTGGATGCTGGTGTTCCCGGCCGTGTTCCTGGCGATGACATTGTTCTGCTTCAACTTCGTCGGCGATGGTCTGCGCGATGCGCTCGACCCCAAGGACCGCTGATGAGCAGCACTGAAGTCAAGGCGCTGGCGCCCGGCGAGCCGTTGCTCAAGGTCACGGACCTCAACGTGCGCTTCAGCACGCCCGATGGCGAAGTGCACGCGGTGCGCGATCTCTCGCTGGAACTTGCCGCCGGCGAGACGCTGGGCATCGTCGGCGAGTCGGGCTCTGGCAAGAGCCAGTCGATGATGAGCATGATCGGACTGCTGGCAGCCAACGGACGGGCCACGGGATCGGCGACCTACCGCGACCAGGAACTGCTTGGGATGCCGGCAGGGCAGCTGCGCCGGATTCGCGGGCGGCGCATCGGCATGATCTTCCAGGATCCGATGACCTCTCTGAACCCGTACATGACCGTGTTCGACCAGATGTCGCAGGTGCTCATCCACCACGAAAAGCTTGGCCGCCGCGAGGCGCGGACCCGTTGCGTCGAGATGCTCGAGGCCGTGCGGATCCCCGAGCCGACCCGGCGCATCGACATGTACCCGCACGAATTCTCCGGCGGCATGCGTCAGCGGGTCATGATCGCCTCGGCTCTGCTGTGCCGGCCTGACCTGCTGATCGCCGATGAGCCCACCACGGCGCTGGATGTCACGGTGCAGGCGCAGATCCTCGAACTGATGAAGGACATCCGCCGCGATTTTGGCACCGCGATCATACTCATCACGCACGACCTGGGCGTAGTCGCGGGGCTGTGCGAACGGGTGCTGGTGATGAAGAACGGTCAGGTGGTGGAGTCCGGCCCCGTCGACGACATCTTTTACCGTCCGCAGCATGCCTACACGCGCGCGCTGCTGGCCGCCGTGCCGCGCCTTCAGCTTGAGCGGTCCCGGCTAGCGAACATTCCAGGGACGACGCCCGCTCCAGCTGATCTACCGCCGGGCTGCCCATTCCACCCACGGTGTGTCGTCGCGCAAGCTGAATGTGCGACCGTGCCGCCGCCGCGGATAACGGTCGAGCCGGGCCACGTCGAGCGCTGCATGCTTGCCGACCGCCCGGCTGAA
>JBGTIC010000383.1:0-3429 GCA_041745895.1 Gammaproteobacteria bacterium
GACGCTCGCGCCACAGCGCGCAGCACACGCTTCAACGGGCATCACGGCTGCGCGGGCGACGCCTGCGGATCACCAGCACACTGGTCAGAAGCACCATGGCGGCTCCGGTCATGGCCGCCAGCTGCACCGGCTCGCTGATGCCCGAGGGCCGCAGTGCGATGCCCGCCCCGGCCCAGACAAATACCAGCCCGAAGATCACATCGCGTGTGACGGTGGTCACCCAGACATACACCGCGGTCGCACCGACGACGGTGACCAGCGCCCACTGATCCATCGTCAGCGCGAACGGATAGGTCCCCAGGGCGAAGAACAGATTGCCGAGATTGGCCAGCGTTGCAGTGGTGATCCAGCCCAGGTACAGGCTGAAGGGTGCATCGATGAGCAGGTAGGCGCCGAGACCTGCGCCCGGCCTGTGACGCAGCTGCGTCGTGATGACTAAGAGCGTCGCAAGAATCACGCACATCAGCAGGAAACTCAGCGCAATGAGCTGATAGTGCCATGCAAATACCCAGCCGATGTTCGCAACGGCATTGAGGACAAACCAGCGCGGGATCGCGCCCGCCCGCGCGCGGATGGCTGGCGAGGCGACGAGAACCGCAATGCCGAATCCCAGCAGTCCCAGATAGATAAGGCTCCAGATCCGGAAAACCCAGCCCGCCGGCGTGAAGCCGGTGGGATACATCGCCGAGACCTCACCGGTGTTCACTGCGTTGAGCGGCAGGATGTTCGCTGCCGCATTGACCGCGATGACCGCAATGATGGCCAGCAGCGGCAGGATTCGGTCCAGGCGAGTTGTCAATGTGCACCCGTTGCTTGCGATATTGTCTGACTATACCTGTGGATCCGTGCGCAGTGTGTGCAGCGAGCTTGCGCGGTGAGCTCAGGCAACGCATTCTTGCGCCACCTATCCGGACCCCTGACGCCATGGCCGAACCTGTCCGCCAGCCCTTCCGCGCCCCCGATACCCTGGTCATCCTGTTCTGGGTCGCACTGGTGCTGGCCGGCATCAGCTTCGTTGTGCCGGCCGGCAACTTTGCTGTCGAGGAAAGCGCAGACGGCGCGAAATCGGTGGCGCTTGCGAGTTTCACGGTCGCGCCGCAAGGCCCGCCGGGCACGCCCCTGTTCAACGCCGGGCGAGAGGCCACAGGCTTTCTCAATGCGCCCTACGAAGGCATGACCTCGGGCAGCCGCAGCGGGGGTGCGGTTGCCATCATCACTTTTCTGCTGCTGGTGGGCGGTGCGTTCGGGGTGATCATGAGCACCGGCTGCGTGGATCGAGGCGTACGCGCGCTGATCCGGCGCACCCAGCACGATCCGCTGCTGGTGTTGCCGCTGCTGTTCCTGGCGTTTTCGCTGGGCGGTGCAATCTTCGGCATGAGCGAGGAGACTATTGCCTTCGTGATCCTGCTGGTGCCAATCATCGTGCGCCTGGGCTTCGACTCGATCACCGCCGTGCTGATCACCTATGTGGCTTCGCGCGTCGGCTTCGCGGCCAGCTGGATGAACCCGTTCAACGTCGGTATCGCCCAGGGCATCGCAGAGGTCGCACCACTGTCAGGTGCGCCGTTACGCATGGTGATGTGGGCCGTGGTCACGCTGGTTGGCATGGCCTTCACGCTGTGGTATGCGCGGCGCATCAAGGCCAGGCCGGAACTTTCACCCGTGCACGCCAGCGATGCCTGGTTTCGTGACAAACACGCAGTGACTGCCGCTGACGCGGTCGAGTTTACACGTCGCGACGCCATCGCCCTGCTGATCGTGCTCGCCGGCGTTGCCTGGGTGGTGGTCGGTGTCGTTCGCTACGAGTACTACATCGCCGAAATCGCCACGCAGTTCCTGGCGATGGGGCTGGCCGTGGGGTTGCTCTATCTGTTGCCTGGCGCGCATCGCATCAGCGCCAATGAACTGGCCGGCGCCTTTCGCGAGGGCGTGGGCAGCCTCGTCCCTGCGGTGATCGTCGTGGGCATTGCCAATGGCCTGGTGGTGCTGATGGGCGGTGTGGATCCGGCACAGCCGTCAGTGATGAACACACTGTTGTTCGGCATGGCCTCGGCGCTGGAGCATGTCCCGGAGGTCGGCTCCGCGTGGCTGATGTTCTTCGTGCAGTCCGTGTTGAACTTTTTCGTGCCTTCAGGTTCCGGCCAGGCTGCACTGACCATGCCGCTGATGGCCCCGCTTGGCGATCTTGTCGGTGTCACCCGCCAGGTCTCGGTCCTGGCCTTTCAGCTGGGCGACAGCCTTACCAACCTGATCGTACCGACCTCGGCGTCGCTGATGGGCTCACTGGGCGCTGCGCGCATCGAGTGGGCGACCTGGGTGCGCTTCATCTGGCCACTGCTCGCCCTGCTGGTGGTCATTGCGCTGGGGTTCATCGGCGTGGCGGTGATGATCGGCTACGCATGATGTCGCCTGATCATTCCTGCGCCTCACGTTTGAGACCGTAAAACAGCAGCAGGTGCCCGTCGAAATCGATGACGCCGGCCTCGAGACCAGGCCGGCCCGCTTCGCGGCTCATGAACTCGGTCGGTGGGATCAGCTCCAGGCCCAAGGCCTCGACCTGCTCCATGACACCCTCGACATCCGCCACCGTCTGTACCCAGGCCACTGCACGGGGACTGTTCGGCAGATTGAGTTCTATACCCGGGACCTCACCGATGCCCAGCACGTCGGTGTAGCCTTGCCCGCCGCTGAGATAGGCGAAGCGCTTCATCGCGCCGGGCTCGATATTGAAGAACACATAGGAATAGGAATCAGGTCCGGTCTCGGAGACGCGGCTCAACTCGAGACCCAGAATGTCGCGGTACAGCGTGAGCGATCGTTCGAGATCCGATACCAGGATGGAATGACGATACAGCGGCGCAAGGCGCTGCGCGTTCGCCTCGCCTGCAGGCACGGAGGCGGCGGCAGTGTGCTGCGCGGCTGCAGCTTCGTGCTCAGGCCCTGCACGTTCGGCCGGGCTGCAGCCTATGAGAATCACAAGGCTCATGACGCCGAGCACTTTCTGACGCATACGGAACACTCCTCGATGGTTTTTCGCCAATGCGGCGGGATTCACTGCGCTGTCATCCTGTCGGCGTCGCATGTTACACCGGCAGCGCGTGCTTCGGCGGATCGATACACGGTGACCGTGTAATCGCCGGCAAGCGGATCGACGCGCAAGGGCAGAATCTCGCGCTGATAGGTTTCCGAGTACCAGAATTCACGCGCTGCGGCCTGCGTGGGGAAGCGCACGATCAGCGATACGTGGTCTTCGTGCGGGGCGCCCTCGAAGACCTCGATGGGGCGCGCCTCGTTCACGTAGCGCCCGCCTACGGAAGGATAGAGCCCGGATGCCTCAAGCGCCGCTGCGTAGCGACCCATGCGTGCGACATCCAGGGTCGTGCCCGCAATGATCATGTAGGCGGCGCAGGGTTCGTGCGCGACAGCATG